>SLDY01000090.1 GCA_007125005.1 Natronohydrobacter sp.
CCACCCACCCACCCGCAGCCTCTGCGCGGGGCCTGCGCACAGGCGCGCCGCTCCGCCAGAACCAAGGCGGGCGTAGCGCTACTGTGCTGCCGCAGGTTGCGGCTCTGCGCTGAGTGCGGGGAAATCCGCTGGCGTGATTGTTTCACGCTCCAGCAACAGCGCTGTCCCGGCATCAAGATCACCCCGGCGCGCGGCCAGCAGCTCCTTGGCGCGTTGATAGGCGCGGTCGATCAGGTCGCGCACGGCCAGATCGACCTCGCGCGCCGTCTCTTCCGAATGATCGCGCGGGGTGATGCTGTAGCGGTCCTCGCCCAGAAATCCGCCGCGTTCAGGTTCAAGCACCGCCTGCCCGAGGGCGGGATGCATCCCGAAGCGCGTGACGACCTGGCGCGCGATATCCGTGACACGCGCCAGATCATCGGCGGCCCCGGTCGAGATCTCGTTCAGCACCAGATCTTCGGCGGCGCGCCCGGCCAGAAGTACCATCATCCGGCTTTCCAGATCGGCGCGGGTGATCAGGAAACGATCCTCGGTCGGGCGCTGCATCGTATAGCCCAATGCACCGATGGAACGCGGGATGATCGAGACCTTGTGGACCGGATCCGCACCGGGGATGGAGGCCGCCGCCAGCGCGTGGCCCATCTCATGCACCGCAACTGCGTGACGCTCGGCGGGGTTCAGGAGCCGCCCCTTGCGCTCCAGCCCCGCGACGATCCGCTCAAGGGCTGCTGTGATATCCTCCATCGCGACCCGTTCTGCCCCGCGCCGAGTTGCCTGAATTGCGGCCTCGTTGACCAGATTTGCCAGTTCCGCGCCTGTGAAACCCGGCGTCAGCGCGGCAATGGCATCCAGATCCAGCCCCACATGTCGCACCTTGCGCAGATGCACTGCGAGGATTGCCGCCCGACCGGTCTTGTCGGGTCGGTCGATCAGAACCTGCCGGTCGAAGCGGCCAGCCCGCATCAGCGCGGGATCAAGGATTTCGGGGCGGTTGGTCGCCGCCAGAAGCACGATCCCTTCGCGCGGATCAAAGCCATCGAGCTCGGTCAGGAGCTGGTTGAGCGTCTGTTCCTTCTCGTCATGCCCGCCGCCCATCGCCGAGAGACCACGCTTCTTGCCCATTGCATCCAGTTCATCGATGAAGATGATGCAAGGCGCAGCCTTGCGGGCCTGATCGAACAGATCCCGCACCCGTGCCGCGCCCACACCGACGAACATCTCGACGAATTCGGAGCCCGAGATCGAGAAGAAGGGCACACCGGCCTCGCCAGCGATCGCGCGCGCAACCAGCGTCTTGCCAGTGCCGGGCGGGCCAGTGAGCAAAATCCCCTTTGGCAAGCGCGCACCAAGCCGGCCATAATGATCGGGCTCCTTGAGGAAAGAGACAACCTCCTGCAATTCGGCCTTGGCCTCGTCGATCCCGGCCACGTCATCGAAGGTCACACCCGTATCGCGCTCGACATAAACCTTGGCCTTGGACTTGCCGACATTCATCATGCCGCCCATACCCTGCCGATCGATGATCCGGCGAAAGAAAAACACCCAGATCCCGAAGATCAGCACCACTGGCAGCACCCATGAGAGGATTGCGCCGATCGCTGTATTCTCGACTGTGCCGTCGAACTCGGCCGTGCTGGCCTCCAGCCGTTCGGTCAGCTCTCCGGGCACGATATTGGTGACGAAATGCGTCCGGCCGTCGATCTGCTCGCGGTAACGCCCGGAGATGCTTTCTGAGCGCACCTGAACCGAGGCGATGCGATCTTGCTCCAGCAATTCAAGAAACTGGCTGTAGGGTATGCGTTCGGTCACGGTGGCTTGCGACCACATGTTCTGAAAAGTGAGCAATAACAGGAAGGCCGCGATCCAGTACCAGATGTGGAATTGCTGCTTTTTATCCATCTGCACCCTCGCCAGTGATCGTCTTGCCTCGCTCCACTATACCCGAACCGGGCGCTGAGGGAATGGAATCAGCGGGGCCGCGCCATCTGCATGGCGCGGCCCCGATATCATACCTCGCTTGGCAGACGCAGTCTCAGGCGGTCTTGTCGCGCATTCGGAGTGCGCGCTGGTAGAGAAACACTGCCCCTGCGACCCCAAGCCCGATAAGATCTGAGGTCCAGCCCCCTGCGATCATTGCCAATGCGGCAATGCCAACAATCACGCGGAAGGGCCAGTTTATCAGCCCGAAGAGCCAGCCCTGCACGGCCGAGGCCAGCAGATAGATACCAAGGCTTGCGGTGATGAAGACATGGACGATCTCCAGCGTCTCGCCCTGCATCAGCAGCGACGAACTGTAGAAGAACATGAACGGCACCACAAAGGCCGCAAGCCCGATCTTGAAAGCCTCGACACTTGTTTTCATCGGGTCGGATTGCGCAATCGCAGCCCCTGCATAGGCGGCCAGCGCCACAGGTGGCGTGATGGCCGACATGACTGCGTAATAGAAGATGAAGAAATGCGCTGTCAGCGGTTCGATCCCCATGCGGATGAGGCCCGGCGCGATCACCGAGGCCGCGACTGCATAGGCCGCCGTTGTGGGCATCCCCATGCCAAGGATGATGGCCACACACATTGCAAAGAACAGCGCCAGAAGCTGGCTCTGGCCTGCAATCGCCATCAACACGCCAGAGAGCCGCACCCCGATCCCGGTAATCGCGATGATGCCCACGATCACCCCTGCCGCAGCACAGACCGCGACCAGTTGCAGCGACATCTTCGCTGCGATTTCCAGCGCATAGGGGATCATGCGGAAATGCTCCACCGCCTTGGCAATGCCTTTTGCGAGGGGCGAGTTCATGCGCAATGTCATGGTGATTCCGACAATCGACATCACGCTGATGATGATCGAGACCACCAGTTGCATGGTTGTCCCGTCGCCCCAACCCTGGGTCAGGATTTGCGCACCCACCACCAACGGCATGATCGCAAGCACGCAAAGGATCAGCCCCATCAGATGGTTCTGGAGCCCATCCTCACGGTCATCGATCACGATCCGGATATAACTCACGGCAAAGGCTGCGATCATCGCATATGTCCCCGCCCGGATCACCGAATAGCCGACGTAAAGCGCGCCGATAAGCATGATAATCGGAATGAACAGATAGGCCTGTTTCGCCATTTCGCGGAACTTGGGCAAGGCGCTGCGCGGCAGGCCCTGCATGCCTTTCTTCAGTGCTTCCTTGTCCACCATGAAATAGACAGACAGGAAATAGAGCACCGCCGGGATAATCGCGGCAATGACGATCTCGCGATATTGGATGCCCGTGATCTCGGCCATGATGAAGGCACCAGCGCCCATGATCGGCGGCAGGATCTGCCCGCCAGAGGAGGCTGCGGCCTCGACCGAAGCGGCAGTCTGGGGGCGGTAGCCGACTTTCTTCATCAGCGGGATGGTCAGCGAGCCGGTGGAGACGACGTTACCCGCCGAGGTGCCGTTGATCATACCCATCAGGCCCGACCCGAAAATCGCCACCTTGGCAGGCCCGCCCCGCGCGCCGCCAGCAGCCGCGAAGGCGAAGTTGATGAAATATTCGCCCACGCGACTGGCCTGCAGAAACGCTGCGAAGGTGATGAAGAGGATGATATAGGTTGAGGAAACTGCTGTCGTCGGCCCGAGTACCCCGATATCTGTATAAATGCGCGCGAAAAAGCGCTCAGGGCTGTATCCGCGATGATTCAGGAAACCCGGCAGCCATGGGCCCAGAAAGCCATAGGCAACGAAGACCAGCACGATGATCACCAGCGCCAGACCGGCAAGGCGACGCGTCAATTCAAGGATCAGGATGATGCCTGCTATGGCGGCATACATATCGTTCACATGCGGGAAAACGCCTGCGCGGTTGCGCAGAAAACCGGCATGGGCGATGATATAGATACCAACCGTCAGCGCCGCGAAGGCAAGGATTATATCGGCCAGCGTGATGCGAGCGCGGTCGCGTCCGGGAAAAAGCCAGCTTGCCAGAAGCGCCAGCGATGTGCCGGCAATCAGTGGCCAGCCGAAGGTGTATTTCATCTGGTCTGGCGGGGCACCCATCGCAATCAGATTGCCGGTCGCCACGGCAAGGATGATCTGCACCAATGCCACGCCCACACCAAGTGCCGCCAGCGCCACCAGCGCGAGTTCGAACGCAGAGCGCGAGGCGCTGTCATCCGTGCTTTGCGTAAAGACAGTGGCCGAGAACAGCAGAAATCCGAGGATCAGTCCGCCTGTCACATGGCTGAGACGATAGACCCACGTCTCGAGCGGATAGAGGTTCATCGCAATGATATGAAAGGCTGTATAGGCGATACAGGCCAGTGCGACCACCAGACCAAGCCTGCCCGGCGGGACGCGCTGGTTTGACATGACGATCTCGCGGTCAACGCCTTCAGCGATATTATCCGGGGTCTTGTCGTCCAGAAGCTTTTCAGCCTCGATGGCCGGGTCTGTCTGCTGTGATGCCATATCCCCTATCCCTGTTCATATTTTGAAATTTGGCCGTTTTATTTGGCAAAAGGCCGCACAGAGGCGGCCTTTTGCAATGTTACCTGATGAACAGCATCAGCCCTGCAGATCCGGGTCGATCTCGAATCCATTCTCCTCAAACCAGCGCACCGATCCGGGATGGAAGGGCAGGAAGCTGTTATTGACAAAGTTTTCGGGCAGGGTTGCCGCTGCAGCAGCATGGATCTGCAACATGCGATCATTGTTTTCCATCACCAGCTTGGTGATTTCATAAGCAAGGCTCTCGGGCATGTCGGCATGCACCACAGCGAAGTTCCACATTGCCACCGAATTCTGATCCTCGGTCTGCACTGTGTATGTGCCTGCCGGGATGGTGAAATTCGACACTTCCGGGAAGGCTTCCAGAACGGCTGCGTGCTCATCTTCGCTGAAGGCGAAGGTGCAGGCATCCGATTCGGCCGCAACCTGCGAGAAGGCGGCAATCGGCAGACCGGCGGCAAAGACGAAGGCATCAATCAGCCCGTCCTGCAACTGGCTGGCAGCATCCGCTGCACCGGCAAAGGATACGGTCGCATTGATGTCCAGCGCTTCAAGGATGCGCGGCCAGTAGGTGCCGGGCGTGCCGCCCGCAGGGCCAACGCTCACTCGCTTGCCGGCCAGATCGCTTACCGAACTGATGTTCTGGCTGCAAAGCGCGATGCCCTGGAACGGGGTCTCATACATCGGGAAGAGCGCGCGCACATCCGTATGCGGCAGGCCGGGGGCCAGTTCGCTCTCGCCGATCCATGCTTCATACATCGGGCCCATTGTCACCAGCCCGATATCATGCTCCTGCATCTGCAGCAGGGTTACGTTCTGGACCGGGCCGCCGGTTACTTCGCCGCTGGCATTGATGCCCAGCTCTTCCGAGATGAAAGAGGCAAGCCCGTTGCCATAGACAAAATACACCCCGCCCTGACTGGCGGTGCCGACAGTCAGATCCGATGGCCAGCCATCGCGATCTTGTGCCTGTGCCATAGACACAGACATGACAGCAGCAGCGGCCAGAGCCGAGAAATTGGTAAGACGCATTAGGACCTCCCTTGGTTGCGTTCTTGCTGACGTCACAGCGGCAGTGCGGCGTGAGCCACCTGCCTGCGCGTTCCCAATAGGGACGGGTTCAGGCCGCGCATGTCAAGCCCGAAGGTGTCGCCACACTCGTCATCAGAGCCAGCAGGTTGTGGCAGATTATCGCAACTGCGGGTGTCGGAGACTCAGGTTTCGGGTGCCGAAGGGCTTATGCGTTGAACAGGAAATGCAGCACATCTCCGTCCTTGACTTCGTAGCTCTTGCCTTCAACCCGGAATTTGCCAGCCTCCTTCGCACCCGCCTCCCCGCCATGCGCCACGTAATCATCATAGGCAACTGTCTCTGCCCGGATAAACCCGCGCTCGAAATCGCCATGGATGACACCTGCGGCCTGCGGCGCGAGTGTGCCGACAGGGATCGTCCAGGCGCGCGCCTCCTTGGGGCCGACAGTGAAATAGGTCTGCAGGCCCAGAAGCTCGTAGCCCGCGCGGATCAGCCGGTCGAGGCCGGGCTCGTCCAGCCCCATCTCCGACAGGAACATTTCGGCCTCATCCGCAGCAAGCTGGCTGATCTCTTCTTCGATCTGCGCAGAAATCACCACATGCGCAGCCCCCTGTGCGGCGGCCATCTCGGCCACACGCGCTGAAAGCGCATTCCCGCTGCCCGCAGAGGCTTCTTCAACATTGCAGACATAGAGCACAGGCTTGGCCGTCAGCAGCTGCAACATGCGCCAGGATTTGCGCTCTTCCTCCGCGATCTCGACTGTTCGCGCGGGTTTGCCTGCCTCCAGCGCTTCCAGCGCGCGGCGCAGAAGCCTGTCCTGCTCGACGGCCTCCTTGTCGCCGCCTCGGATCTTGCGCGAAAGATTGGCCAGCCGCTTCTCGATCGATTCCATATCCGCGATCATCAGCTCGGTCTCGATTGTCTCGGCATCGGCAACCGGGTCGATCTTGCCTTCCACATGCGTCACATCATCATCGACGAAGCAGCGCAGCACATGAGCGATGGCATCAACCTCGCGGATATTGGCGAGAAACTGGTTGCCCAGACCCTCACCTTTGGAGGCTCCGCGCACCAGCCCCGCGATATCCACGAATGTCATTCGCGTGGGAATGATTTCGCGCGATTTGCCGATCTCGGCCAGCTTGTAGAGCCGCGCATCCGGCACAGCCACATCGCCCACATTCGGCTCGATGGTGCAGAAAGGGAAATTCGCGGCCTGCGCAGCGGCTGTCTTTGTCAGCGCATTGAACAAGGTGGATTTGCCCACATTCGGCAGCCCGACAATTCCCATCCTGAAGCCCATGACGCGATCCTTCTCTCATTTGGCAGCGCCGCGCTTGTAGGTTGCGGCTGCAAGCGTGGCAAGACCGGCCTGCGCCCGATCATGCAAGCAAGGTTGATTCTGCCCCGTTTTTCGCACAAACCCTCTCATGACCACGCAGGGACAGGATCAGATGACCAGAATCGATGCCACATTCGCCAAGCTGAAATCCGAAAGCCGCAAGGCATTCGTCGCTTACATCATGGGGGGCGATCCTGATCTCGAGACCTCGATTGCAATCATGCAGGGGCTCCCGGAGGCGGGTGTGGATATCATCGAGCTTGGTGTTCCTTTCACGGATCCCATGGCCGATGGCCCGACGATCCAGCTTGCCGGGCAGCGCGCGTTGGAAGGCGGACAAACGCTGGAAAAGACGCTCGAGATGGTGCGTCGCTTCCGAGAGGGCAATGATGACACCCCGGTCGTGCTGATGGGTTATTACAACCCGATCTACAATCGCGGCGTCTCCCGGTTTCTGAGCGATGCGAAATCCGCCGGGGTGGATGGGCTGATCGTGGTTGATCTGCCGCCCGAGGAAGACAGCGAACTTTGCTTGCCCGCGCAGGCGGCGGGGCTGAATTTTATCCGGCTTGCCACGCCCACCACTGATGACCGCCGTCTGCCCAAAGTGCTGCAAAACACCTCTGGCTTTGTCTATTATGTCTCGATTACGGGCATTACCGGAGCTGCTGCAGCACAGGCTCGTGATGTCGGGCCGGAAGTGGCGCGGATCAAGGCTGCAACGGATTTGCCGGTGATTGTGGGCTTCGGGATTTCCACCCCCGAAACCGCAGAGCAGATCGCGAGCGTGGCCGATGGCTGCGTTGTCGGATCAGCCATTGTCAAGGAAATCGCTGCTGGCAAGCCTCTGGCTCAAGTGCTCGACTATGTTCGCGCACTTGCGGATGGTGCGCATCGGGGCTGATATCCGGGGCTTGTATCAGCGGCATGTGTCTGAAAAGGCCGCAGGGCGAGATGCGGCCTTCAAGCTGAAACTTTCAGTTCGAAATACAGGGACAGCGATCAGAAGCCGGCCATCTGCATGGCCTGATTGCCTTCGCCAAGAACGACGGTCCACCATAATTTGCCATTGTCATCCTGATGCCAGCCGACGCCCACATCCTGCGCGCGGCGATCAAGAATCACCTGCCGGGTCTCGGGTTCGAGCATCCACGCATTGACCGTCTCGAATTCGCTCTCGAAAGTCTCCGAGATCAACTCACCGATGACCGAGCCACGATAGCCCGACCGCTGCGCGCGCTGCATCGGGCTGGACCCGTCCGAGCCCCAATGCCACGGGCGGCTCTGGAACGACATATCCTGCGCATGAGTCGCAGCGGCGCTGGCAAGTTCTGCATTGGCCTGCAGCGGTGGCAGGCCGTTTTGCGCGCGCATGGTGTTCAACCCGTCCTGCATCCGTTCGCGCACGCGTGGCGCGTCATTGGCGCCGATGCGGTAGACTACCTGCATAGGCCGACCGTCGGCACCCATTGGCACAGAGGCGGGCGCCGGCGCCTCACACGCGGCAAGTCCAAGCGCCACCACGAAAAACGGCAATGTTCTGCGAAACATAATACTTCCTTCCAGCTTGGCGGCTGCTTAGCGAGTTCAGTCAGGGTGTGCAAATACAACTCGCCGTGATCGAAACGGATCCATCCCACGCGTGGCTTTCCTGCCAGCAGGGCAGGCTATCGTGGCAAAAGCCTCTTTTCGCCCGAACTATTCATGGCCTCATCATGAGCTGACAAAAGTGTTGCGAAATTGTCGAAGAGCGCAGAAAGCAAGATCGGCGCGCAATCAATCCATTGAACTTGGCACGAGAAAATGTTTTCCCAAAGCTACGACACATCGTCTTGGGAATTGTCGCGTGCTGTCGCGCGTCAATGCTATCTGGAGGTTACTATGAAGAAAATCGCTCTCGCTGCTGCGCTGTCGGTTGCTGCTACTTCGGCTTTCGCTGGTTCGCATAGCAAAATGGGCAAATACTCGGACCCGGTTATCGAGCCCGCAGTAGTTGTCGAAGAAACCCGCGCTTCCTCGGGCGGCATCATCGTTCCGATCATGCTGCTCCTGATCATCGCTGCTGCGGCTGCAACACGCTGATCTGACTGGCATATCGCTGGAAATGACGAAAGGTGGCAGGTTTCCCGGCCACCTTTTTTCATGTTCGTCTGCCGGTTGTCCGATTCGCCTGCTGATTGTCAGGCAAACGGCAAAACCGCCGTCAGGTGTTTGTCCAGCCTTGCAGATTTGCCTCAATGATTTGGCTCAGTGCCGTGATATGCGCATCATCATCGTTCAGGCAGGGGATATAGGTGAAATGCTCGCCGCCCGCCTCCTCGAAGCTCTCGCAGATCTCTTCATTGATTTCTTCAAGCGTTTCAATGCAGTCTGCGGAGAAAGCAGGCGCGATCACTGCCAGACGTTTGACCCCTTGCCGCGCCAGATCGGCCACATGATCAACCGTATAGGGCCGCAGCCATTCCTCACTGCCGAAAACTGACTGAAAGGTGGTCTGAATCTTGCCTTCCTCCCAGCCGAGTTCCTCACGCAGAAGGCGTGTCGTTTTCTGGCACTGGCAATGATAGGGGTCGCCTTCCATCAGGTAGCGTTTGGGCATGCCGTGATAGGAGGCCACCAGCACTTCAGGCTTCTCTTCCATCGAATCATAGGCGCGCTGCACGGACGCCGCGAGCGCCTTGATATAGGCCGGATTATCGAAATAGGGCGCAACTGTGCGCGCTGCGGGCTGCATCTTCTGCTCCATCAGCGCGCGGAAGAACTGGTCGCAGGCCGTGGCCGAAGTCGCCCCTGCATAATGCGGGTAAAGCGGAAAGAAGAGGATCTTTTCGCAGCCAGCGGCAACCATCGCATCGACCTTTGATTTGGTCGAGGGATTGCCATAGCGCATGCAGAAATCGACCATCACACCATCGCCGAATCGTGCGCCGATCACCTCGGCCAGTTTCGCGGTCTGGTCCTTGGTGATGGTCATCAACGGGCTTTCGCCCTTGTCGTGGTTCCAGATGGATTTGTAATTCGCCCCAGAGGTGAATGGCCGCTTGGTGAGGATGATGAGCTGCAAGAGTGGCTGCCATTTCCACGCCGGATAGTCGATCACGCGCTTGTCGGAGAGAAATTCGTTGAGATAGCGCCGCATCGACCAGTAGTCATAATTGTCGGGCGTGCCGAGATTCGCCAGCAGCACACCGATCTTCGCCTGCGGAACCGGCGGATGATCGGCATCGGCATGGGCAAGCCGCCCCTCGCCGGGCTGATCCATATGCACCGGGCAGCGCGCGATCTGGCTTTGTGGCTTTGCATCAAGCATGACTGTATCCTTCATACCATATCTCCCGGCAAGTTTTGCGGCTTTTTGCGCATGTAACGGGTTTTGACGGGGTTTCAATCTTTACCCGGGATTTTGATTCTATCGGGCAGGGGGGCTTCCTGTGTGCCAAGCGCATCAGCAAGCCGTGCTGTGGCCGATCCGGGGCGGAGAGGTTTGGGTTGGCTCGCATCAGGGAACCAGCCAGTTAGAAAGACCAGATCGAAACTTGCGCGCAGGCGGCCATCTGATCCCGTATGGTGCTGTGCATAGAGCGCAGCAGTGCGCGAGAATAGCGCGCGGGGTGTAAAACTGCGACGTCTCGCCGCAAGGGCATTGCGCTCTCCCATGGCGCGCAGATCGTCATACAAGCGCTCGATCCGGCTATAGGCCACTTTCTGGCTGATCTGGTCGGCCACCGGCAGTGCAAAACCCGCGCGCTGCAACAGTCCGCCCAGATCGCGAATCTCGGCCATCGGCAGCACGCGCGGGCTCAGCCCGCCAGTGACCTCGCTTTCCGCCTGCGCGAGACAGGCGCGCAATTCGGCCAAGGTTTGCCCGCCCAGCATCACGCCCAGAAACAAGCCGTCAGGGCAGAGCGCGCGGCGGGCCTGCACCAGCTGGCCCACCGGATCCGCCGCCCAATGCAGCGCCATTACGTGAATCACAAGATCATGCGCGCCTTCCTCCAGCGCTAGCACCGGGCTGTCCTCGACCAGCCGCGCCTCGGGCAGAAAATCTGACCATCGCTCACGAAGCCCGGTCACGATCGCGGGCTTTGTGAACTGCCTGTTAACCTCGGCGAGCCTAGATTGAAGCTCGTCGCGGGCGATATCATGCAAGAACATATCGCCTGCCGCGCGGGAACGGTTGCGCGCAAGGGCTTTTCGGTCGGTCAGATCCGGGGGTGGCTGGGTCATGATGCGGCTGTCTGTAATGGAGCAGGTGACGGAATGCAAAACATTGCCCCGCATGCAATACAATCTGGCCGCAAGCTGGTGGAAGGCCTTTTGCGCGCCATCTACCCGGCGCATTGTCTCACCTGTGAAGCACCTGTCGATGAAACGGGATCATTTTGCGGGCAATGCTGGCGGCAGGTGACGTTCATAAGTGGCAGTTGCTGCGACAGTTGCGGTCTGCCGCTTCCGGGTGATGCGGGCGAGACGCCGCTGCATTGCGATGAATGCCTCACCCTTGCCCGGCCCTGGGAGCAGGGCCGGGCGGCTATGCTCTATGAAGGCCGCGCTCCGCAGATCGTCCTCGGGCTCAAGCACCATGATCGGCATGATCTTGTGCGGCCTGCCGCCGTCTGGATGGCGCGTGCAGCGCGGCCGCTTGTCCGGCCGGATATGCTGGCGGCTCCGATCCCTCTGCATTGGCTGCGTCTCGCATGGCGGCGCTACAATCAGGCGGCGCTGCTCAGTTCGGAACTGGCGCGAGAGCTGGGATTGCCGCATTGCCCGGATCTGCTGATACGCCGCCGTGCCACTGGCCGTCAGGATGGTCGGGGGCGGATGGGCCGCTTTGCCAATGTTGCCGATGCTTTCGAGGCCCATCCACGCCACAAAAAGCTTCTCGCAGGTCGTGATGTTCTGCTGGTTGATGATGTGATGACTGTTGGTGCAACTCTTGCCGCCGCCGCAGAGACATGTCTGGCCCATGGCGCGGCCTCGGTTCGGGTGATTACGCTGGCACGCGTTGCAAGAACGCAGTGATGGGCTATAGTGCGCGCGAAATCCGTCTGAGTGAGCCCGTATCATGCAACCAGTTGAAATCTATACATCCCCACTCTGCGGCTTCTGCCATGCCGCGAAACGGCTCTTGAAATCCAAAGGGATCAGCTTTTCGGAGGTCGATCTGTCGCGCCATCCCGACAAGCGCGCGGAAATGCTCTCTCGCTCGGGTGGCGCGCGGACTGTGCCGCAGATTTTCATCGGCGATATCCATGTTGGCGGCTGTGACGATCTCTATGCGCTGGACAAGGCCGGCAAGCTCGACCCGATGCTGAAAGTCTGATGTCGTGAGTATTGCGGTTGCACTGATCCAGATGAATTCGAGCGATGAGCCAGCCAGAAATCTGGCGGCGGCGCGCTCTTATCTGCAACAGGCCGCCGCTGCCGGGGCGCAGATCGCGCTCACCCCGGAGGTTACGAATTGCGTCTCGGCCAGTCGGGCGCATCAAGAGCAGGTCTTGCAGTGCGAGCAGGAGGATATCACTCTCGCAGGGCTGCGCGAGGAAGCCCGAACGCTGGGGCTCTGGGTGCTCATCGGCTCGCTTGCCCTCAAGACCCGCGATACCGAGGGGCGTTTTGCGAACCGGTCGTTTCTGATCGATCCGACCGGCGAGATCCGCGCACGCTATGACAAGATCCATATGTTTGATGTGCAGGTCTCGCCGACCGAGACATACCGCGAATCCTCCGGGTTTCGGCCCGGTGAGGCAGCGGTTGTGGTTGAAACACCGCTTGCGAATTTCGGGCTGAGTGTCTGCTATGACCTGCGTTTTCCCTATTTCTACCGCGCACTTGCACAGGCCGGGGCCGAGATCCTAACGATCCCGGCGGCCTTCAGCCCGGTTACAGGGGCTGCGCATTGGGAAATACTCCTGCGCGCGCGCGCAATCGAGACGGGATGTTTTGTGCTTGCCCCGGCCCAGACCGGGCGGCACAGCGCGCGCGAAGGGCGTGCGCGCAACACCTATGGGCACGGGATGGTCGTTGCACCCTGGGGAGAAGTGCTGCTTGATATGGGTACAGATCCGGGGGTCGGGCTTGTGCAGCTCGATCTGGCCGATGTGATCACGGCGCGTGATCGTGTGCCATCGCTGTTTCACGACCGCCCCTTCAGTATCGCAGGAGGCGATGCGTCAGGGGAGCAGTCATGAAGAACCCGCGCCGCGATCTGGCCAACGCGCTGTTCAGCGAATTGCTCATGGCCGATCAGCTTGCCCGCAACCGGCTGTCGAAAGTGCTGCCAAAGGGGATGGAGCTGTCGCATTTCGGTGTGCTCAACCTGCTCGTGCGATTGCAGGAAGAAATGACACCGGCGGAACTGGCGCGCGCTTTTCATGTCACGCGCGGGGCAATGACCAACACGCTCAACAAACTCGAATGGGCGGGTTATGTGCATATCCGTCCCGATTGGGATGATGCGCGGCGCAAGAAGGTGGCGATCAGCCCGGCGGGTCGTGCCGCACGCGATGCGGCGCTTGCGGCGATCACACCTCTGATTGATGATGCCGTCCAACGCCTTGGCGAAGAACGTGTGCGCCAGACTATTCCGGTGCTGCGCAGCCTGCGCCAGCGTCTGGGCGAAGAGGATACGATCTGAGCCGGGGGTATCCGTGTCATGCCGGTTCAGTTAGCAGAACAGACTTTTACACGAAGGAATTACCGCAAGCGTCTTGCAGGGCCCCCTTGCGTTGTGGTGTTCTTGGGCCATGCGCAGAAACGATTACCCTTTCCAGACCACCGCGCGTCATAGCGCCATCCCGCGCGTGCCCGCTCGCTTTGTCCCCGCGCGCTTTGCCATCGACAAGGCACTCCACCCTGAGCGAGAGTGTCGATCTGGCTTGACTGTGCGCGCAAGCGCGTCGGGATATCGGCCCTTATGATCCGACGTTTCACTAGTTTGCGCGTTCCAACCGCGCTTGTTCCACAGTTGCGTGTGCCCGCGCTCATTCTGGGCACTTTGTTCTTTATCGCCTCGCTCACCCCCAGCCTCGTGCCGCGTGATACAATCGTGCAGGCGGTGCTCAGTGGGGTCAGCCTTGCTGCAGGCTATGCGATTGGTCTGATGCTGGCCAGCATCTGGCACCGGCTGGAGTTTCCGCCGATGCATGTTCTGGCACAACGACGCTTGCGCCTCTCGGTCGGCGCAGTTTGCCTGCTCGCTGCAGCGGTGGCGCTCTGGCAGGCATCGGAGTGGCAAAACGGGCTGCGCGCGCTGATGGAAATGCCACCGGTCGAGACTGTGCGCCCGTTTACCATCGCGCTCGGGGCCGCGCTGGTTTTCCTGCTTCTGGTCTGGGGGGCGCGGCTATCATGGTATCTGGTGCAGAAATTCTCCGGCGTGCTGGCGCGCATCCTGCCGGGGCCGCAGGCATTCATCCTCGCGGTTACGCTCACGGCGCTGCTGTTCTGGAATATCGGCAATGGTGTGCTTGTGCGCAGTGCCTTCAATGTTGCAGATCGCATCTATGCCGGGCTTGATGGTGCTTTCGAGGAGACCAGCCCCCGCCCTGAAGACCCGCTCAAGACAGGGGCACCGGGTTCGCTTCTGAACTGGGAAGAACTGGGCCGTACGGGCCGTGCGATGATCGCTGCAGGCCCTGATCGCGCAGAGATCGAAGCGGCCACAGGTGGCCCGGCACTGGAACCGCTGCGTGTTTATGTCGGGTTGAATTCCGCGCCCGACCCGGAATCACGTGCGCAGCTTGCGCTGTTGGAACTCAAGCGCATCAACGCTTTTGATCGCGGCACCTTGGTGATCGCCACGCCCACAGGCACCGGCACAGTTAACCGTTTCGGCCAACAGGCACTCGAATATGTGCTCAAGGGGGATGTGGCGACGGTCTCGGTGCAGTATTCCTATGTTGCAAGCTGGCTCTCGTTGCTCACCGACCCTGAATACGGTGTCGAGACGGCGCGCGCGGTCTTCTCGGCGGTGTATGAACATTGGCGCAGCCTGCCTGCTGATGCGCGCCCGGCTCTCTATCTCAATGGCCTGAGCCTCGGCGCGCTCAATTCCGAACTCAGCCATGATCTGTATCAGGTGGTGGGGGATCCCTTTGATGGCGCGCTCTGGGTTGGCCCGCCCTTCAACAGTCCAACATGGTCGGAAGTGACCGCAAGCCGCAATCCCGGAACGCCAGCATGGCGGCCCAGCTACCGTGACGGGCGCGCAGTGCGTTTCATGAACCAGTCCGGCCAGACTTCGGATACCCGCGCACCGTGGGGCAATTTCCGTATCCTTTATCTGCAATATCCCAGCGATGCCGTCACCTTCTTTGACCCCCGTTCGGTCTGGCGGCCTCCGTCATGGATGGAAGAGCCGCGCGCGCCAGATGTCTCGCCTGATTTCCGCTGGTTGCCAGTGGTGACATCGCTGCAACTCGCAGTCGATATGATGACCGCAGTCAAGCCGACCCGTGGCTATGGCCATCGCTACAGTTTTGACAGCTACGTGCGCGCATGGGCGATGTTGCTTGATGACCCGCATTGGAGCCCTGAAGCGATTGAGTCGCTTGTTGCGCGGCTTGAGGCACTTGAAGAGCAGCGCGGGGTTGCGGCGGACGAACTCGCGGGCACCGGGCGCGACGCTCAGGGCGAATCCTGAGTATTCCGGCGCATTTCTGCTCATATCTGCCACTTCACAAAGCCGTGCCTTGCCCGATTGGCTTGGCTTGCTACCGTTAAGGGCATGGCGGGAACGACAAACTGTGCGGATCAGGATGCAGTGGATGAAACTTCATTCTGACGGGGGGCATGAATTTGTCAGGGGCTCTGAAACAACGTGAAACACGGCTGGATGCGCTGCGCGCATCTGTCTTGAGCGTTGTCGTGATCATGAACATGATGACCTTGTCGGGGCTCGCCTATCTCGGGCCTGAGATGCGCGCGCAGACGCTTGGTGCTGCTGATCGTGCGGCATGGGCTTTTCTGGATGTCTTTCTGGATGGCAAGGCGCTCGCAGCCTTTTCCTTCATGTTCGGGCTCAGTTTCAGCATGATCCTTCAGCGTGCCGGGCCAGCGGGTGAGACTGTCACCACGCGTTTCCTGCGCCGCTTTGCCGTCCTGGGGCTGATCGGGGCCTTCAATGCCATTTTCCTCTTCTGGGCAGATATCCTGATGACCTATGCACTGCTCGGGCTTCTGCTCCCCTTCGCCGCCCGCCTCCCGCTGCGGATGACCATCGCGCTGGGGCTGGGGCTGGTTCTGACAGGTCCGCTAGCGCTTGCGCTTAGCGGTGTCGGCCCTCCGGTACCGGTACCGGAAGGGCAGCTCGAAAGCATCCAGGCCTATGCCTCTTCAAACTATGCCGATACGGTCAGCCAGAATCTCTCGATGGTAACCGGTGCGACGGATGCCGCCACTGGCACGCTGTTGCTGCGGCTCTTTACGCTTACGGGATTGTTCCTGCTGGGTCTGGCCATCGGCAAGAGCGGCCTGCCCGGAAAGATTGCAGAGAATCGGGCGTTGCTTGTGCGCTGGGGCGCACTCGTATTCGTATCGGGGCTATGTGCGGGGCTTACGCTGCACATGATCGGGATTCCGCAAGGTGCGCTTTATTTTCTTTATCTTGAAACGCCGCTGATGGCGCTGGGCTATCTGATGCTCCTCGCATCCGCCCTTTATGGCCGCGAAACATGGCTGCACAAGCTCCTTGCCCCGCTGGGCCGCATGAGCCTGACCGGCTATCTCGGCGCATCGCTTCTCGGGCAGCTTGCATTCTATGGCTGGGGTTTCCAGCTTATCGGGCAGCTTGGCACGTTGGGCGTGATCGCGCTTGCGCTCGCCACAGTTCTGCTTCTTGCCGGTTTTGCGCAGCTTTGGTTCCGGCACTTCTGCTATGGCCCGTGGGAATGGCTCTGGCGCAGCCTGACCGATCTGCAGCCCCAACCGTTCCGGCGTGACAGTCGCGCGCCTGTTTGAGGCGGGTTCAAAGCGGCAAGACCAACTTGCGCTTTCAGCCCATGCCACTTAGGTTCGCGTCAGTCCCGAATAGCCGGAGTTTTCCATGCTGTCCCTGATCCAGATTTTGCTGCTTGTCCTCAGTGTCGCGCAGTTTCTTGTAATCGCGCATATCATTCTGAGCTGGCTGATCAATTTTCAGGTGCTCAGCCTCGGCTCGCCGATTGTGGCTTCCATCTGGGACGGGTTGAACCGCCTGCTGGAGCCCGCCTATCAGCGCATCCGCCAGTTCCTGCCCGATCTGGGCGGGATTGATCTGGCACCGCTGGTCGCGTTGCTGGCGATTTATGCTCTGCGTATCATCATCATCAACAACATGATGGCCTTTGTCTGAGCAGATGGCCTCGCTGGATGTTCCCGCAGCACCCGAGGAAATGCTCAAACGTGTCTTCGGGTTCGATGCCTTCCGCCCCGGACAGGCCGAGATCGTGGCGGCAGTGCTCGCAGGGCAGGACACGCTTGCGATCATGCCTACAGGGGGCGGCAAGTCGCTTTGCTTCCAGTTGCCCGCGCTTTGTCGCGATGGGCTTACGGTTGTGATTTCGCCGCTGATCGCGCTTATGCGCGATCAGGTGCGCGGCTTGCAGGAACTGGGCGTGGCCGCAGGCGCGCTGACCTCTGGCAATACCGAGGCGGAGACCGAGGCCGTGCATCTGGCGCTGTCGCGCAAGGCGCTCAAGCTGCTCTACATCGCACCTGAACGGCTGGCGTCGCTGGCGACACAGGATATGCTTCGCCGCGCAGGGGTGCGCCTGATTGCTGTGGATGAGGCGCATTGTGTCAGTCAATGGGGCCATGATTTCCGCCCCGATTATCTGCGTATCGGTGATCTGCGCCGCGTGCTCGATGTGCCGCTCGCGGCTTTCACCGCGACGGCCGATGCCGAAACCCGCGCGGAAATCATCAAACGGCTCTTTGTGTCTCACACGCCGCAAATCTTCCTGCGTGGCTTCGACCGGCCCAATATCCGGCTGAATTTCGCGGTCAAAAATCGCCCGCGCGCGCAGATCCTTGACTATGCGAAGGCGCAGAAAGGTCAGTCGGGCATCGTCTATTGCGGCACGCGTGCGCGCACTGAATCCTTGGCGCAGGGGCTGCGCGAGGCCGGGCATAATGCGCGCGCCTATCACGGCGGAATGATGGCCGATGAGCGCCGCGCGGTCGAGGAATTGTTCCAGCGCGAGGATGATCTGATCGTGGTGGCCACGGTTGCGTTCGGTATGGGCGTGGACAAGCCCGATATTCGCTGGGTTGCCCATGCCGATCTGCCCAAATCCATCGAGAGCTATTATCAGGAAATCGGCCGCGCGGGTCGCGATGGCGCCGCCGCTGATACGCTCACGCTCTTTGGCCCCGATGATATCCGCCTGCGCCGCGCTCAGATTGATGAAGGCCTCGCCCCGCTGGAGCGCAAGCAGGCAGATCACGCGCGGCTCAATGCGCTCTTGGGCTTGGCCGAGGCAACCGCATGCCGCCGTCAGGTACTGCTTTCCTATTTCGGCGAGGCATCCGCGCCTTGTGGGAATTGCGATCTCTGTATCAGCCCTGCGTTGCTTTTTGATGCCACCACGCCGGTGCGCAAGGCGCTTTCCGCGATCTTGCGCACCGGCGAGAGCTTCGGGGCCGGGCATCTCATCGATATTCTCACCGGGACGGTCACAAAGAAGGTTACAGACCGCGGACATGATGCGCTCCCGACCTTCGCTGTGGGTCGCGATTTGAGCCGTGCGCGCTGGCAGGGCGTGTTTCGCCAGATGATGGGCCGCGATCTGATCCGTCCCGATCCCGAACGCCATGGCGCGCTGCGCATGACCGAGGCCGCGCGCCCGATCCTGCGCGGCGAGGCGGAAATCCATCTGCGCGAGGATACGGTCGCAGTAACGCAGGAGCGCCCCGCCGCCCGCGCGCTGGTGGCCGAGGAGGATGCACCGCTGCTCTCCGCGCTCAAGGCCAAGCGCCGCGCCTTGGCCGAGGCCGCGCGCGTGCCCGCCTATGTCATCTTCACGGATCGCACCCTGATCGAGATGGCCGAGACGCGCCCGGCCACACTCGATGAGATGGCGCGGATTTCGGGCGTGGGGGCTATGAAGCTCGAACGCTACGGCGCAACCTTTCTGGCCGTCATCACAGGGGCAAACCCCGCACCGCAGCACCCTCAGCGGCGCAAGCTTGCAGGGCGCGACGCAGGCGCGCTCTATGATGCATTGCAGGATATGGCACGCGATCTTGAACGCGGTCGGGACGGATGCGAAAAGCTGCTGACACTTGCGCCCGCAACCTTGCGCGCGATTGCCGAGCGCAGACCGGGGAGCCTGGGCGCGTTGGGCCAGATTCGCGGGATGGATGATGCGCGGCTCGCGCGGTTCGGCACTGCGATTCTGGCGCACCTGCAGGCCGACCAGGATTAAGCGCGCGGTCTGACGCGACGGCATTGCTTGACCATCCAGCCCAGAGCGCCCAAGCCAAGCCCCAACACAAGGAGCGCGCGATGTATCCCTTCTTCCGGTTCGCCAAGGAAATGGTGAAGTTCCGCAATGCCCCGGCTCTGGGCATCTGCGACACGCATATCTCGCATCACCGCTGCTGGCCGTGGGATCTCGACCCTTGGATCGAACTGAACAATGGCCGCACGCTCACATTATACGATCTCGGGCGCATTCCGATGGCCACGCGCACAGGGCTGATCACAGTGCTGCGGCAAAACCGCTGGGGTATCACGGTTGCAGGCAACACCACGCGCTATCGCCGCCGTATCCGCGCCTTCGAGCGGTTTGAGCTGCGCTCGCGCTGTCTGGGCTGGGATGCGCGTTTTCTCTATACCGAACAGGCGATGTGGAAGGGTGCGGAATGCGCAAACCACATTCTGATCCGCTCTGCCATCACTTCGGCGCAGGGCATTGTGCCACCCGCGCAGGTCTTGCGCGCCATGGGGCAACCCGAGGAAAGCCCTGAG
>SLDY01000015.1 GCA_007125005.1 Natronohydrobacter sp.
ACCCGCCCACCCGCGCACCGACCGATTGGCGCGCAGGGGCGCCACAGAGATGACGCCGCGTTCTGCGTGACAGCGCCGCAGCCCTCGGCTTATCTCGGGCGCGCGTATCCCGGAGGTTTGCCATGTCCCCCTATCCCCATCTGCTTGCACCGCTCGATCTCGGTTTCACCCGGCTCAAGAACCGCGTGCTGATGGGTTCCATGCATACCGGGCTCGAAGAGCGCGGCGACTGGGCGCGGGTGGCCGAATATTACGCCGAGCGCGCGCGCGGCGGTGTGGCGCTGATGGTCACGGGCGGCATGGCGCCCAATCCCGAAGGTGGCGTATTTCCCGGTGCCGCCGGGCTCTATACTCCGCAGGACATTGCCAATCACCGCATCGTCACCGAGCGTGTTCACGCGGAAGGCGGCAAGATCGCAATGCAAATCCTGCATGCTGGCCGCTACGCTTATGGCCCAGATTGCGTGGCTCCGTCCGCGATCAAATCCCCGATCTCGCCCTTCAAGCCCCGTGAATTGGACGAAGATGGCATTGAGAAACAGATCGCCGATATGGTCACGGCTGCCCTGCGCGCGCAGGAGGCTGGCTATGACGGGGTCGAGATAATGGGCTCGGAAGGCTATTTCATCAACCAGTTCCTCTGCGCGGCCACCAATCACCGCAGCGACCGCTGGGGCGGGCCTTATGAAAACCGCATGCGCCTGCCCGTCGAGATCGTGCGGCGCGTGCGTGAGGCCGTGGGATTGAATTTCATCCTGATCTACCGTATCTCGCTCATCGATCTCGTGCCGGGTGGGCAGAGCTTTGATGAGGTCACACAGTTGGCCCATGCAATAGAGGGAGCAGGGGCCACGATCCTCAATACCGGCATCGGCTGGCACGAGGCGCGCGTGCCCACAATCGCAACATCCGTGCCGCGGGCGGGCTGGGCCTGGGTCACGCAGAAACTGATGGGCAAGGTCGGCATCCCGCTTGTCACCTCCAACCGCATCAACACGCCGGAAGTGGCCGAAAGCCTTCTGGCAGGCGGTGCGGCCAATATGGTCTCCATGGCGCGGCCCTTTCTGGCCGATCCCGATTTCGTGGCCAAGGCCGCCGCAGGCCGGGCCGCAGAAATCGCGCCCTGCATCGCCTGCAATCAGGCCTGTCTGGACCACACCTTTCAGGGCAAGATCTCGTCCTGCCTTGTGAACCCGCGTGCCTGCCATGAAACCGAACTGCGCTACACCCCTGCGCGCGACGCGAAATCCGTAGCCGTGGTTGGCGCTGGTCCCGCCGGGCTTATGGCCGCGCTTGTCGCCGATCAGCGCGGGCACAAGGTAACGCTCTTCGAGGCTGATGCGCAGATCGGCGGGCAGCTCAACATGGCTCGCCAGATCCCCGGCAAAGAGGAGTTTCACGGGCTTGTCGATTGGCTCACAGGCGAGGTCAACCGCTCCGGCATCGATCTACGGCTGAACCAGCGGGCGACTGCCGCCGATCTGGCCGATTATGAAGAGGTCATCATAGCCACCGGCGTCACCCCGCGCGACCCGCAGATTGCGGGGCAGGACGCGCCGCATGTGTTGCGATATACGGATGTGCTGCGCGGCAAGGCCAAGGTCGGCGCGCGCGTAGTGGTGGTCGGAGCAGGCGGTATCGGCTTCGATGTCGCCGAATATCTGACACATCAGGGGCAAAGCCCGACCGAGGATCTGGCGCTTTGGCAGCGCGAATGGGGCGTGACTGATCCTGCATTGGCACCGGGTGGGCTGGCTGAAACTGGCCCGCAGCCAGAGCCGCCCGCGCGTCATGTGACTCTGGTGCAACGAAAAAAAGGCAAACCCGGCAAGGGCCTGGGCAAGACGACAGGCTGGATTCATCGCGCCTCGCTTGCCGCGAAAGGCGTGCAGATGCTGGGCGGGCTGGAATACTGCCGCATCACGCAAGAAGGGCTGGTAGTATTGCGCGAAGGGCAAGAAGAACTACTCGGCGCTGACACGATCGTGTTGTGCACCGGTCAGGAGCCTTTGCGCATGCTGGCGGAAGAGCTGACTGCTTTGGGTAAGGCGGTGCATGTTATCGGTGGGGCGGATGTTGCTGCAGAACTCGATGCAAAACGCGCCATAGATCAGGGTGCGAGGCTCGCAGCGGCGCTCTGAGCACCGGCTCTTTGGGCGCTGTCACTGCGCTTTGTCGTTTTTCTGCCTTGCCATGTCGGCAGTGCCTGACCAGAGATGTCCGGGTTTTGCGATTGAGGCGCAAATCACCTTGCCGGAGTCGTGCTGATGAAAACTCATGTTAAAGCGCTGGTCGTTGGCGGCGGGGCGGTCGGGGCCTCGATCGCCTATCATCTGGCCAAGGCGGGCTGGGACACCCAGCTTCTTGAGCGTGATGAACTCACATCGGGCTCGACATGGCATGCTGCAGGGCTTTTGCCACTGTTCAACATGAGCTACGCGACCAGCCATATCCACGACTACAGCGTGAAGTTTTACAAGACGCTGGAGGCTGAGACCGGGCTGAATGCTGGCTTTTATGTCGTGGGCAATCTGCGCATGGCGCAGACGCAGGCGCGGATGGATGAATATATGCTCTACGCAGCGACTGCAGAGAGCGTGGGCATTCCCTATGAATGGATGACACCTGCCCAGATCAAAGAGCGCTGGCCACTGGTGCGCACTGAGGATCTCAAAGGTGCTATCTATCATCCGACCGATGGCTACATAAACCCCGCTGATGTGACGCAGGCCATGGCCAAGGGCGCGCGCCAGCATGGCGCAGAGATCGTGCGGAAGGTGCAGGTCGATGCCTATCGCTGGACCGGGTCGGAATGGGTCGTGTCCTGCACCAAGATGGTGGAAAAGGGTGGAAATCTCGTCCCATCGGAAGAGCGTTTCGAGATCACGGCAGAGCATGTTGTGACAGCTACAGGCAACCACGCACAGCGGACGGCGCGGTTGCTGGGCATCAAGATTCCCGCCATTCCGGTTGAGCACCAGTATATCGTGACTGAACCCGATCCAATGCTGGTTGAATATCGCAAGACCAATCACGAGCACCCGGTCCTGCGCGACGCGGATGCGAAATGGTATGTACGCGAGGAGCGCGGCGGCTGGATCCTTGGTCCCTACGAGCGCAATGCACCTGCCTGCTTCGAATATGACGTGCCCGAAAGTTTCCGTGCAGATCTCTTCCCGCTGGATCTGGAGCGGATCGAGGAAGAATACATGTCCATGATCCACCGGATCCCGTCCTCCGAGACAGTGGGGCTGAAGGACGACTATAACGGTCCGATCTGCTACACGCCCGATGGCAACCCGTTGGTCGGCCCCGCGCCGGGTTTGCGCAATATGTGGCTGGCTGAGGGGTTCAGCTTCGGGATCACGGCTGCGGGCGGTACTGGCCATTACCTTGCACAGATGATGGTGGAAGGCGAGGCCGAGATTGACATGGCATCGCTTGACCCCAAGCGTTACGGGTCTTGGATGACCACAGAGTATGCTGCGCGCAAAAACGAGGAATGCTACGAGCACGTCTATATCCTGCACCACCCGGATGAGGAGCGTGAAGCCTGCCGTCCGTTGCGCACAGCTCCATGCTATGACCGTGTGAAGGCGCGCGGCGCGCAATTTGGCAGTGTGAATGGCTGGGAACGGCCAAACTATTATGCGCCAGAGGGGTTTGACGATCACGCATCGCGCAGCTTCCGCCGGGGCGGCTGGTGGCAATATGCTGTTGAGGAGGCGAAAGCCATCCGCGAGGGTGTCGGCATGATCGACGCTACGGCTTTCAGCAAGCATCTTGTGCGCGGGCCGGGAGCGACGGCGTTTCTTGATTGGTTCACCTGCAACAAGTTGCCCAAGGTCGGGCGGATCAATCTGACATATGCCCTGACCGCCACAGGAACTGTGCGCACCGAATACACAATAGTTCGGCTGGCAGAGCATGAGTATTACCTGATTTCTGCAGGGGCGTGGACGGCCTATGACGGGGATTTCCTGCGCAAGGCGGCCGAAGACAAAATGAACGAATTTGGCTGGATCGACATTCATGATGTCACGACGCAATGGGGTGTCTTCGCCCTTGCAGGGCCGAAATCGCGCGATCTGCTTAACCGGTTGGTGAAGGATGCAGACCCGACTACAGTGCTCTGCAACAAGCGTTTTCCGTGGCTCTCATGGCGCAATATCGAGCTGGGTATGTGCCCAGTGCGTGCCGTCCGCGTTGCCTATACCGGCGAGTTGGGCTGGGAATTGCACCATCCGATCGAGATGCAGAACTACCTCTTCGATCAGCTTATGACGGCCGGTGAAGAGGTCGGGTTGAAGCTGGTGGGTGCGCGCGCACAAAATTGGTTGCGGCAGGAGAAGAGTTACCGCGCCTTCGGCAACGAGCTCGGCCGCGATGCCACACCGATGGAAGCCGATCTGCCGCGTTTTATCGAACTGTCAAAGGAGTTCCATGGCAAGGAGGCTATGGAACAAACCGGAATTCGCGCGAAATGCTGTACGCTGCTGATCGACGGGCCAGAAGATGCCGATCCATGGGGCCGTGAGGCGCTCTATCTCGATGGCACCAAGATTGGGCGGTTGACCTCGGGCGGCTATTCGGTTGCATTCGGGAAATCGATTGGCATGGGATATGTGCACCCTGATCTGGCAGTTGAAGGGCAGAAGCTGAAGGTGCGGATGCTTGGCGAACTCTGGGATGCGGTTGTGACCTGCGACAGCCCCTATGATCCTAAGAACGAAACCATCCGCAAGGATGGGTGAACATCACGAGGGCTCGCAATCCGTACTCAAAATGACTAGATATGCAGGCAAACCTGTCTGCATGTCTGGCGCAGTGCCCATGGCTGCCGATATGCGCGGGATCACGCCCCACGGATTGCAGGAGGCCCGTTCATGGCCCGCAAGATCACGCAGAAACCGGCGCGCACCAAGACAGCCGCACCCACGCCGAAGCCTATGACCGCGCTCGCACAGGACAAGGGCAAACATCCTTATTCCAGCCTTGACCGCAGTGCGATGGGCAGCCTTGCGCGGATGACCTCGGGCCTCTCGCCCCATGCTGTGCTCGATGCCTGGGGCGATTGGGCGATGCATATGGCCCGTGCGCCTGGGCGGCAAATGGAGCTGATGGAGCGCGCGCAGGAAAACTGGCTGAAACTGGCACAATTCACCAGCGCGACCATGCTTGGCAAAACTCCCAAGCCCCCGTTCAGGCCCGGTAAATATGATACACGATGGTCACATAAGGACTGGGATCAACCACCCTTTGCACTCTGGCAGCAAGGCTTTCTGGGCGTGCAGGACTGGTGGCAAGCGGCGACTGCCGATCTCCGGGGGTTGCGCAAGCAGAATGCCGAACGCACAGGCTTCATGATGCGCCAGCTTCTCGATACGGTCTCGCCCGCCAATTTTCCGGCAACCAATCCGGAAATCATCGAGAAGACAATACAGACCGCCGGGCGCAACCTGTTTGATGGCGCGGTGCATTTCGCTGATGACGCGCAGCATGTGCTGGCCCATGAACACCGACCCGTGCCAGAAGAATTCGCGCTTGGCCGCGTTCTGGCTGCGACACCGGGCGAGGTGGTCTATCGCAACGAGTTGATGGAACTCATCCAGTACCGGCCCAGCACAAAGACCGTGCAGGCAGAGCCGGTGCTGATCGTCCCGGCCTGGATCATGAAGTATTACATCCTCGATCTCTCGGAGCATAATTCGCTGATCCGCTGGCTGGTCGGGCAGGGCTATACTGTCTTCTGCATCTCATGGCGCAATCCAGGGGCGGAACATGCGGAACTGTCTCTGGAAGACTACCGCCAGCACGGGATCATGCAGGCGCTCGAGGTCATCAATGCGCTGGTGCCGGATGTAAAGATCCATGCCAATGGCTATTGTCTCGGTGGCACGCTACTTGCCATCGCGGCCGCGACCATGGCGCGAGATTGCGACGACCGGCTGGCCTCGGTCACGTTGATGGCCGCGCAAGTGGATTTCGCCGAAGCGGGTGAATTGCTGCTCTTCCTCGATGAAAGCCAGGTCGCTTATCTGGAAGACATGATGTGGGCGCAAGGCTATCTTGACCGCCCGCAAATGTCGGGGGCCTTTGCTGCCATCCGCTCCGAAGATCTGATCTGGACGCGTGCGGTGCGCCGCTATTTTCTGGGCGAGCCTGATCTGCCCACTGATATGACTGTCTGGGTAAATGATACCACGCGGATGCCCGCGCGGATGCATTCGGAATATCTGCGCGGCGTATTTCTGGAAAACCGCATCACCGCGGGGCGCTTCGCCGTAGACGGGCGCGTGATTGCGCTCAAGGATATCGAGGTTCCGATGTTCGTGATCGCCACTGAAACCGATCATATCGCGCCGTGGCAGTCGGTTTACAAAACAGGATTGTTCACCGATTGCGACCTGCATTTCGTGCTGACCAAAGGCGGCCATAATGGCGGCATCCTGTCCGAGCCCGGCCACAAGCGCCGCCATTACCGTGTGGGCCACAGGCCACCGGGTGCTCATTATCGCGGCCCCGATAGCTGGTTTGCCGCGCATGATCCGATCGAGGGGTCATGGTGGCCGGAATGGGGTGAGTGGCTGAAACGGCAGAGCAGCGGCGAGGTGCCTGCGCGGGATCCGGGGGATGCAGAAAAGGGCTATCCACCGCTTTGTGCAGCGCCGGGGAGCTACGTGCATCAGGCGTGAGAAATCACTTGCGCCCCCGCCGTTTCACACCCCCGCGCTGGCCCGGACGACCGGCCGTCGAGCGCGGTTTGACTGCGTGATCCACCGCGTCCTCGATCACTGATTGCCGCGCCAGCGGGTCGTCGGCCACGGCAAGCTCCACCGCCTCCAGACGCTTGATCTCGTCGCGCAGCCGCGCCGCTTCCTCGAATTCAAGGTTTTCGGCGGCCTTGCGCATATCGGTGCGCAAACCTTCAAGATGCGCTTGTAGATTGGCCCCCGGTTTGACTTTCTCGATCTGCGCCGTGACGCGCGCCATGTCGGTGTCGCCTTGCCAGAGCCCGGCCAGCACATCCTCGACATTTTTCCGAACTGTTGTTGGTGTGATCCCGTGTTCCAGATTATATGCGATCTGCTTCTCGCGCCGTCGGTTGGTCTCAGCCAGCGCGCGCTCCATCGAGCCTGTCACGCGATCTGCATACATGATCACGCGGCCATCAGCATTGCGCGCGGCGCGCCCGATGGTCTGGACCAGCGAGGTTTCCGAACGCAGGAAACCCTCTTTGTCGGCGTCCAGAATCGCCACCAGCCCACATTCGGGAATATCCAGACCCTCGCGCAACAGGTTGATCCCCACCAGCACATCGAAGGCCCCCAGCCGCAGATCACGCAGGATCTCGATACGTTCGATCGTATCAATATCGCTGTGCATGTAGCGCACCCGGATGCCCTGTTCGTGCAGGTATTCGGTCAGATCTTCGGCCATGCGCTTGGTCAGCACAGTGCAGAGCACGCGCAGATCGCGCGCCGCCACTTTGCGGATCTCGTCGAGCAGATCATCGACCTGCATATGCACAGGCCGGATCTCCACCTCCGGGTCGATCAGGCCGGTGGGGCGGATCACCTGTTCGGTGAAGACGCCGCCGGTCTGCTCCAACTCCCATGCGGCGGGCGTGGCCGAGACAAACACCGATTGCGGGCGCATGGCGTCCCATTCCTCGAACTTGAGAGGCCGGTTATCCATGCAGGAAGGCAGGCGGAAGCCATGTTCGGCCAGCGTAAATTTGCGCCGGTAGTCGCCGCGATACATGCCGCCGATCTGCGGAACCGAGACATGAGATTCATCCGCGAAAACAATCGCATTATCGGGGATGAATTCAAACAGCGTCGGCGGCGGCTCGCCGGGTGCGCGGCCAGTCAGATAGCGGGAATAATTCTCGATGCCGTTGCAGACACCGGTCGCTTCCAGCATTTCCAGATCAAACTTGGTGCGCTGCTCCAACCGCTGCGCCTCGAGCAGCTTCCCTTCGGCGATCAACTGGTCAAGCCGCTGCTGCAGCTCCCATTTGATGCCCTTGACCGCCTGTTGCATCGTCGGGCGCGGCGTCACATAATGGCTGTTAGCATAGACGCGGATCTTCTCGAAACTGTCGGTCTTGGCGCCGGTCAGCGGGTCGAATTCGGTGATCGCCTCCAACTCCTCGCCGAAAAAGGACAGCTTCCAAGCACGGTCCTCGAGGTGGGCAGGCCAAAGCTCCACCACATCACCGCGCACACGGAACGAGCCGCGCTGGAAGGCCGCGTCATTGCGGCGGTATTGCTGGGCGACCAGATCGGCAAGCACCTGCCGTTGGTTGTAGCTCTCGCCGACGATGAAATCCTGCGTCATGGCCGAATAGGTCTCGACCGAGCCGATGCCGTAGATGCAGGACACTGAGGCCACGATGATCACATCATCGCGTTCCAGAAGCGCGCGGGTGGCCGAGTGGCGCATCCGGTCGATCTGCTCGTTGATCTGCGATTCCTTCTCGATATAGGTGTCCGAACGCGGCACATAGGCTTCGGGCTGGTAATAGTCGTAGTAGCTCACGAAATACTCGACGGCGTTATCGGGGAAGAAGCCCTTGAACTCCCCATAAAGCTGCGCGGCCAGCGTCTTGTTGGGCGCAAGGATGATCGCGGGGCGCTGGGTCTCTTCGATCACCTTCGCCATCGTGTAAGTCTTGCCGGTGCCAGTCGCGCCCAGAAGCACCTGATTCTGTTCTCCCGCCTGCACGCCCTCGACCAGCTCGGCAATCGCCGTGGGCTGGTCGCCTGCGGGCTGGAAGGGGCTGGCCATGCGAAACTGCTTGCCGCCCTCCAGCTTGGGACGGCTCAGCACCTCGGGGCGCGCAGTGGGCGTGTTCATATTGTTATGTGGCATGGCTTCGGCTCCGGGGTCTCGGGGATAGGTGGGCTTATGCGCCTGAGGTTCAAGAGCGCAAGCCCCGGCTTAACCGATGCGCTTGAGGATAAGCGGACGAGCTTTGGCCGCCTCGCCCATTTCACAGGCGCCAAGGAACTCGCTGGCGGCACGCTCGGCGGCCTCGGCATCCGCAGCGTGAACACGCGCAATCGGATCACCTTTCACCACCGCTGCGCCCTCGGGCAAAATATCCGAGAAGCCCACGCGCGGGTCGATCCGGTCGCTCGGTTGCCTCCGCCCGCCACCAAGCCCGATGACCGAGAGCCCGATGGCGCGGGTTTGATAACCCCTGATGACACCGTCTTGCGATGCGGGGATATCGCGGATCACAGGCGCTATGGGCAGATGTGCGGCGGTGCGTTCGATCAGATCGGACGGCCCGCCCAAGCCTGTGACCATCTGTGCGAACCGCTCAAGCGCCGCGCCCGAGGTGAAAGCTTCCTCGACAGCCGCGCGCGCGCCATCGAGATCGGCAAACAGCCCAGCCTGCAAGAGCCCCTCGGCCCCCAGCGCGCAGGTAACTTCCCAGAGCCGCGCATCACGCGCTTCACCGCTCAGGAAATCGAGCGCCACCTGAACTTCGAGCGCATTACCAGCGGCTGGGGCAAGAGGCGCATTCATATCCGTGAGCAGCGCCACTGTCCGACACCCCGCCCCGTTCGCCACATCGACCAGCGCGCGCGCCAGAGCCTCGGCGCTCGCAGGGTCCGCCATGAACGCCCCATTGCCGCATTTTACATCCAGCACCAGAGCATCCAGCCCTGCAGCAAGCTTTTTCGACAGGATGGAGGCCGTAATCAGATCGAGCGATTCCACAGTCGCTGTCACATCGCGCACGGCGTAGAATCGCCGATCCGCCGGGGCCAGTTCGCCAGTCTGGCCGATGATCGCGCAACCCACCTCGGCCACCAGCTTGCGCAACAGCCCGGCCTCCGGCGTCGCATTATAGCCCGGAATCGCCTCGAGCTTGTCGAGCGTGCCTCCGGTATGCCCCAATCCTCGCCCCGAGATCATGGGTACGACCGCGCCACAGACCGCAAGCGCGGGTGCGAGCATCAGTGAGACGGTGTCGCCGATCCCACCTGTCGAATGCTTGTCGAGCACAGGCCCCTGATCCCATGCAAGCACCTCACCCGAATCGCGCATCGCTTCGGTCAAGGCCACACGCTCGGGCAAATCCATCCCCTTCAGCACCACGGCCATGGCGAAAGCGCCAAGCTGCGCATCGCCCAGATCTCCCGAGGTGATGCCCGCAACCAGCGCCTCGATCTCATGCGCTTGCAAGGTTTCGCCATCGCGTTTGCGGCGGATAAGTTCCTGATAGAGCATTGGTGCCTCCGGTCGGATGATCGGAATTAGCCTTGCCTTTCGCTGCCCCAAAAGCAAGGCTTCGCATGACAGAAGGACAGCTTGATGATTGATCCGCGCATTGCCGATAGTTTCGCCCGCCAAACCATGATGGCCAGCCTGCACGCGCGGCTGATCGAAGCCGCTGGCGGCCGCTGCGTGATCCGCGCGCCGCTGCTTGAAGGGTTTCGCCAGCAGCATGGCGCAGCCCATGCTGCCGTGGCTTTTGCTTTGGGCGATTCTGCTGCCGGATATGCAGCACTTACGCAGTTGCCCGAGGGGCAGGAGGTAATGACCGCCGAGATGAAGATCAACCTGCTTGCCCCCGCAACAGGCGAGAGTTTGGAGGCGTTTGGCGAAGTGTTGCGCACAGGGCGGAGGCTGACAGTCGTGCGCGCTGAAGTGGTCGCGCTGCAGGGCGATGCGCGCAAGACCATCGCGCTGTTACAGGGCACCATGATCGGGGTCACCTGAGGCACTGGACAAGGCTTGGCTTGCGAAATACTACACACGTTCAACACCTGAACGAGGCCCTGAATGCCCACGCGCCCCACGCTTGGAAACTGGATCGGCATGATCTCCCTTGGTTTGATCTGGGGTGCGTCGTTTCTCGGCATCGCGGTTGCGCTGGAGGGGTTTGCGCCGGTGTGGGTCGCTGCCGGGCGCATATTGATTGGCGCGCTGACGCTCACGGCAATCGCGGTTGCAATGGGCGTTCGGATACCGATCTCGCCTGCGATCCTCGTCTTTGCCGCCGGGATGGGTGTCTTCTCCAACGCGCTGCCTTTCTTCCTGTTGGGCTGGTCGCAGCAGCATGTCACTTCGGGCTTCGCCGGGATCACCATGGCTGCGATCCCGCTTTTCGTGATCGGTTTTGCACATTTTCTGGTGCCGGGCGAAGGCCTGACCAAACCAAAGGCGCTGGGCTTCGTGATCGGACTTCTGGGCGTGGGCGTGCTGATCGGGCCTGGTGTGCTTGCGGCATCCGGGTCGGAATTTGAGGTCATGGCGCGTTTGGGCTGCCTGGCTGCCTCGCTCAGCTATGCTATCGGGGCGATCCTCACGCGGCGCTGCCCGGAGGTGCACCCGGTGGGCTTCGGCGTGCTCGCACTCTGGGTCGCAACCGCCATCATGCTGCCTGCTGCGCTCATGAGCGACGGTGTGCCGCAGATACCCGAAGCGCGGCCACTGCTTGCGCTGCTCTATCTGGGCCTCTTGCCCACCGGCTTTGCAACCTATCTGCTGGTCGGCATCATCCGCAGCGCGGGGCCGAGTTTCCTGAGTCAGGTCAATTACCATGTGCCGGTCTGGTCGGTGCTGCTGGGTGTGCTCGTGCTCAATGAGGAGTTGCCGGGCCGGTTCATCCTTGCGCTTGCGATCATCATTGGCGGGTTGATGCTGGCGCGGCGCAGCCCTCTTCGCAGGGCCGCACCCGCCTGATATGACTGTCGCATGTGCGGACGTTTTGCCATTACCCTGCCTGATGACGCGATGGCGCGCGCCTTTGCTGCGCGGCCTGCCAATGATCTGCCGCCACATCCGCGTTATAACATCTGCCCCACGCAGAGCATTGCCAGCGTCATCAGCCGCGAGGGCGTGCGGCATCTGGGGCCGATGCGCTGGGGGTTCCTGCCGCATTGGTACAAGCATGAGAGCGATGGACCACTGCTGATCAATGCCCGCGCTGAAACGATTGCCAGCAAGCCCGCCTTCCGTGAGGCCGCCCGCTCGCGCCGCTGCCTGATCCCGGCCTCGGGGTTTTACGAATGGACCAAGGATGCAGCAGGCAATCGCCTGCCTTGGTATATTTCCCCCACCAAGTCCGGCCTTTTGGCTTTCGCAGGTGTCTGGCAGGTCTGGGAACGTGAAGGGCAGCGCCATGTGACCTGCGCCATCGTAACTTGCGCGGCGAATCACTCGATGGCCAGCATTCATCACCGAATGCCGGTGGTTCTCGCGGCCGGGGATTGGGCGCTATGGCTGGGAGAGAAAGGCCACGGTGCTGCGCGGCTCATGCAACCCGCGCCCGAGGATGCGCTCACCTTCTATCGCGTGAATACGCGCGTCAATTCCAACCGCGCAGAGGGGCCGGAACTGATTGAGCCCCTTGCTTAGCGCATGGCATGGTCTTTGCCAGTGCAACTGCTTAAACTCAGGCAAACCTTCCAGAAGCGCCGCTTACCCTCATGACACGCTACGCTCCGCAAGCCCAGCTTGCCCTGATCCTCGGCCTTCTCGCGCTCGCCTTCTGGCTGAGCGCGGATTTCCAGCGAATCGCTGCCGGGGTGGCGGTGTTCCTGCTGGGCATGGTGATGTTGGAGGATGGCTTCAAGGGCCTTGGCGGCTCGCTTCTGGAACGTCTGCTTGCACGCGCTACCGGCAACCTGCCGCGTGCGATGGGCTTTGGCGTGCTGGCCACAACAGTGACGCAATCCAGTTCGCTCGTCTCGGTGATCGCGATATCCTTTCTGAGCGCCGGTCTGATCTCGCTGCAGGCCGGGCTCGGGATTATCTTTGGCGCCAATCTTGGCACCACCACCGGCGCATGGCTGATCGCGGGTGTGGGGCTGCGCGTGGATATCGCGGCCTATGCCATGCCGATGCTGGCCTTTGGTGCCGTGCTGATGTTCCAGTCGCAGCCTGCGGCGCGGGGCAGCGGGCAGGTGCTGCTGGGAATCGGTCTGATCTTTCTTGGCATTGCCTTCATCAAGGACGGGTTCGACGCCTTCAGCGCGCGGTTTGATCTGACGCGGCTGGCACTGACCGGACTGTCTGGGCTGCTGGTCTATACGCTGATCGGGGCCGCAGCGACTGTCGTGATGCAGTCGAGCCATGCGACCATGCTGCTGGTCATCACGGCACTAGCCACCGGGCAGATTAGCTATGAAAACGCGCTCGCCGTCGCGATTGGTGCGAATATCGGCACCACTGTCACGGCGCTGATTGGGGCCGCATCGGCCAATTATCAGGGCAAGCGGTTGGCGCTGGGGCATCTGATCTTCAATTTGGCAACAGCGATCACCGCGCTTGTTCTGATTGTGCCACTGCGCATAACCGTGGATTGGGTCAGCGACTGGTTGGGCATCGCGGCGGATGATTTCGCGTTGCGTCTGGCGGTGTTTCACACGCTATTCAACTGCCTTGGAATTGCGCTGATGGTCCCGGTCATGGCGCGGCTTCTAAGCTTTCTGGAACGCCGTATCGCGCCGCCTGCCCCGAGTGTCAGCAAGCCGCGCTATATCAATGCCGGTCTGGGCAGTTTTCCTGTCACGATCCTGACCGCGCTGCAAAAAGAGCTGCGCCATCTGCACGAAAACGCGGCGCGGCTGATCAGCGAGGGGCTCAATCTTCGGCTCGAGGACCTGACCCAGTCCAAGGATATCGCACTGACCGTGGCCCGTGCGCGCGAGCCTATCCAGCTCGATTTCGAACGCCGTTATGAGGAGAAGGTAAAGAGCCTGCATGCCGCTATTGTGGAATTCGTGGCGCAGAAGGCAACGCTGTCGTTGCCAGCGCCGGTGCTGACGCGACTGCAGGAATTGCGCGATGCCGCAGGCGCGCTGGTGCGTGCTGTCAAGGCTGCCAAGCATATGCGCGACAATACCCACCGTTTCACGACAGCCGAAAAGGGCGAGATTACCGCACTCTATGATGGGCTGCGACACGAGATCGCGCATGTATTGGTCGCCATCGAGCGGTTGGAGGCGACCGCGCCGGAAGAGCGTTCTTCGCTCTGGATCGACCAGGAGCGGCGTGCGCTGGAAGAGGGCGGGCGCGATACCACCCGCGCGGCCGAGAGTGCTTTACAGACGCGGCGCATATCAGCTTCGGATGCGACATCCTTCCTCAACGACTCGGGTTATGCTTTTGAAGCCATGCGCGCGCTGCTGGAAGCCGCGCAGCGGGCCTACCGGACCGATGATGCCGCAGAAGGGGAAATCGAGCGGTTGCTGGAATTGGATGAAGACGAGATGGAAGCGCAGAAAGAAAGCAGCTTGTCATGACATTGTCGCATCATCATGCTGGTATTGCTTATGTGAATTGCTTGGCGAGGGCGTGACATGGCGCATGAGAAGCTGGCGGAGAAACTCGGCGATTATTTTGCGCGGCTTGGTGCGGGGAAAGCGCATAAGATCAAACCGCGCGATGTGGAGAAGGTGATCGCCAAGCTCCGCGCGTGGCGTGACGCGCTTGCAACCGAGGCCGTCAGCAAGCCAGAGAAAGCCGAACGGCTGGAGCACAAGATCAAGGCTGCTGATGAGCTGATCGAGCGCGCCGAATGGCTTCGCGCCGAGATTGCAGACGAGCACCCGGATTGACGCTGCCTCTCTGCCCCGCTAGCGATTGGGTCAGACGCAAGGGGGCAAGCTGATGGAATGTGACAGACTGGAGCGATGCAAGCGGCTTCTGGCCGAGTTGGTTGCTTTCCCCTCCATCTCTGCCGATGGCAATCGGGCCATCACTGAATATCTGGCCAGACTTCTGGAAGCCGCTGGCGCGCGCATCTGGATAGAGTCTGATGCCACAGGTGAAAAACTGAACCTGTTCGGCACGATTGGCCCGGATCGCGATGGGGGCGTGATCCTGTCGGGCCATACAGATGTCGTTCCAGTCGCTGACCAACCCTGGAGCAGTGACCCGTTTACACTGATTGAACGCGATGGGCGGCTTTACGGGCGCGGCACTTGCGACATGAAGGGCTTTGTCGCGGCCTGCGTGACGATGGCCGCGGAATTTTCCCGCGCTGATCTTGCCGTGCCCGTGCATTTCGCCTTTACCTATGACGAGGAAATCGGCTGTTTTGGCGCGCAGGCCCTGACCGCCTCGCTTGCTGCGCGTGGGTTGAAACCTGCGGCAGCGATCATTGGCGAGCCCTCGATGATGCAGGTGATCGACGGGCATAAAGGCTGCTTTGAATATACGACATGGTTCGCCGGGTTGGAGGGGCATGGATCTGCACCCGATCTGGGGGTGAACGCTGTTGAATATGCCGCGCGCTTCACGTTGGCGTTGGCGGATCTGCGCACTGAGTTGAAAGCGCGTGCACCGCAGGATTGCCCCTTCGATCCACCACATACGACGATAAATACTGGCATGCTTGCGGGCGGGTTGGTGCATAACGTGATCCCCGGCAAGGCGCGGCTTGATTGGGAGATGCGGCCTGTGCAGCCAAGTGATGCTTCATTCGTGAAGGAGCGACTCGCAGAATTGGTGACGCAGGAATGGCTGCCCCAGATGCGCGCCATCCATCCGCAGGCCGATATCCGCACCGAGACAGTGGCCGAAGTCTTGGGTCTGGTCCCGCAGGACAACAACCCTGCCCGCGATCTGGCGATGGAGTTGACCGGAGCAAATGGCGCGGGGCTGGTGCCCTTCGGGACCGAAGCGGGGCTGTTTCAGGCGATTGGGATTCCGTCTGTCATTTGCGGGCCGGGGGCGATTGCGCAGGCGCATAAGCCAGACGAATATCTGGATATCGACCAGCTTGTGGCCTGTTTGCAGTTCCTCGATCGGCTGGGCCAGCGGTTGGCGCGGCCTCTTCCGCGCTGAGCATCACAACTCTTCCGCATTCAACCGTCGGCCCAGTGCGCGGCCTACAGTCTGCGAAATCTCGTTGAATGTGGCATCGAAGGCACGGAACATCGCACGGTTGAAGCTCTGCGCCAGAGGGCTCGCCACATAGTCAATATATTCCCGCAATTCCGTATCGCTGAGCGGTTGATAAGCGAGCAGGAAATAGGATTCGCTCCAGTCCTCGATCTCGATTCGGATGGCCGGTTCCTGCGCCCAGACCAGATAAAGCAACTGCTCCGCGCTGAGGTCATTGACAGCATTCTCCGCCATCATTCCGCGATAATAGGCATAGCTCGTGTTCAGCCCAAGCGAGACATTGAGATCGATCAGGTCATTCACCTCGATCCGTTCGCGCACCATCGCAAGTCGCGCAGCCTTGGCGGCTTCGGCTCGAGTGCTTCGCGCCTCTTGCAGCGCCATGCGGGCGATGTCATCTACCTCGTCATCAAGGAGCGCAGCGCGCGCCGAAATTTCCAGACGCAACACGCGCTGACCCAGATCGGTGGAGGCGAAATCCAGCGCATCGGCGATTACTTCTGGTGCGCTCTCAAGCTCTGCATTTAGATTATGCATGAATTGCAGCCGCATCGCTTCAGGGCGGTAGATACGCTCGATGTCGCGCTCGAACTCGTCAAAGGCCTGCCCCTGCAGTGGGGTCGCGCCATCTGCCAGAGCAGAGCGGCGGCCTTCTTCGGCCATGATCTCGAACAGTTCGGGCAGAAAATAGGCGTCCGAAAGATCATCGGCCGCTGCAGGGCGCAGAGCCGGAACTATCAGGAGAAGGCTGACCATGAAAACAAGGGTGAGCCGGGAGAGAATTGCAGGCATGACAAGGTCCGTAGCAGAGTATTTGTGCCAGCATAGGGAAGATGGCTCACCCCCGCCACACACTTTCGCTTGCGCAGCAATCAGGTGCCATCATCCCAAAGCTCTGGCTCCCAGATTGCAGGCGTGCCACAGATCTGCGGATCGGGTGGTGTGGTGACTGCACTGTCTTTGTGAGGATACTCAAAAGCACCAAGGATCGTCTGCAACACGGCAAGCCGGGCGCGATACTTGTCCTCGGCGCGGATCACAGCCCACGGGGCTGTCACTGTATGGCTGCGCTCGAAGGTCTCGGCGATTGCGTTGGTATAGCTGTCCCATTTACCAAGCCCTTCGATATCGATGCGTGAGAGCTTCCAGTGGCGCATGGGATTGGCCTCGCGCGCGAGCAGGCGGCGCAACTGCTCGGCGCGGCTGACATTGAGCCAGATCTTGATCAGATGCACCCCGTCGCCCACAAGCATACGCTCGAAATCAGGCAATTGCAGGAAAAACCGCGCGCGTTGATCAGGCGTGCAGAAGCCGAATACATGCTCGATGACCGCGCGATTATACCATGAGCGGTCGAAAAGCACCATTTCACCCCCGGCGGGCAGGCGTTCCACATAACGCTGAAAGAACCATTCGCGCAATTGCCGATCCGTTGGGCGGGGCAGCGCCTCGACCCTGACCGTGCGGTGATTCGTTACTTCGGTAATACGGTTGATCGCGCCGGATTTGCCGGCAGTATCGCGCCCCTCAAAGATCACGATCACGCGCTGCGATGTCTCGTCGATCCAGTGTTGCAGCTTCACCAGCTCAAATTGCAGTGGCTTGAGCACATCTTGATAGTCCGACTTCTTCATCCAACGCGGATATGGGTAATTCCCGGCCAGCGTATCGCGCTTGCGCGCGTCCTCAACAGTCTGGCGAATTTCGGCGGGGGCCTTTTCTTCCAGAAAGGCTGTCACTTGCCCCGCGAAGGGCATCGGAATCTCTGACATGAATTTTCTCCTGCTGGCCCTTTGTCAGCAAAGAGAGGAATTGGCTTTAATGCAAGAGATTTGGAGCGGGCAGCGGGAATCGAACCCGCACCAAGAGCTTGGAAGGCTCGTGTGATACCATTTCACCATGCCCGCGCTGGCCATAGGGCTAGCTCAAGCCCCGCGCCCGGTCAAGAGGCGAGCCGCTGGCGTGTGGGCAGGAAGATCGTCAAAAGCCCCAAAAGTGGCAGGAATGCGCAGACCTGATAAACCCATGCAATCCCACGTGCATCAGCGAGCAAGCCTAGAATGGCCGCAGCGATGCCGCCCATCCCGAAAGCAAAGCCGAAGAAGATGCCCGCGACCAGCCCGATGCGCCCCGGCATCAGATTTTGCGCATAGACCACGATGGCCGGAAAGGCCGAGGCAATGATCAGTCCGATCACGACCGAAAGCGCGCCTGTCGCCACCAGCCCCACATGCGGAAGCATCAGCGTGAAGGGCAATACACCAACAATCGAACCCCAGATAACCACGATGGGCCCGAATCTGTCACCGATCAGCCCGCCCAGCATAACACCCGCGGCTGTGGCAGCGAGAAACAGAAACAGCATCTGCTGCGCGGCTTCGATACCCAGATCGAAACGGTCGATCAGGAAGAAAGTGTAATAACTCGTGACGCTTGCGGTATACGCATTCTTGGAAAAGGTCAGCACGGCCAGCACGACGATAGCCCAGATCACGCGATTGCGGCTCAGGCCATGGGTTACGGCGGGTCGGCCCTTGGCCGCGCTCGCGCGGGCGAGATTGCCATACCAGAGCCCCACACGATTCAGGATCACCATGCCAATCATGGCCATCACCGCGAAAGCAGCGACAGAGGGCCGCCCTAAAGGCACCACGATGAAAGCCGCAAGCAATGGCCCCAGCGCCGAGCCGAAATTCCCACCGACTTGAAACAGCGATTGCGCAGTCCCGAATTTGCCACCCGAGGCAAGCCGGGCCACGCGGCTCGATTCCGGATGGAACACGGCAGAGCCGATGCCAATCAGCATTGCGCCCACCAGAAGCCCGCCATAGCTCTGCGCGAAGGCCAGCAGCAAGAGCCCCACAAGTGTCGAGCCCATGCCGATGGGCAGCGATTGCGGCAAGGGTTTGCGATCCGTGACCAGCCCCACCAAAGGCTGCAGCAACGACGCCGTGACCTGAAAGGCGAAAGTCATCAGCCCGATCTGCCAGAAGCTTAGATCGAATTCGAGCGCCAGCAGCGGATAGATCGCGGCCAAAAGGCTCTGCATGATATCGTTGATCATATGGCACAGGCTGATCGCGACCAGCACGAGCCATGTGGTCTTTGCGGCAGGGGTTTCGGCGGCGAGGCTCATAATCAGTGAGTCCTTCACATGTTCACGAAAGCGCTTATGCACAAGAAGCACTGCTACCGCAAGATCCGCTCACAAAAGCGGGCTGGCCAGCGCCACTGTATTGTTGCGAAGGCGTCGCAGGGCTGACCATGCCTCCACATCGCTGCGCCGGATCGAGGCCGCGCGTTTCAGATAGCTTTCCTGGCGTTGGTCAAGATCGGCCACTGCTTGCGCGCACTGAAAGAGGAGTGAATTCTCGTAATTCAGATCAAAGCTGCGATGGTCGAGATTGGCCGTGCCGACCATCCCGAAAAGCCCGTCCACGGTCACGATCTTGGAGTGAATCAGACCGCCTCGGAACAGATGAATCCGCACGCCCGCGCGCAAAAGATCAGGATAGAGGCTCTCGCTCGCCGCGCCCACGATCAGGCTGTCATTGCGCGCAGGCAGGATCAGATCGACCTTCACCCCGCGCTCTGCAGCCGAACACATCGCTGTGTGCAGGGCAGGGTCGGGCACATAATATGGCGTGGTCACGCGCAGCCGGTCGGTCGCGGCATAGAGCATCGCGCGCAACGCATCCGAGGGTGTGGTGTGGATGTCATCAGGGCCAGAAGCGATGACCTGAGCGATAACAGGGCCAGCATTGCCCCCTGTCGCAGGTATCGCCAGAAGCGGGCTCAAATCTTCTGAATGATGCGTCATCCAGTCTTGCAGGAACACTGCCTGTTGCTGGCGTACAGCGGGGCCCTCCAGCCGCATGAGGATATCAACCCATGGCGCAAAGCGTTTCTTGATCGTAAAGGCTTCGTCTGCACAATTGCGGCTGCCCACCCATGAGAGGTGATTGTCCACCACCACGATCTTGCGATGATTGCGCAGATCTATCCGTTGAAAGAGCAGGCTGATCAAAGGATTGCCCACGGGGGCCGCACGCGCTAACGCTACGCCTGCCCCCTGCATCTGCCGCCAGAGCGCCGAGCGGATCAGATGGCGCGCGCCATGATCATCGACCAGTACGCGGCAGGCCACCCCGCGCCGCGCTGCCCGGCAAAGCGCTTCCGCCATCTGCGTCCCGGTCTTGTCGGGCAACCAGATGTAAAACAGCACATGCACATGGGATTTCGCAGCCTCGATGGCTACGAAGATATCCTCCATCATCTCATCGCCTTCTGGCAAGAGCACCAATCGGTTGCCACCCGCAGGCAGAAACCCGCTGGTGGCATGGCCGGCAGCAAATGCTGGGCGCGCAGGGCCGGTCACGGCAACCGGGGCTGTCGGCTGTTCGTCATGGATCGCCAGCAACTGATTGCGCACTTCGCGCATCCGCTCTCGCTTCGCCCGTTCAAGCCGGATCTCGCCGAAGAGAAAATAAGCAGCGATCCCGACACCGGGCAGGGCCGAGATGATCGTCACCCATGCAAGGCGTGCAGACGGCGTCAACCCCGCGCGCAGGAGCGCCCGGATGATGAAACTGATCTGCAATATGACAACCAGTACAACAGTTGCGCCCGCCATCTGTGGTTTATCCCGCCTTAACCGAAAAGCTACCCTGTCATGAGCCATGCGCAGAGTCACGCCTTGCACGCAGGAATTGCTTGAAGCTATTGGATCGGGGCTATTTAACACCGCCCAAGGCAAATGCTCACGCAAAGGATGGCACATGCAGCTCAGCCCTCTCGTCTTCGACCGCTTCGTTGCCCCGGCGCGCCTGCGCCCGCAGCTATGGCGGCTGGTTCTGGGACTGGTGCTGATGATGAGCATCTATGTTCTGTGGATGGGGCTCATGGCCGGGGCGATTGCGCTCTGGCGCGGCCTTGACGAGATGGAACGCGCCCTTGGAGGTATCGGCATCGGTGACAGCCCGGGCTCGCTTGTCCTTCTGTTGATGACATTCATAGGTATGGGCCTTGGAACATTCGCAGCCGTGCGCTGGTTGCATCATCGCTCCATTGCCTCGCTCTTCGGGCCCCGCGCGCTTGTCACGCGTGATTTCGCGCTCGGCTTTGGTGTGTTCGTGCTCTTGTCGCTGCCCGGCATCGCGTGGTTCTTCCTGACCTTGGAACTGACGCGAGGTGTGTCATGGTCGGTCTGGCTCATGTTTCTGCCGCTCGCGCTGATCGGCTTGCTGATCCAGACTGGCGCGGAGGAAGTCGTCTTCCGCGGCTATATGCAACAACAGCTTGCGGTGCGCTTTACCTCGCGCTGGGTATGGATGGTGCTGCCATCAGTCTTGTTTGGGCTTGTGCATTATGCACCCGAGGAGATGGGTGAGTCTGTCTGGCTGATTGTCTTTGTGACCGGCTTTTTTGGGCTTCTGATGGCCGATTTGACAGCACGCTCGGGCTCTCTGGGATTGGCGTGGGGGTTGCATTTCGCCAATAACCTGTTTGCGATCCTGCTGTTTACCACTGGCGAGGCATTGGACGGGCTCGCGCTCTACCGGCTTCCCTTCTCGGCGCGTGATACAGAGGTGATCCTGCCCATGCTGGGGCTCGATCTCATGGGGATGGTCCTCGTCTGGCTGATCTGTCGATGGGCTTTGCGCGGGCGCTGATTGCAATTCGCGCGCGGCAGGAGTATCTGAGCCCGAGAGCGCGCAGGATACACGCATGAACTGGATCACAAATTACGTCCGCCCCACCATCAACTCGCTGTTTTCGCGCCGCGAAATGCCCGAAAACCTATGGGAAAAATGCCCGGGCTGCGGCACGATGCTGTTTCACCGCGAATTGGCGGAAAACCAGCGCGTCTGCACAGCCTGCGGGCATCATCTGACGATTGCGCCGCGAGAACGGTTTGCGCATTTCTTCGACAACGGGCTTTACCGCGAAATTTCCGTGCCTCTGCCAATTGCCGATCCGCTGCATTTCCGCGACCAGAAAAAATACCCTGACCGGATGCGTGCCGCCCAGAAGCAGACTGGCGAGAAGGAAGCCATGCTCGTTGCGGAGGGTGAAGTGCTGCGCACGAAGCTTGTTGCCGTCGCGCAGGATTTCGGCTTCATGGGCGGTTCAATGGGCATGTTTGTGGGCAATGCCATTGTTACGGCTTGCGAACGTGCTGTCGCGCACAAGTTGCCACTTGTGCTGTTTTCAGCGGCAGGCGGGGCGCGGATGCAGGAGGGGATCCTGTCGCTCATGCAGATGCCGCGAACTACGGTTGCGCTTGACACTCTGCGCGAGGCCGGGCTGCCTTACATCGTGGTGCTGACTGATCCTACAACAGGTGGAGTTACTGCCAGTTATGCCATGCTCGGGGATGTCCAGATCGCGGAGCCAGGCGCGCTGATCTGTTTTGCAGGCCCCAGAGTGATTGAGCAGACGATTCGTGAAAAATTGCCGGAGGGATTTCAGCGCGCGGAATACCTGCTGGAACATGGGATGCTTGACCGAGTGACTCCACGCAAGAACCTGCGGGCCGAGATTGCGACCATTCTGCGTATGCTCACGGGACAGAGTCCGGTCGTTCATGGCGACTTGCCGCGTCCCGAACAAAAACAGACTGAGCAAACCACGCCCGATGCGGTCGCGGCACCGCAGTCACCCCAGAGCCAATGATGCCAGCGCGCTCCGACGCGCTGCTGGCGCGGATGATGGAATTTCATCCCAAGATCATTGATCTGACGCTGGATCGTGTCTGGCGGCTGCTGGCGGCTCTTGATCACCCGGAGCGAGCCTTGCCGCCGGTCATCCATATCGCGGGCACCAATGGCAAGGGCTCCACTCTTGCCATGATCCGCGCCGGGCTTGAGGCTTCGGACGCGCGCGTGCATGCCTATACCTCGCCGCATCTGGCGCGCTTTCACGAGCGCATTCGCCTCGCGGGCACGCTGATTTCCGAAGAAGCTCTGACGGCCTTGCTTGACGAATGTCTGCAGGCCAATGGCGCAGACCCGATCACCTATTTCGAGATCACGACATGCGCGGCTTTCTTGGCCTTTGCGCGCATGCCTGCGGATTACACGCTGCTCGAAGTCGGGCTAGGCGGGCGGCTTGATGCGACCAATGTGGTGGACAAACCCGCGCTGACAGTCATTACCCCGGTCAGCCTTGATCATCAGCAATATCTGGGAGAGACGCTGGCGGAGATCGCAGGCGAAAAAGCGGGGATCCTCAAGCGCGGTGTACCTTGCGTGGTCGGCCCTCAGGAAGAGGCCGCGCTGGAGGTGATCGAGGCACGCGCCGCGCGGCTGGGCGCGCCGCTGCTTGTGCATGGGCAGCATTGGCATGTCGGAACCGAGGCCGGGCGGCTTGTCTATCAGGATGAACACGGGTTGCTCGATTTGCCGTTGCCCAATCTGCCGGGGCCGCATCAGGTGCAGAATGCCGGCATGGCGCTCGCGGGGCTGCGCGCACTCGGGCGCGGGGCGGGTGCCGAGAAGGCTGTCACGCGCGCGGAATGGCCCGCGCGGATGCAGCGGCTGCGCCATGGCCCGCTGGTGGAGGCGCTGCCGCAAGGCACGCTCTGGCTTGATGGCGGGCATAATCCTGCAGCGGGAGAGGCGATCGCGGCCACCTTGGCGCAATTGGGTGCCGGGCGGGTCTGGCTGATCTGCGGCATGCTCAATACCAAGGATGTGGCGGGTTTCATGCGCCCCTTGCGAGATGTTACGCAGCATCTTTATGCCGTCTCGATTCCGGGCGAGAATGCGACCCTCTCTGCGCAGCAGACTGCCGAGGCCGCGCGCAGGCTCGGTATAGCTGCAAGCGAGGCTGATAACGTGCACGCCGCTATCGCGCGGATCGGGGCGGAGGATCCGGGGGCGCAGGTGCTGATCTGTGGCTCGCTTTACCTTGCCGGAAGCATACTGCGCGAAAATGGCTAGGCCTGCGGGCTGGACATCCGGGCGTGGTCCGATAGGTAATCGCGTGAAACAAACAATATCCGGTCTGCCATGCTTGTTCTTCTTTCGCCTGCCAAGAAACTCGACTGGTCGGCTCGTGCGACCCCGCGTGCCCTGAGCGAACCCGCCTTCCAGAAAGATGCAATCGTGCTGGCAGAGGCAGCTCGAAAGCTGGGCGCGGATGGATTGAAAAAGCTGATGAAAATCAGCGATAAACTGGCAGCATTGAACTTCGAACGTTTCGAGAATTTTGCCGCATCGCCAGAGGCGGAGGCCACGCGCCCCGCGATCAACGCCTTTGCGGGCGATACCTATACTGGCCTTGATGCGGTTTCGCTCGATGCAGATGCGCTCGACTGGGCCGAGGGGCATTTGCGGATCCTGTCGGGGCTTTATGGTCTTTTGCGCCCATTCGACGCGATGCAACCTTATCGGCTGGAAATGGGCAGCAAACTTGCAACCGGGCGGGGCGGTTCGCTCTATGATTACTGGGGCAGCGAGATTGCTGGCGCCTTGAACAAGGCGACCCAGGACGCGGGCGTCGATGTGATCGTGAACTGTGCCTCGCATGAGTATTTCAGCGCTGTGGACCGCGTCGCATTGCATCCGCGGGTGATATCGCCGGTTTTCAAGGAAATGCCCGAAGGGCAGGAACCGCGGATCGTGAGTTTCTATGCCAAGAAGGCCCGGGGCGCGATGGCGCGGTTTATCCTTGAAAACCGGTTGCGCAATCCCGAGGCGCTTCGGGATTTCAGCACCGGGGGCTATGAGTATCTGCCCCAGCTATCGGAGCCTGATCAGCCTGTCTTCGTCCGCGCAGTGCTCTAGCGGTCGAGGCTCGGCAGGAACCCCGGTGGCGCATGATCGCGCAGAGCTGTCCACAGTTCGGATTTTTTCAAGGGTTTGGTCAGCATCGCATTCATGCCTGCATCGAGAATCCGGTCGATCTCCTCCTTCAGGGCATGAGCTGTAAGCGCAACAATTGGCACATGCGCGCCCTCTGGCATCGCCCGTATCTCGCGGGTGGCTGTGCGCCCGTCCATTTCGGGCATCGAAACATCCATGAACACGATGTCGGGGACGGTTTTCTTGAACATCTCAACCGCAATGCGCCCATTCTCGGCCATGTGCAGATCAATTTCGAGCGCGCTCAGCATCTTGGAGAATACCAGACGATTGGTCTTGTTGTCTTCGGCATAGAGCACCCGCAGTTTTCGTGTGAGAGTCAGCGTATCGGGATCTGAACACAGAGCAGGGGCAGTGATGGCCAGCTTGGTATTTGCGGCTTCAGGGGCGAGGAGTGACAGAAAATCCCGCCAGAGAAACGGCTTGGGCAGGATGTCGAACGCTGTGCCGGATGCGCGTGCGGCTTGCGCCTCGATCAGGCTTGAACAAAGTAAAACCAGCTTTGCCCCGGCGCAGCAAGTCTGCAACTCGGCAAGTAGATCGCTGATCTTAGCGTCACTGAGATCCTGATCGATCAGCACGACATTCGGCCGTGCCTGCGCGGCAAGGCGCAAGCTGATCGGCGCATTACTGGCGGTCGTGACTTTCGCAGCGCAAGTTTTCAGTCGCCGCGCGATGATATCCCGGCTGATGAGATGATCACTTACAAGCAGGACAGATTTGTATTCGGGAGGCAGAGAAAGTGCCTCGGCTTGCCCTTGGTCCGTCGCGAATGGCAGTTCCAGAGTGAAGCCGAAACACGATCCCACACCCAGTTCTGACTCGACCCAAAGCTTGCCACCCATCTGTGTAACGATCCGCCGCGTGATTGCGAGCCCCAGACCGGTGCCTTCATAGCGCCGTGTGGCTTTTTGCTCTACCTGGCTGAATTCCGCGAAAATATCGTCACGATATTCGGGCGGAATTCCGATGCCTGTGTCTTCCACGGTCATGGTTACGACCTGGCCTTCTGCTGTGGTGCCTACGCCGACGGCCCGCACCAGCACATAGCCGCTTTCGGTGAATTTGATCGCATTTCCCACAAGATTGGTCAGAACCTGACGCACGCGCCCCGGATCGGCGACCAGATGCGTGGGCAGGAATAGGTCATAGTCGAGAATCAACTCGATCCTTTGTGCCCGCGCCGATGTTGCAAGCAGATTGAGAACGTCGTGAATCGTTTTCTCAAGGTCGAAAGGTTGCGGAATCAGCTCCAGTCGCCCGGCGTCCATTTTCGAGAAATCGAGAATATCATTGATGATGGCCAAAAGCGCTTGTCCGCTGCTGCTGATAGTTTCGGCATAGCTGCGCTGCTCTGCGTCGAGGCTGGTTTCTGCCAACAATTCCGCCATACCGACGACTCCATTCATCGGGGTGCGGATTTCATGGCTCATATTTGCCAGAAAAGCCGATTTTGCCTCGACTGCGGCTTCGGCGCGTTTCTGCGCCTCGATGAGCTGAGCCTGATAGCGCAAGGTTTCGGTGATATTATGGACAAGCGAGACATAATCGCCATTCGCCACCCGCCGATCCATCAGCCGCACCGACACACCATTGCTGAAATGCAGATCCATAGGCGTGATGTCATGAGCTTGCAAACGCGACATCATTGCTGCAACCCATTCATCACACGTGGTTTCTCCAAGCGCGACAACGCCCTCATATGCGCAGATTTCGAGCACACGCAGATAGCGGATGCCGGGCTGCACTTCGGGGAAATCGCGAAAGACGCTCAGATAGGCACGGTTGGCCAGAACCAACTTTTGATCTTTGTCAAAAACCGCGAATCCGTCGGCAAGCGTTTCAACGGCCTCGCGAAGTCTCAGAGTGGCAAGATCAGCTTCGGAATGCGCGACTTGCAGATCCTGACTGACTTGTGTGTTCATGCCCTGAAGTGTTTCGGCATGGCCGCGCACAATATCCAGTTCCTCACGCTGGGCGATGACCTGTTCGGAAAGCGTGATCGCATGTTCCCTGAGATGCGCATTCATGATCCTCAGATCGCGCTGGACCTGTTCGTAAAGCCGCTCAGCCCGCAGGCGAGCGCGGCGCTCACGGATGAGTTTTTCGGTAAATGATGATGGGGTCATCCTATCCGCACAACAGGTCGCAATTTCCGCAGCAAGTATGACCCTCTGGTCTGAAGACTCCGTTAATCCAGCTATGCCAGAGCAACGGTCAGGCGCTGCATTTTCTGGGGTAGCCTGCGATGCGGTTGCTCAATGCGCTTGATTGGATTGCGGATTGCGGGGGTTAAGTCCTTTTCCCCGCGTGCATGAAGGATTAGCTTGGCGACACCCCATGCCGGAGATTGATTGATGACCGCACAGCCGACTGTTCTGGATTTCTTACTCACCCGCCGCTCGCGCCCTGCGAAGCTGCTTACAGATCCGGGGCCGGATGAAGCGCAACTCATGACCCTTCTGGCAGCCGCCACGCGGGTTCCCGATCATGGGAAGCTGGAGCCATGGCGATTTGTCATCATCCAAGGAGCAGCTCGTGCCCTCTTCGCGCGCAAGCTGCGGGCGCGTGCCGATGCGCTAGGTCTGGAGCCGGAGAAAAGCGAGAGGGCGGCCTCCTGTTTTGAGACATCGCCCCTGGTGGTTGTCGTGATCGCCAGCCCCAAGCCTTCTGAAAAGATTCCCGAGATCGAGCAGACATTGTCTGCCGGGGCCGTGTGCCTTTCGCTGGTCAATGCAGCCCTTGCCTCGGGATGGGGCGCGTGCTGGCTGAGTGGCTGGCCTGCCTATGATGGAGCTATTCAAGAAGCGCTTGCACTTGAGCCGCAAGAATGGATTTCAGGCTTCATTCATATCGGAACCGCCAGCGCCATCCCGCCGGAACGGCCGCGACCGGATATCGCCTCTCTGGTCACGCGGTTTCACGGCTGAAAGGCAAAACTTGCGCCGCCAAAGCTGTTGCTCCATATCTTGAAGAGTACAGTGCAAGACAAGGAAAGCTCCATGATCCGCGCATATATCGATGCCTTTACACAGTTGCGCGATCCCCGGTATCGCAGGCTCTTGTGGATTGGCGTGGCGCTTTCGCTGGCGCTGCTATTCGTGCTGTATGCCTTCGTTCTTCTGATCGTGCAGCTTCTCATCCCCGGCGCATTGTTTCTGCCCATCACAGGGCAGGTGCAGGGGCTCAGCTCGCTTTTCTCGCTGGGGTCTATTCTGTATCTCCTTGGACTGTCGGTTTTTCTGATGGTGCCCGTCGCCTCGATCTTCACCGGGCTTTATCTCGATGATGTGGCCGATGCGGTGGAGGCCGAGCATTACCGCGGGCTTGAGCCGCGCAATCGTATCCCGTTCCGTGAGTCAATCGGCGACGGGTTGCGTTATTTCGGCCTTCTTGTGGCGCTGAATGTTCTGGGTATGGCGGTGTTCGCAGTCTCGAACGGTTGGGGGATCGCGATACTCTGGGCGGTCAACGGTTTTCTGCTCTCGCGGGAGTATTTCACCATGATCCTGCGCCGGCGGCATGATGCAGAGGCCGCCCGAGCCCTTTTCCGGCGCGATTTCTACTGGCTCTGGTTGCCCGGTGTAGTTCTCGCAATCGGGCTGAGCATCCCGGTGGTCAATCTGGCAATGCCGCTGGTGGGCGCAGCGGTCTTCACGCATCTCTACCACCGCCTGCACCCGCAGCAAGACGCTACCGAAAGCGTGTAATGCTCTCTATCATCTCAAAGGTAATCACCTCAGAGATGATGATCCCGGCGATGACCACGAAGGTGCAGGTCGCGATGATCGTGACCAGCTTCACCTTGCGGAGCATCTGTGCGTCCGAGGGCGCAGAGGAGGGCGTGCCGGGGACGACCTCGCCAGCCTCTCCTTGCGTTTTCAGCCGGAAGGGCAGGACCAGAAACATGGTCATGAACCAGATGACCGCATAAAGCGCGATGGCAGACATGATTGACATCAGACTTGTTCCAGCTCTACGAGGCAGCCGTTAAAATCCTTGGGATGCAGGAACAGAACCGGCTTGCCATGCGCACCGATCTTGGGCTCCCCTGTCCCCAGAACCCGCGCGCCCTCGGCTTTCAGCTTATCGCGCGCGGCCAGAATATCATCGACCTCATAGCAGATATGATGAATTCCGCCGGCGGGATTCTTTTCCAGAAAGCCCTGAATTGGGCTGTTCTCGCCCAGCGGATAGAGCAGTTCGATCTTTGTATTGGGCAGGGTGATAAACACAACTGTCACGCCATGATCGGGCTCATGCTGCGGCGCGCCGACATTTGCGCCCAATGTGTTGCGATATTGCGCGGCAGCCGCCTCGAGATCGGGCACTGCGATGGCGACATGGTTAAGGCGACCAATCATTCCAACTCTCCAGCTTGCACGCCCCTCGCTTATGCTCAAGCGCCCTGTATGGCAAGCGCCGCCTGCATCTTCGTGACTTTGCGCCGCAGTACCGGCCGCTCCCTTAACCGATTGTTAGTCAGCCCGTGATGCAATGACAGGCGGGAATCATGGAGGTTCGGATGACAACGGATTATGCGCGCGTCGAGAGTGCAGGGCAGTCGCTCAGCCCTCTGGATATGCTGGCAAATTTGCCGGGGCGGCGGGGGACGCTGCTGTTGGTGGAAGACAGCCGCTTGAGCAGTGAGGCAATTCGCATGATGTTTCGAGGTGCGGCAGGGCGGTTGCGCCGGGCCGATAGCCTGCGCAGTGCGCGACGGCATCTTTCGCTCTACATGCCTGATGCGATTCTCATTGATCTGGGCCTGCCCGATGGCTCGGGGCTGGATCTGATCGCGGAATTGTCGCGCCATCGTCCAAGGGTCCCGCGTATCATCGCAATTTCCGGCCAGCCCGAGATGGAAGAAACGTCTTATGCTTTCGGCGCGGATGCTTTTATCGCAAAGCCGATAGAGAGCCTTGCGCATTTCCGCACGCTGCTCGCCCCTGATTTCTTTCCGATTTCAGAAGCCGACGCCCCGGCAAGAGGGCGTCGCAGCACTGCCACAGCGGCCCGCGACGATCTGTATCTCGCGCTCGACCTGCTGCTTATGGGGCGAACGCTGGATCAGCGCAAATATGCGCTGCAATTCATCGAGGGCGTTGCGCGCATACTCGAAGATGCCGAACTGCTTACAGCGGTGCAGCAGGCGGATACGGATAGCATACCGAAACAGGTTATGCAGATCCTGCGCACGCGCCTGCTCGGTCATCCCCTGATATGACCCTCCTTGCGCAGCCTTGCGCTGGCTTATTCCTGTGGGGCCAGCCGCAGGCCAAGTTCGCGCAATTGCTCGTTTGTTGGCTCCGACGGTGCCTTGAGCAGCAGATCCTCAGCGCGTTGCGTCATCGGGAACATTATGACTTGCCGGATATTGGCTTCATCTGCCAACAGCATCACGATCCTGTCGATCCCGGCCGCACACCCGCCATGCGGCGGCGCACCATATTTGAACGCCTTGACCATGCCGCCAAAACGCTTGTCCACTTCGGAACTCGGGTAGCCTGCAATCTCGAATGCACGATACATGATCTCGGGCTTGTGATTGCGGATCGCGCCCGACAGGATCTCGTAGCCGTTGCAGGCCAGATCATACTGATAGCCATTGACCGCCAGAGGATCGCCCGCGAGCGCCTCCATTCCGCCCTGCGGCATCGAAAACGGGTTATGCGAGAAGTCGATCTTGCCGGTCTCCGCATCTGCCTCATACATCGGGAAATCCACGATCCAGGCAAAGGCAAAGCGGTTTTCGTCGATCAGATTCAACTCGCGCCCTATCTCGTCCCGCGCTTTTGCGGCCACGCCCTCGAACTGCGCAGCCTTGCCGCCGAGGAAGAAGGCGGCGTCGCCCTCGCCAAGGCCAAGCTGCACCCGAATGGCCTCGGTCCGCTCCGGGCCGATATTCTTGGCCAGCGGTCCCGCAGCTTCCAGCCCGTCACTACCCGCGCGCCAGAAAATATACCCCATCCCCGGCAGCCCCTGCCCCTGCGCGAAAGCATTCATCCGGTCGCAGAATTTGCGCGAGCCGCCTGTAGGCGCGGGGATTGCGCGGATCTCGGTGCCGTCGTTCTCCAGAAGTTTTGCAAAGATCGCAAAGCCCGAGCCGCGGAAATGCTCGGACACGACCTGCATCTCGATCGGATTGCGCAGATCGGGCTTGTCAGTGCCGTATTTCAGCAAGCTTTCGGCGTAGGGGATGCGGGGCCACTCGGAGCAAGGATCAACCTTCTTGCCGCCCGCGTATTCCTCGAACACAGCCTGCAACACTGGCCCGACAGCCGCGAACACATCTTCCTGCTCGACAAAACTCATCTCGACATCGAGCTGGTAGAAATCCGTGGGCGAGCGGTCTGCACGCGGGTCTTCGTCGCGGAAACAGGGCGCAATCTGAAAATACCGGTCAAAGCCAGAAACCATGATCAGCTGCTTGAACTGCTGCGGCGCCTGAGGCAAGGCGTAAAACTTGCCCGGATGCAAGCGCGACGGCACGAGGAAATCGCGCGCCCCTTCAGGCGAAGAGGCGGTGATGATCGGTGTCTGGAACTCGGTGAATCCGGTTTCCCACATCCGCGCGCGCATCGCGCGCACCACATTCGAGCGCAGCATCATATTGGCATGCAGCCCTTCGCGGCGCAGATCGAGGAACCTATACGACAGCCGCGTCTCTTCAGGGTAATCCGGCTCACCGAAAACCGGCAGCGGCAGATCCTCCGCCGCGCCCAGCACATCCATGGCCCGCACATAGACTTCGATCTCACCCGTGGGCAGCTTTGGGTTTACCAGGCTCGCATCGCGCGCCTTCACGCTGCCTTCGATCCGGATGCAATATTCTGCGCGCAGTTTTTCAATGGCCGCAAAAGCAGCCGAGTCGCTATCGGCCAGAACCTGCGTGATCCCGTAATGATCGCGCAGATCGATGAAGAGCACCCCCCCATGATCGCGGATGCGATGCACCCAACCCGACAGGCGCACGGTTTCGCCCACATGGGCAGCTCTCAGATCGGCGCAGGTATGGCTGCGATAGGCATGCATGATGAGCCCTTTCTGGCGGCAAGTCACTCGGCTGGGGCGATACACAATCTGCAGGCGCGGAAGTCAAGGGTGCAGGCTCAGGTCCAGTGCATCTGTGCTGCGCCCGACAGCACCATTTGGGCCTGTAACAATGCTTCTGGCATGCGCTCAATCTCTGTCGCGCAGGCAATGACGGTTTCGTCTCGCATCAGAATGAAGTCAAGAACCGCCAGAAGAAACGCCTCATCAGGCCCACGCGTGCTGGCCAGCAGCCTGTGCAGATCGCCTGCGCTTGCACCGCTTGCGGCCAGAAACACTGGCAACAGGCTCTCCTGTTCACTCAGCCATGCGAAGGCTTGTATCGCGATCTCTTCTGCCTGAGCCTGAATCATGCCGCTGTTCACCCATTGGAGTTAAAGGTTTTGTTAACCTCATCTCGTTATCCTTAACGGAACCTTGCTTTCCAGTGGATAAAAATATGCCGGGTCACATTCTCATCGTGGACGATCTCTTGCTTGGCCGAATGCTCCTGCGCGCCAAGCTTGCTGTGACCTGCCATGCCTCGATAGTCGCAGGTACCGGGCAGCAGGCGCTCGAAATGGCGCAACAGGATCCACCGGGCGTGATCGTGGTGAGTTCTCATCTGCCAGATATGGAAGGCGCGGAGTTCTGCAGGCAGCTTCGCGCCCTGCCGGTCGCCGCACATGTTCCGCTCATCATGCTTTGTGCCACGCCTTCGCCCGAACAGCGCATCGAGGCGTTGGGGGCAGGGGCGGATGATGTTATCGGCAAACCTGTCGCGGAAAGTTACCTCCTCTCGCGCATCCGCGCCTTGCTGCGCCATAACGCGAGCGAGCAGGTGCTGGTGGATCTGACAGCGCCGATCCTTTCGCAAACGTTGTCAGTTGCGGCTGCAGAATGTAACAGGCCAAGACGTGTGGCGCTTGTGTCCACGTCCGCGGTGGCAGCAAATAGCAGAACTGCCTTGATCCAGGGGCTCGCGCCCACGCTCTATGACCGGCATCTTGGCTTGTCTGATTTGTTGGGAGACACGAGTGGCCCACAAGAATCCGATGTGTTGCTTCTTGCTCCTGAAATCCTGGAAAAATATGGGCCGCATGTGATCGCGGATTTGCGCGCGCGGTTTGTCACCAGTCATCTGCCCATTGTTGTAATGCTTGATTCCGAAAGCGGGTTCTCTGCTGCGAGTTTACTGGACCTTGGTGCCGAAGATATCTGGCCGTTGCCTCTTGATCCCGAGGAGGCCAGATTGCGGCTGGCCGCGATCATCCATCGCAAGCGCAGGCAGACTGTCATACGCTCCGCCATCGGGGCTGCGCTGGATCAGGCATCGAGAGATCCCCTGACGGGGCTCTTCAATCGCCGCCACGCCATGTCGCGCCTTGTAGAGCTCATCACAAGGCAAGATGACGCCCCAGCAGAGGGGTTTGCTATCCTTCTGCTCGATATGGATAATTTCAAGAATGTGAATGACAGTTTTGGTCATGTCGCCGGTGACGATGTCCTGATCGAGGCTGCGCGGCGCATGCGTGATACACTGGGCCCGCGGGATCATCTGGCGCGCTTTGGTGGAGAGGAATTTCTGCTCATCTTGCCCGGCGCCGACATTGATCAAGCGCGTATACTGGCGGAAAGACTACGCCACCAGATCGAGGGCGCACCTTTTGCGCTCCCACTCCAGGGCGCCGCCCTGCACGTGACAGCGTCGATCGGGGTTGCGGTTTATGATCCAGAGCAGACCACGGCGCAAACCAGCATGTTGGAACGCATCAGGACGCTTGTTGACAGCGCTGATCAGGCGATGCGCTTATCGAAATCGCGCGGGCGCAATTGTGTATCGGTCACAACCCGCGCGTTTGCATAAACTGAACCGCGGTCAATCTGTCTCAGTATTGCGCATCCGGTGCCAACGGTGGTTCTTGCCCAGCCGCGCCTGAAGCGACTCGGCATAAGCGCGGCGCTCCTCGAGGCTCATTGCGCTGATACGCGCGAGCAATTTGTCATGCATCTGATCACTCACGCGCAACAGTCGTTCCTGTGCCTGCCGTAGCGCGGCGGAAAAAGCTTCGGCATCAAATTCCTCGGCCGAAAGTGCCGCGATCATGTCTTCCCGGATTGGGGTGCGGGCATATGTGCTGTCGCGCGCTGCACGCCAGACAGCCCCGCTTTCACGCCGAAACTCGCGCCGCTCATCTGCTGGCAAAGCAGCGACAGACGCGCGCAGCAAAGAGCCCGCAGGCCCGGTGCGTGTCGCGATTCCCCATATCATGCCCAGTGCCAGAAAATTGCAGACAAGAGAGATGACAAGCGCAATCTTCAACCATGGGTATCTGCGTTTCGGCGCGGTATCTGTCATGTCTCAGAACTCCAGTTGGAGCGGGTCATCGAACCCGATCAGCGTTACTGTCATCAGGTCGATATAATCGAGAGGCGTTACCAGCCAGAGCGGCACATCAGCCGCCAACACAGGCAGCGGTTGGGTGACCCCGATCCAGAACCCCACAAGACTGGCCACCGCTCCCCCTGCGAGCCCCGGCATCGCCCAGCCCGCCCACCGCCAGCGCGATTGCGTTCTTGCGGGGGTCGGGCGCGGCGCTGCTATGCCCGCGGCATCGGCAATGATGCGCGCGCGTAGCTCCGTGTGCAGCACTGGCGCATGGTTGCGGGCAGCATCGAAATAATCTGCAAGCGGGTCGTGTTCGGGTCTCTCAGGTGTCATCTTCATACCCCAGTGCATCGCGTTGCCCGGCCAGAATGGCCGCAAGATTGCGCTTGCCGCGCGCGGTGAGGCTCTCGACCGCCTCTACGCCCACCATCATTATGGCGGCGATGTCCGGGTTCGAGAGCCCTTCCAGATGGCGCAGGATCACGGCCTGCCGCTGGCGTTCGGGAAGCTCTTGAAGTGCGGTTTCCAGTGCTCGCACCCGCGCAGCTTCCATGAGATTTGCCTCCTGAGTGCGTCCGGTATCGGGCAGGTCGGGCGAGGCTTCCTGCACTGGCCTGCGTCGCCGGAGCCTGTCGGTGCACAAATTTGCCGCCACCCGAAACACCCATGTCGCGGGCTGCGCGCCCCCGTCCTGCCAGTCGGGCGCCATGCGCCAGAGGCGTAGCATCGCCTCCTGCGTCACGTCCTCGGCTTCGGCCAGATCGCCCAGCATCCGCGCGGCAAAGCGCAACAGCCGCGGAGCGATCAGATCGGTCAGATATGCAGCCGCCTGCTGGTCGCCACGCGCAACGCGGGCCAGCAGGTCGGCTTGCTCCGGCTCTGACCGAAGTTCCAGCGGCATCAGGCTGCCTTTCTGCCAAAGGTGTCAGTCGCGTCCGCGCCATGACTTGCCGCGCTGCCCGCGCTCCTGCATGCGCTCGGCGAAGCGCGCATATTCCTCGGCATCGATCACACCATCGCCATTGCTGTCAATGCGCGAAAAAAGCCGCGCGCTCATATCTGCACGCCCGTGTCCGCGCATTTCGGGCCAGATTGTGGTTAGTCCGGCGCGTAAGGCGTCTTCATCGAGCAGGCCATCATCATCGGCCTGTTCCATGATCTGTGCGATCATGCGCTCGCGCGGGGCTTGCAGCAGGGCCGCGAACTGCTCCTGTGTCACCTCTCCAGTGCCATCGGCATCAAGCGCCTCAAAAGCGGGCAGACCCATGCGTGCCTCGGCCTGTGTGCTGGCGATGGTCAGCAGGAACGCGCCCATCAGTGCGGGGAAGATCGTCTTGGTCATTGTCATCTCCTCATCTGGCAGGCCATCAAGGCGCTGCGATACACCTACAAACGCGGCATCTGCTATGTTCCGTCGCAATTTCTTGCGCAGTCTTGCGGCATCGCGTCGCGAAACATGACTTTGGCCTGTCAATTTTCGGCTTGCGTATATATGTGCATGGCCTGAGCAAAAGGACTGGACGAATGAGCCTTGCCGAAACCAAACTGGTCGATGATCGCCCTCTTGCGCCAGCGATTCTGCGCGGTGTCCAATGCAAATGCCCAGCCTGTGGCGAGGGCCCGATGCTGGAGCGATACCTGAAGGTGCGCGACACTTGCCCGGCCTGTGGCGAAGATCTGAGCCACCAGCGCGCCGATGACGGGCCTGCGTATCTTACGATGCTGGTCACACTCAAGGTTGTGACGCCGCTGATGGTCGCGGCGATGTTTGCATGGGATTGGCACCCCGCGGTGCTCTTTGGCGTTTTTTCCGCCATGCTGATCGCGCTTTCGCTGTTTCTTTTGCCTCGGTTCAAGGGCATGATCGTGGCCATTCAATGGTCGCGCCGCATGCATGGATTCGAGAGAGCGAATGACCGCCGCTGACAAGACCGCCATCCGCGATGCGGCAACCATCTTGCTTGTGCGTGGGCAGGGGGGGGATGCGCGTGTGCTGATGGGCCAGCGCGGCAAGAGCGCGGCCTTCATGCCCGAGAAATTCGTCTTTCCCGGCGGCGCGCTTGATCCCGAAGATGCATTCATCCCGCTTGCGCGCCCCTTGCCCGCATCTTGTGCGGCACGTCTTGGGCGGGACCACGCAGCTCCACATGCGCTCGCTGCGGCGGCTATTCGTGAGTTATGGGAAGAAACCGGGCTCGCGATCGGGTTGCCAAGCGCATGGGCTGACGCACCAGCAGACTGGCAGGGCTTCGCAGCCCGCGGGCTTGTGCCCGATGCGGGCGTCCTGCGCTATGTCTTCCGCGCGATAACGCCCCCTGGGCGCCCGCGCCGGTTTGATGCGCGCTTCTTTCTGGCCGATGCAGCGGCTGTTGTGGGCGATCTCGATGATTTTTCGCAAGCCTGCGAGGAGTTGAGCCATCTGCAATGGGTGCCCCTGCGCGAAGCGCGGCGGCTGAACCTGCCCTTCATCACCGAAGTGGTGCTGGCCGAGGCGCAGGCACATATCGAGGGCGAGGATATGGCCGACTCTGTGCCGTTCTTCGACAATTCAACCGATCACTCGACTTTCCGGCGGATCGTTTGACGCGAGCTCTGCCTGATCTGGCAATACCTGCATCTTCCCTCTGGACATATCTGTCCTCTTTCTGCTCTGTTAGCGGTTAAAATGTTCCTGCGCCGTGCTCCGGTCTGGGACAAACGGGAGGAAATCGGGCATGAACCAGCCAGCGCCAGATCTGTCGCCGAAAGTCTCGGACGAAATCCGCAAGACAACTTGCTACATGTGCGCCTGCCGCTGCGGGATCAATGTGCATATGAAGGGGGGCAAGGTTGCCTATATCGAGGGCAATCGCGATCACCCTGTCAACAAGGGCGTTCTCTGCGCGAAAGGCTCTGCGGGGATCATGCAGCATCTCTCGCCGGCACGTCTTCGCGCGCCGCTCAAGCGTGTGGGGCCGCGTGGCTCCGGTGAGTTCGAGGAAATTTCCTGGGACGAAGCACTACGGATTGCGACTGATTGGCTCGGACCACTGCGCGAAAAGGCGCCCGAGAAACTCGCCTTCTTCACCGGGCGTGATCAGTCGCAGAGCTTCACAGGTTGGTGGGCGCAGGCTTTCGGCACGCCCAACTGGGCAGCGCATGGTGGGTTCTGCTCGGTCAATATGGCGGCTGCGGGCATCTACACGATGGGCGGTGCCTTTTGGGAGTTCGGCCAGCCCGATTGGGAACGCACCAAGCTTTTCCTGATTTTCGGGGTGGCAGAGGACCATGACAGCAATCCGATCAAGATGGGGCTGGGGCGGCTCAAGGAGCGCGGCGCGCGAGTGATCGGGATAAATCCGATCCGTTCGGGTTATAATGCGGTTGCCGATGACTGGGTCGGAATCACACCGGGCACGGATGGGCTCTTCATCCTCTCGCTGGCGCATGAACTCTTGCGCGCAGGCAAGATCGACCTCGGTTATCTGATCCGCTACACCAATGCGCCCTATCTGGTCTGCGCCCATGAGGGCCCGGAAAAGGGCCTCTTCCTGCGCGACGCGGATGGCAAGCCCTTGGTGCGCGACCGCCGCAGCGGGCAGGCTGTGGCATGGGACACGCCCGATATCGCGCCCGATCTGGCAAATGGGGTCGAGATCGGCGGCGTCACGCATCTGCCGGTCTTCCGCCATCTGGCCGACCGCTATCTGTCGGAAGACTATGCCCCGGACAATGTGGCCGACCGCTGCGGCGTTCCCGCCGCTCGCATCCGCGCAATCGCCGCCGAAATAGCCCGCGTGGCGTTTGAGGAAGAAATCACCCTCGACCAACCCTGGACGGATTTCCGCGGCGTCAAACATGACAAGATGGTGGGCCGCCCCGTCGCGATGCATGCGATGCGTGGGGTATCGGCGCATTCCAACGGCTTTCAGACCTGCCGCGCGCTGCATATGCTGCAAATCCTCATCGGCAGTATCGAGACCCCCGGCGGCTTTCGCTTCAAGCCGCCCTATCCCAAACCGCCCGAGGCCCATCCCCGCCCACATGCAGGGTATGCGCCAGGCCAGCCGCTCGATGGCCCGCATCTGGGCTATCCGCTGGGACCGGAACATCTGCTGATTGATGACGCAGGCCAACCCAAACGCATCGACAAGGCGTTTTCATGGGAGGCACCGCTCTCGGCGCATGGGATGATGCATATGGTCATCTCCAACGCCCATGCCGGCGATCCCTATGAGATCGACACGCTGTTTCTCTATATGGCGAATATGGCGTGGAACTCGTCGATGAACACCTCCAAGGTCATGGAGATGCTGACCGACACGACCGAGGATGGCAGCTATCGCATCCCGCGCATCATCTATTCCGACGCCTATAGCTCCGAGATGGTGGCCTTCGCCGATCTGGTGCTGCCCGACACCACCTATCTCGAACGCCATGACTGCATTTCGCTACTCGACCGCCCCATCTGCGAGGCCGAGGCGCTAGCGGATTCGATTCGCTGGCCCGTGGTCGCACCGGATCGCGACGTGCGCCCGTTTCAGTCGGTGCTGCTCGATCTTGGCGCGCGGCTGAAGCTGCCGGGCATGGTGAAGGACGACGGCACGCCGAAATTCAGCGATTATGCCGATTACATCACCCATCACGAGCGCCGCCCCGGTGTCGGTCCGCTGGCCGGGTTCCGGGGCAATGGCGATGGCAAGGGGCGTGGCGCGCCCAATCCCGATCAGATCGCACGCTATATCGAGAATGGCGGCTTCTGGATCGACCATATCCCGGAGGAGGCGCAATTCTACAAACCGTGGAATGCTTGCTATCAGGATTGGGCCGTGGCGCGCGGGCTTTATGACGGCCCGCAGCCCTATCTCTTCAACCTCTGGTCCGAGACCCTGCGCAAGTTCCAGCTGGCCGCTGAAGGCCATGGCCATCGCCAGCCGCCCGATCATCTGCGCGCGCGCCTTATAGAGACAATGGACCCGCTGCCGATCTGGTATCCGACCTTTACCGATGCCGCGACCGATCCGGCGGAGTATCCACTCCACGCGCTCACCCAGAGGCCCATGGCGCATTATCATAGCTGGGGGAGCCAGAACGCGTGGCTGCGCCAGATTCATGGCCATACGCCCCTCTATGTCTCAGGCGATATCTGGGCCGAGCAGGGCTTCACCGAGGGCGACTGGGCCACGCTCACCTCGCCGAATGGCCGCATCACGCTCCCTGTCGTGCGGATGGATGCGATCAATGCTCGCACAGTCTGGACATGGAACGCCATCGCCAAACGTCGCGGCGCCTGGGCGCTCGACAGTCGCGCGCCGGAGGCCGAGAAATCCAGCCTGCTCAACCATCTGATCCATGAGTTGCTGCCCACAAAAGGCGATGGTCTGCGCTGGGCCAATTCCGATCCTGTCACTGGTCAGGCGGCGTGGTATGATCTGCGTGTGAAGATCGAAAAAGCCCCCGAGGGCCAGAACGTGAGCTATCCCGCACACCCGTCGCAAGCCTCGCCTGTGCCCAAAGCCCCGCAGGACATGGCCCTGAAGGTGAAGGTCTGATCCACATGCTGTTTCATCTTGCCAAAAATACTCAAATTCTCCGCTCACGGAGCCGCGCGACGCTGAAAGGGGGCCAGCCATGACCTCGCTGCCCGAAAAGACGGATAAGAAACTCGGCCTTGTCATTGATCTCGATACTTGCGTGGGCTGTCACGCTTGCGTGATCTCCTGCAAGGGCTGGAATACCGAGAATTACGGCGCGCCGCTCGCCGATCTCGACGCCTATGGCGCAAGCCCCGAGGGCACATTCCTCAATCGCGTCCATAGCTTCGAGGTCGCGCGCGAGGATGCAACCCCGATGGTCGTGCATTTTCCGAAATCCTGCCTGCATTGCGACGATGCGCCCTGCGTCACGGTCTGCCCTACCGGAGCGAGCTACAAGCGCGTCGAGGACGGGATCGTTCTGGTCAATGAGAGCGATTGCATAGGCTGCGGGCTCTGCGCCTGGGCCTGCCCTTACGGCGCGCGCGAAATGGATGGCGCCGAGAAGGTTATGAAGAAATGCACGCTCTGCGTGGATCGCATCTATAATGAGAACCTCCCCGAAGAGGATCGCGAACCCGCCTGCGTGCGCACCTGCCCGGCGGGCGCGCGCCATTTCGGCGATCTTTCCGACCCTGAAAGCGATGTCTCGCAACTTGTCGCTGCGCGTGGCGGGATCGATCTGATGCCGGAGCAGGGTACAAAGCCGGTCAACAAATACCTGCCTCCGCGCGCGCGCGATGCGCTGGATATCCCCGATCTTGCCAGTATGTGCGAGCCTCAGACGGACAAGGCAAAGGGGTTCCTAGGCTGGCTCGACCGCACCTTGGAGAAGCTCTGACATGCATCCCGCTCCTTCCCTGATCCTTTTCACCGTGCTTTCAGGCGCAGGTTTTGGCCTGCTGGTCTGGCTGGGCCTCGGGCTTCGCGCGCCCACTGGATTTGCAGCTTTCATCCTTTTTGGGTTGGGCTATGGTCTTGCCGGAGCCGGGTTGATCGCGGCGGCCTTTCATCTGGGCCATCCCGAACGCGCACTGAAAGCCTTTACGCAATGGCGCTCAAGCTGGCTCTCGCGCGAGGCTGTTCTCGCAGCGGCAACCTTGGCTGTGATGGCCCCTCATGCGGCAAGTTCCGTTTTTGCGGCAACGCCGCTACCTGTGTTTGGCTGGCTGGGTGCTGTGCTGGCCCTGGTTACGATTTTTGCGACTGCGATGATCTATGCTCAGATCAAGGCTGTGCCTCGTTGGCATCATTGGTCCACGCCGCCTGTATTCCTGTTTGCAGCCTTGGCCGGTGGGGCGGCGCTTGCAGGGCAAGCCATGCTTGCGCTTTGGTTGATGCTCGGATTGGCGGTGGCGATGATCGTTCACTGGATGGCCGGCGACGCGCAATTCGCAAGCGCGGGTAGCACGACCGGGACAGCCACAGGGCTGGGTAAGCTCGGTTCGGTGCGGCTGCTGGAGCCGCCGCATTCGGGCCAGAACTATCTCTTGCGCGAAATGGTGCATGTTGTGGGGCGCAAACATGCCACTAAGCTACGGCTGATCGCGCTGGGTGCGGGCGCTGTATTGCCTGCGCTGCTTTTACTCTTTCCGGCAGGTTACATGGTGATCGCGCTTGCTCTTATTGCCCATATTTTTGGCATGCTGGCCCAGCGTTGGCTGTTCTTTGCCGAAGCGGAGCATGTTGTGGGCCTCTATTACGGGAAGCGATGACAGGCGTCAGGAAAGCTGATACCTGCAACGGCATTCGTGTATCGTCGTTGGAGTATCAGGTATGAACTTATTGAAAACGCTCGCGAGCGCGGTTCTCACAGGCAAGACGGGTCAGACGCAGCTGGTCACCGCTGTGATGCAGAACCCAAAACTGATGCAGGCCGCGATGGGGCTTCTGGCCAAGGATAGCGCTGTCGGCGGATTGCCCGGACTGCTTGCGAATTTTGAGCAAGCGGGGCTTGGCGACAAGGCTGCTAGCTGGCTGGGTGCGGGTGAGAACAAACCGCTTACTGCCACTGAGATCCAGTCTGCGCTCGGCGGCAAGACGATCGACACACTCGCGGCGCAAGCCAAGATGACCCCGTCAGACGCAGCAAATGTGCTGGCCGAAGCCATGCCCGTTATGATCGACAAGCTCACACCAAAGGGCAATGCTGAAGCGCTGGATATGGGGCAGGTTCAATCAATGCTGGGCGGCTTCCTGAAGGGCAAGCTCTGACAGCGTTCAGCCATCGATATCGCGGGCTTCATCAACCAGCATGATCGGAATGCCATTGCGAATAGGAAAGGCGAGATGTGCGGCTTTCGAGATAAGCTCCTGCCGGGCTGCATCATAACTTAATCGCCCGTTTGTAACCGGACAGACCAGCGCCTCCAGCATATGCCGATCGGTCAGCCTCCCATCCTGCGGAGTCTCGTCATCGCTCATTGCAGTATCTCGTCATCCCCACCATGAAGGCTGAATTCCATCAGCATCACGAGCGTTTCGCGTCGTGTTTGAAGCGAGGGGGCTTCGAGCAGGGCTTGCTTGTCATCAGGCTCAAAAGGGCAGAGCATCGCCAGAGAGTTTATTAGCAACTCGTCATCTGCTTCGGAAAGGCTCTCCCAGTCGGTTGAAAGCTGATGATGCGCAAAGAAGCGCTTGAGAAGCCCAAAGAAAACTTCGCGCTTCAGCTTAGGGTCACATTCCTCATCGCCTTGATCGCGCGTGAAATCGGCCCAATCCACTTCTGTGCGGCGATAAGGGGTGAACCCTGTCACTTCCTGCCGCACACGAAATCGCGAAACACCCGAAAGTGTGATGAGATAGCGCCCGTCCTCAGTCTCGGAAAAAGCAGTAAGACGCCCTGCGCAGCCGATCGTATGCAAAGGGCGCTGCTCGCTGCCGGGCACTTCGCGTGATTGGATCATTCCGATCAGTCGATGCGGCGTCTTCATGCAATCCTCGATCATCGCCAGATAGCGAGGCTCGAAGATATGCAATGGTAGCCGCGCCCGGGGCAGCAGAAGTGCTCCCGGAAGCGGGAAGATCGGGATTACATCTGGCAAATCTTTGAGACGCGGCATGTGAGGCAATCTAATCCGATTGATGGCTCAGGCAAATATCATCGAACTCAATCGGCGGCGGGACTTCGCGGCCAATGGATCGTTGGGTTTGAGCGCATCGAAGATCGTGAAAAGTTGCGTTTTGGCAGCGCCGTCATTCCATTCGCGATCACGGCGGAACAGTTCCAGCAACTCTTCGATTGCCTCATCGACCTTGCCATTGGCATAGAGGGCCTGCGCCAGATCGAAGCGTGCCTGATGATTGGCGGGGTCGGCCTCAAGGGCGGCGCGCAGCTCGTCCACCGGGCCTGCGGATTCGGCTTGTTTTGCAAGGGCAAGTTTCGCTCGGGCAGCGTCGAGTTCGGGCGCATTGGCAATTTCGGGCTTTGCATTGGCCAGCAGCGCCTCTGCCTGATCAAGCGAGCCTGCCGCGATCTGCGCGCGCACCAGACCGCCAAAGGCGCGGGGATTGGTCTCTTCCTGCGCGAGCACAGCGGCGAAAACCTGTGCGGCATCGCTGACTGCGCCCTGATCGAGCATCGCCTCGGCCTCATCGAGCGCCGCCCCGAGCCCGCCATCGCCTGCCATGCCTGCGAGCTTGGCCACGAATTCCTTGAGCGCCGATGGTTGCTGTGCGCCCTGAAACCCATCGACGGGTTGGCCCTGAAAGAAGGCATAGACGGTCGGGATGGATTGCACTCGCAACTGCCCGGCGATGGCCTGGTTTTCATCGACATTGATCTTGACCATGCGTACCTTGCCCTTAGCGGCGCGCACCTCGGCCTCGAGCGCGGGGCCAAGCGTCTTGCAGGGCCCACACCACGGCGCCCAGAAATCCACGATAACCGGCACCTCGGCACTGGCCTCGATCACATCTGCCATGAAAGTCTGATCCGATCCGTCGATGATCAGATCGCCCTGATCTTGCACCGCACCATTTGCGGCCTGTTTTCCCAATTCCAGCATAGTGCCCCCGTAATTCTGGCTTTGTGCGCAATATGGGCTGTGTGCGCCCAAAGGGAAAGGGGTCAGAGATCAAAGCTTGCAAAGACAGGCGCGTGATCGGAGGGTTGCTCCCAACCACGCACTGTGCGCAGGATACGCGAGCCGTGCCCGGACTTGGCGATATCGGCGCTGGCCCAGATGTGATCGAGTCTGCGGCCCTTGTCGGCGGCGTCCCAATCGCGTGCGCGGTAAGACCACCAAGAGTAGAGCTGACCCTCCGGAATATCCTGCCGGGTGATATCAGCCCAACCGCCCGCCTCCTGTGTGTCGGTCAGATGTTCAACCTCGATTGGCGTATGTGACACGACTTTGAGAAGCTGCTTGTGTGACCAGACATCATCCTCGCGCGGGGCGATGTTCAGATCGCCCACCAGGATTGATTTCTCGGGTCGCGTGTCGCGGAAATGATCGCGCATTTCCTGCAATGTATCGAGCTTATGGCCGAATTTGTCATTCACTTCGCGATCAGGAACGTCACCGCCTGCCGGGACATAGCAATTATGGATGGTTGCACCATTTTCCAGCCGTGCCGCCACATGCCGCGCATCGCCACGCCCGCACCAGTCGATATGACCTGCATCCTCCAGAGGCAGGCGCGAGAGGATCGCCACGCCATTATACCCCTTCTGCCCACGCGCGACCCAATGCCGGTAACCCGCCGCAGCAAAGAGATCGAAGGGGATCTTCTCCACCGGACTCTTGCATTCCTGCAGGCAGAGGATATCCGGAGCCTCTTCGCGCAGAAGCCGCAGCACCAGCGCCGTGCGCAGGCGGACGGAGTTGATGTTCCAGGTGGCAATCGTGAAGGGCATGTATCGTCTCCGGTTCGTGTTGAGCCCCTAGATGCACGCCATGCCGCAGCCCGACAAGGGTCTGTGGCAGAAAAAAGGCCCGGAACAATCCGGGCCAAAGTCCAACAGGGAGGAAGCTGCATCTTGCCCCAGTACAGCAGGGGTCGTATCACTTTGAAGAACAATCGCACCTGAAGTGTAGCACTATAATCGAAACTCGCAACAATAAGACGAATTATGATGCGAGCCGATAGCCGCCAGACTCTGTCACCAGAATCGAGACATTCGAAGGATCGGGTTCGATTTTCTGACGCAAGCGATAGATATGGGTCTCGAGTGTATGTGTCGTCACACCGGCGTTATAGCCCCAGACCTCATGCAAAAGCACATCGCGCGGGACCACGCCTTCAGGAGCACGATACAGGAATTTCAAGATGTTGGTCTCTTTTTCCGTCAATCTGATCTTGCGGTCATTCTCATCGATCAGCATTTTCTGTGCTGGTTTGAACAGATACGGACCAAGCTGGAAGACGGCGTTTTCCGACTGCTCGTGCTGGCGCAATTGGGCACGCAAACGGGCGAGGAGTACCGGAAGCTTGAAAGGTTTGGTGATGTAATCATTGGCCCCTGAATCCAGACCAAGGATCGTATCAGCATCCGAATCATGCCCGGTCAACATGATGACGGGTGATTTGAACCCGGCCTTGCGCATCCGCTTGCAAAGCTCGCGCCCATCCGTATCGGGCAGGCCGACATCAAGGATCGCCATATCAAACTGGCCTGCGCGCACCTGCTCCATTGCCTCTGCGCCATTCGCGGCCTCGAAGACATCGAATTCATCAGTGGTGACAAGTTGTTCAGAAAGCGCTTCGCGCAGATCATCATCATCATCCACGAGCAGGATCTTGTTGAGTTTTGCCATTGCTGTTCACCTCTCAGTGTTTTGTGACGCTGACATGAGGATTGCGTGAGCGGCTGACAAGAATTGCAACAAAGCTCTCACGCGGTCGTGTCGAAATACGGCGGAATGTTTCAATTCCTTCAAAACGGGGCTACACCAAAAACAGTTTCCGCAGCAGGTGACGACGATGCCGCTTGGCCTGACCCTTGTCGAGAAGATCAACCGCGCGCGGGCGGACATGCGGCTTGGGGTTCCTGTTGTGCTGAGCAGTTCCGAGGGGCGGGCGCTCGTCGTTGCTGCCGAGACGCTGACGCCTGCGCGACTTTCCGCTCTGCGCGAGCTCGGGCCGGGATTGGTTCTGGCGCTGACGCGGCATCGTGCCGATACTCTGAAGGCGCGCGCCTATGATGGTGATCTGGCGCGCGTAATCGTGCCAGAGGATATGGGCTGCGAATGGTTGCGCGCATTGGCCGATCCCGCCGATGATTTGCGCCACCCGATGAAAGGCCCGATCATGACCGAACGCGATACCGGGGCCGGGCTGCATCGGGCAGGGCTTGCGCTAGCAAAATCGGCGCAACTGCTGCCGGCGGTTCTGGTGCAGCCTGTGCCTGATATGGAGGTTTTGCGCGGGCTGGGGTTGACCGAACTGGAAGCAACGATCCTGTCAGATGTTTTGCAGCGTGAGGCTGTGCTCGCGCCAGTCATCAGCGCGAGGCTGCCAATGGCAGTGGCACAGGCCGGAAGGGTGTATATCTTTCGCCCCGAAGATGGCGGCGTCGAACATTATGCTATTGAGATCGGGCAGCCCGACCGTAACGCACCGGTGCTGGCGCGGTTACACTCTGCCTGCTTTACAGGCGATGTGCTGGGCTCGCTGAAATGCGATTGCGGACCGCAATTGCAGGCAGCCCTTTCGCAGATGGGCGAGGCGCAGTCTGGTGTCCTGCTCTATCTTAATCAGGAGGGCCGGGGGATCGGACTCGCCAACAAGATGCGTGCCTACTCGCTGCAGGATCAGGGCTTCGATACAGTCGAGGCCAATCATCGGTTGGGGTTCGAGGATGACGAGCGTGACTTCCGGATCGCTGCAGCGCTGCTGCGTGAGATGGGGTTCGTGCAGGTGCGGCTGCTCACAAACAACCCACGCAAGGTCGAGATGCTTGATGCGCATGGAATTGACGTGGTTGAGCGTGTGCCGTTGCGCGTGGGCGCGACTGCGGAAAACCGTGCATATCTTGCGGCGAAAGCTGCAAAATCGGGACATCTTCTGTGAGGGCAGGTGAAGGAGAAGCGCCCGCGAGCCGCGCCGCACGCCTCGCGGGCGCTGCCCTTGCCTGCGGCAAGGCAAGTAAGGGGCTGGCATGACACGGTTTGACATGATCCTGACGCCGCAGGGGTTGCGTTTCATGGGCCAGCTTTATCCCTGCAGCATCGGGCGTGGTGGGGTCTCGTGTGACAAGCGTGAGGGCGATGGTGCGACGCCTGCAGGTGTCCATCGGCTGGTTGGGATGCTTTATCGCGCTGACCGGATGGCGCGACCAACTGATTGGGCGCTGCCTATCGGCCCGCGCGATCTTTGGTCGGACGATCCGCGCGATCCGGAATACAATCTGATGGTGCGAGCGCCCTATCCGCACAGCCATGAGCGGCTGCGGCGCGCTGATCCGCTTTATGATCTGGTTATCCTGACGGATTGGAACTGGCCGCGCGCCACACGCGGGCGGGGCTCTGCCATCTTTATCCATCGCTGGCGCAGGCCGGGTTATCCGACCGCAGGCTGCATCGGGCTCGATCCGGGGGATCTCCGTCGTATCGCACCAATGATCCGCTATGAGACGCGGTTGATTGTGCCGGGGATCCTTGCGCGATAGCGCCGCGCGAACCCTATTCCCGCGCGCCGAAAATCGCAGAGCCGACGCGCACATGCGTTGCCCCATGCGCGATGGCGATTTCAAAATCGTCGGACATGCCCATGGAAAGCTTGGGCAACCCGTTGCGCGCGCCGATATCGGCCAAATGGGCGAAATGCGGCGCAGGGTCTTCATTGACAGGCGGGATGCACATCACGCCGACCAGGGGCAGATCGAGTGCCGATGCCTCTGCGATGAAAGCATCCGCATCCGCCGGCAGGATTCCGGCTTTCTGTGGCTCTGCACCAGTATTGACCTGTACGAAAAGGTTGGGACAGTGACCGATTTCCTGTGCCAGCCTTGCCAGAGTGCGTGCCAGTTTGGGCCGGTCGAGCGAGTGGATCGACTGAAAGAGCTCCATTGCCTGCCGCGCCTTGTTCGTCTGCAGGGGGCCCAGCAGGTGCAGATCAATCGCGCCGAACTGCCCGGACCATTCTGGCCATTTGCGCGCTGCGTCCTGCACACGGTTTTCACCAAAAACACGTTGCCCCGCCTGAAGCACAGGCAAGACACGCTCTTCGGGCTGCTCCTTGGAGACAGCGATCAGAGTAACCGACCCGCTTGCGCGGCCCGCTGTGGTTTCGGCCGCAGTGATGCGGGCGCGGATATCCGATAACGACATGGGTCTTACTCTCCGATGAAAATGCGCGCCGATCTCGCGCGCTGTGTATCGGTGTCTAGCTCGATCTGTGCGCCAAATGTAAGCCCGCCATCAGTCTGGCCCAGAAACTCAAGCTGGAGCCTTGCGCGCGAGGTCATTCTCAGCCCGCTTTCGCGCTGCGCAGCCCAAGCTGGCGGGCGTTCCCAGACAAGCCCCATGCGGGCATCGCCCGAGATGCTGGGCCCTGTTTGCTGCGCATCAACGGGCGTTGCCAGTAAAAAACCTATAAGGGCGAGGCGCATCAACATCATGATTAACGACCAAGTCTGCGAACATCTTCGCCTGCGCCCACGAACACACCTCCAACGCCATCCAACGCGGCCGAAGTGGTTGCGCATCCCGAAAGGATTACCGCCGAGACGAGAAGGGCCAGTGAGGTGCTTGTTTTATACGTCATGCTATATTGCCCAAAATCCAGCGGCGCCACTGTAACTCAGAGAACCGGGACTTGTGAAGACGGGCAACGGTCAAACAAAAAAGAGCGGGCATTGCCCGCTCTTTTCTGTCGTGTGATCCAGTAAGATCAGAACGAGAAGGCCAGACCGAAATCTGCAACCGTTGTGCGGGTGCTGCCGTTGCGAGCGATACCACCCTTAACCGATGCGCCGCCGCCGAGGTCGTAGCTTGCGCCGATACCGTAATGCGTGTCACGAGCGAAGTCGCGGTTCACGAAAGCGGTGACGGTTGTTGCGTCGAACGAACCTTCAGCCGACACACCCATTTGCGTGCGGGTGAAGCCAGGTGCGCTCAGAGCGGTGCCAAGGTCACCACCGGCGCGGCCGATGATTGCTTTACCTTTGAAGCCGTCCATTGCGTACTCAACCGAAGCGATCAGGTGCGACGAGGTCGA
>SLDY01000066.1 GCA_007125005.1 Natronohydrobacter sp.
CAGCATCTCCTAGCTTTGGCTTTTCATCCACATTTGGAGTGCCCGCAGGCACGACATGTCATACAGCCTTCGATCATGACCATCTCGAATGCGCCACAGGCCGGACAGGCCCTGCCCCGCATGTCGGAGCCAACCGCCATGGCTGACGCTTGTGGGTCGGCTTTCAGGCCAAGCCCCTCGCCATCGATAAAACCGATGCGGATCAGATGCTGTTCAATTACGCCGCCGATCGCGGCGAGAATCGACGGGATATAGCGCCCTTGCACCCAAGCCCCGCCACGCGGATCAAAGACCGCTTTCAGCTCTTCGACAACAAAGGAGACATCCCCGCCACGGCGGAACACGGCTGAAATCATCCGCGTAAGCGCGACGGTCCAAGCGAAATGCTCCATGTTCTTGGAGTTGATGAAGATCTCGAAAGGGCGACGATGCCCGTTGATGATCGTGTCATTTATCGTGACATATATCGCATGTTCGGAGCCCGGCCATTTCAGCTTGTAGGTGTGGCCCTCAAGCGCCTCTGGCCGGTCAAACGGGGTTGAAAGATAGACGACATCCGCGCCTGTCTCGGCCTGCGGCACAGTTTCGCTCTTCTCCGACAGTGATAGCACCGAGCCTGTTACATCATTCGGCCGATAGGTCGTACACCCCTTGCACCCCATATCCCAGGCGGCAAGATAGACATCCTTGAAAGCATCAAAGCTGATATCAGCGGGGCAATTGATCGTTTTCGAGATGGAACTGTCCACCCATTTTTGTGCCGCCGCCTGCATGCGCACATGATCCATCGGGCTCAGCGTCTGGGCATTGACGAAATGTTCTGGCAAGGGCGCATCGCCATGGGTCTGGCGCCAGAGACGAACTGCATAATCCTCTACGGTTTCTTCGCTGCGTGACCCGTCTTTCTGCAGAACCTTCCGGGTATATTCATAGGCGAATACCGGCTCGATCCCGGAACTGACATTACCAGCATAGAGGCTGATCGTGCCGGTCGGCGCAATCGAAGTCAGAAGCGCGTTGCGCAGGCCATACGTGCGGATCGCTTCACGGACATCCGGGTCCATCTGCTGCATATGGCCCGAAGCGAGAAACGCCTCTGCGTCAAAGAGCGGGAAAGCGCCCTTCTCGCGGGCCAGTTCTGAACTTGCGAGATATGCCGCGCGTGCCAGCGCCCGCATCCAGGCGTCAAGCTCGGCGACAGCAGCATCAGAGCCATAGCGCAGCCCCACCATCAAAAGCGCATCGGCGAGACCTGTGACCCCCAGCCCGATCCGGCGTTTTGCCAGCGCCTCCTGCGCCTGCGCCTGCAGGGGGAATCGGCTGGCATCGACGACGTTATCCATCATACGGACCGCAAGACGCACCAGTTCCTCCAGTGCGGCGATGTCCAAGCGGGCATTCTGCCCGAAGGGATCCTCGACAATCCTTGCCAGATTGATCGATCCGAGAAGGCAAGCCCCATAAGGTGGAAGTGGTTGCTCGCCACATGGGTTGGTTGCCGCGATCGTCTCGCAGTAACTTAGATTGTTTGCCTCATTGATCCTGTCGATGAAAATGACGCCGGGCTCGGCATACTCATAAGTCGCGCGCATGATCCGGTTCCAGAGATCGCGTGCCTGGATGGTCTGATAGATGCGCTCTCCGAAGACCAGATCCCACGGCCCATCCATCTTAACAGCCTCCATGAAGGCATCGGTCACAAGCACCGAAAGGTTGAACATCCGCAACCGCGCGGCATCCTGCTTGGCCGCGATGAACGCCTCGATATCGGGGTGATCGCAGCGCATCGTCGCCATCATCGCGCCACGGCGCGAACCTGCCGACATGATCGTGCGGCACATCGCATCCCAGACATCCATGAAAGAGAGCGGCCCAGACGCATCCGCCGCAACACCAGCAACCGGCGCGCCCTTGGGGCGGATCGTCGAGAAATCATAGCCGATCCCGCCGCCCTGTTGCATGGTCAGCGCAGCTTCTTTCAGCATTTCGAAAATGCCTTCCATACTGTCCGGGATCGCACCCATCACGAAACAGTTGAAAAGCGTCACGCTGCGCCCTGTCCCTGCCCCGGCAGTGATCCGACCAGCTGGCAGGAACTTGAAATCCTCAAGCGCTCCGAAAAACCGCTCTTCCCAGATCTCCGGCACCTCCTCCACGGCAGCAAGCGCCCGCGCGATGCGCCGCCATGTATCTTCGATACTCTGGTCAATCGGACTGCCATCAGCGTCTTTCAGACGATATTTCATATCCCAGATCTGTTCGGCAATCGGGGCGGCAAAGCGGCTCATGAGGCGCATCCTGTGGGGTCTGTGCGGAACAAGCCTACAAGATACGCGCCGCTGCACCACGGGTCAACGCATTTGCGCCTCTTGTCAGACGCGCCACAAAGGTTAAGACTACGACAATGTCGCAACCGCTTCATCTCATCAAACTCTGTGTGGGGGCCGAAAAGATCGAAGATCTTGCCCTGTGGCAGAAGAACCCCCGTGCGCTTGGCTCCGACGGGCTGCCACGTCATGTAACGCGGATGTGGCCCAAACGCAGCGCAGATCTGCTTCCCAACGGATCGCTCTACTGGGTGTTCAAGGGTGTCGTTCTTGCGCGCCAGCGTATCCTGCGCCTAGATGAAGTGATCGGCGCCGACGGGGTCCGGCGCTGCGGGATCGTGCTTTCGCCCGAGATCATCCGCACTGCAGCCGCGCCGAAACGTCCCTTTCAGGGCTGGCGTTATCTGGAGGCGAAGGACGCGCCGCCCGATCTGCCGAAGGCGCGCAAGGGCGATGACGCCCTGCCCCCCGAACTCGATGCGGCGCTGGCGGATTTGGGCCTGCGCTGAGCCTCTTCATCTTGCCAAAAATACTCAACCAGGACACTGCCGCAATAACAGGCAGCATGTTCAGCGCCTCATCCTATCCTCTGCATCACCGGAAAGGTTTCCAGCAACCACCAGGAAAAGGCCGAGAACGCGCCCGTGACCAATGCGATCCCGACGACAAGCAGCATGACCCCCATCGCCTTTTCGATCATGTTCATATGCTTCTTGAGGCGGTTCATCAGCCCCATTGATCGCTGAACGAAAACTGCGGCCAGCAGAAATGGCAGCCCAAGTCCAAGCGCATAAACTCCAAGCATCGTTGTGCCGCGGGTGACAGTCGCATCTGTCGCAGCCATTGTCAGGATCGCACCAAGAACCGGTCCGATACAGGGTGTCCAACCAAATGCGAAGGCAAGGCCAAGAATATATGCTCCGAAGGCAGAGCCGCCACGATCGCCCGCGTCGATACGCGCCTCGCGCATCAGGAAAGGTATACGAAACACTCCCAGAAAATGCAGACCAAACAGGATAACCACCGCCCCGGCGATCCGGCCAAACATCTCCGCATTGCTCAGAAACAAATGCCCCATGGTCGAGGCAGTGAACCCCAGCAAGAGAAAGACTGTGGACAACCCCATAAAGAAAAAAAGCGCCGGCAGAATGGCGCGGCGCGATGCCTGGCCCTCTTCTCTCAGTTCCTGCATGGAGATGCCGCCCATATAGGCGAGATACGGCGGCACAATCGGCAATACACAAGGCGACAGAAACGAGAGGATGCCCGCGCCAAAAGAGATCATCAGCGCAACCAGTAAGCCCGCATCAAATACGTCTATTCCGAACATACCGCCGCCTTTGTTTGCCTCTCTAACATGGTTGCAATACGCGCCCGCGCGCCCGTCGTCACCTCTTCACCTGTCACGATTGCGTTTCATGCGGGATCATGTCGCAGCCTTGGGCCGTATTTGAACGGCCCAAGACGTACGAGATCATTGCCGCAACGACCACCATCCGACCCGGCGTCTGGTCTTCGGCTTGGACGGCTCGGCCTCCGAGTGAGGTGCAGGCGCTTCAGCCGTCGTTTCGGCGTTTGGCGCGGGGCCATCGGCGTTGTTATCCTCAGCGTCGGCGATCACACTCTCGGCCGGTTCATCTTCGGTCTTTTCGGCAGGCGGATCACTTACAACCTCTGGCGAAGCCTCCACCGCTTCTGCCGCAACCGTTGCCGACGTGTCTTCATCTGCCTGCACAGATTTCGCATCAGCGTCCCGCTCTGCGAGCGCCCCATCTGGGGCAGCTTCTGCCGCCGCAGACGAGCTAGCGCTTTGCTGATCTGCTCCAGCTTCTTCAGGCGTGTCAGTCCCGGCCTCGGTATCGGCCTTGCGTGCGGCGGGCTTGCGGCGGGTCCGCTTGGGCTTAGGTTTGGGCGCGGCTTCATCCTCTTGTGGCGCGGGCCCGGCCTCTTCCTTCGCAGATGACTCGCTTTCCGGGCCCTGTGTGTCTTCGCTCGCCTCTGCGGCCTTTGCAGCGCTCGCAGCGCGCTTTCTTTGCGCCGGTTTGCGCGCACGGCGATTTGCAACTGGCTTTTCGGCTGGCTCGGTTACGGTTGCAGCTTCCTCGGGCTGTGCATCCACACTTTCTTCCACGCCGCTGGCATCCGCTTCCTCGGAGGTTTCTGCTTTCGCATCTTCAGCGCCAGTCTGCGCACCACCCCGTTTGCGACGACGACGGCGCCGTTTCTTGCGACCCTGGCCATTGCCCTCTGCACTTGCCTCGGCGGTATCCTTTTCGTCCTCCTCGTCGAGAAGAACTTCCTCCTCTTCTTCAATCTCTGGCATCATCGTGGTGGAAATCGAAACCACTTCCGATGGCGTTACAGCCACACGAGTTGCCGTCTTGAATTTCTCGATCTCGAAATCAGGGCTTATCATTTGCGGATCCGCCTCAAGACGGACCGCCATACCATAACGCGCTTCGATCTGCGCAAGATGCTCACGCTTGTGATTGATGATAAAATTGACGACAGCCGCAGGCGCCCGCACCAGAACCTCGCGCGACCGACCGCGTGTTCCTTCTTCCTCGATCTGGCGCAACACGGTCAGGCCCATGCTGTCATCCGACCGGATCAGCCCGGTACCGTGACAATGCGGGCAAGGTTGGGTCGTGGCCTCCAGCATGCCCGGACGCAAGCGTTGCCGCGACATCTCCAGAAGGCCGAAACCCGAAATCCGACCCACTTGAATCCGCGCACGGTCGTCCTTCAGCTTGTCCTTGAGCATCTTCTCGACTGCAGCGTTGTTCTTGCGCTCTTCCATGTCGATAAAGTCGATGACGATCAGCCCTGCCAGATCGCGCAACCGCAACTGACGGGCAATTTCTGCTGCGGCTTCCAGATTTGTCTTGAGCGCAGTTTCCTCGATCGAACCTTCGCGCGTGGCACGGCCCGAGTTGATATCGATAGCCACAAGCGCCTCGGTGATCCCGATGACGATATAGCCGCCAGAAGGTAGCTGAACAGTCGGGTTGAACATGCCCGCCAGATAGCTTTCGACCTGATAGCGGGCGAAGAGCGGTAACGAATCCTGATAGGGTTTCACATTCTTGGCATGGGACGGCATGATCATTTTCATGAAGTCCTTGGCAGCGCGGTATCCTGCCTCGCCCTCTACCATCACCTCGTCGATATTCTTGTTATAGAGGTCGCGGATCGATCGCTTGATCAGATCGCCTTCCTCATAGATCGGGGTGGGTGCGATTGATTTCAGCGTGAGGTCACGAATCTGTTCCCACAGGCGCAACAGATATTCGTAATCGCGTTTGATCTCGGCCTTGGTGCGGTTCGCGCCGGCGGTGCGGATAATCAACCCTGCTCCTTCCGGCACTGCAATCTCGTTCGCAATGGCCTTGAGCTTCTGGCGATCAGCAGCATTGGTGATCTTACGGCTGATGCCGCCGCCACGAGCCGTATTGGGCATGAGTACGCAATAGCGCCCAGCAAGGCTGAGATACGTAGTTAGCGCCGCGCCCTTGTTGCCGCGCTCTTCCTTAACCACCTGCACCAGCATGATCTGGCGCACCTTGATCACTTCCTGAATCTTGTAACGCCGCATACGCGGTTTGCGCCGTGGGCGCTCTTCCTCAACTGGGTCGCCATCCGAGACAGCTTCGATCCGATCATCAATCTCAGTCGCGTGATCTGCAGCGCGATATGGCTCGTCGAGTTCGCTATCGGCAGAGCGACCCTCATCGTCCTGCTCGGCCGGAGCATCATCAGCGCCCTCTTCTGCAGTATTATCTGCATCATCTGCCGCATCTTCATCAGAAGCCACATCACCGAGCGCAGGCGCGACAGGTGCCTCTTCTCTGGCGGCCGAAGGCTCATGATCTGAAGCCGCCTTATTGTCAGAAGTTCCGAACCCCTCGGCTATCAGACTGTCTTCGGCCTCGTCGCCCGGTTCAACAATATCCATGCCGCGTATTGCGCGTGATTCCACCTGATCATCGGATTTTGAACGCTCAGCCTGCGCCGCTGGCTTACGCCGCGACGAGGAGCGGCTGACTTGCTTGCGGCTCTTGGGATTGCGCGCAGCGTCGTCATCTTCCTCATCGCCATCGCTGGCTAATTCACGCTCTTCCCTGAGCAATGCAGCCCGATCTGCTGCCGGTATCTGGTAATAATCGGGGTGTATCTCGTTGAAGGCGAGAAAACCGTGGCGGTTTCCACCGTAATCCACAAAGGCCGCCTGCAGGGAGGGTTCTACCCGCGTGACCTTGGCCAGATATATATTGCCAGCAAGTTGCCGCCTGCTGGCTGTCTCGAAATCAAATTCCTCGACCTTGTTTCCATCCACCACCACGACGCGGGTTTGCTCCGCGTGTGTGGCATCGATAAGCATTTTCTGAGCCATAAAAATCCAATGCGCGCCGCGCCTTCGCCCGACATTGCAAATGCAATGCGGCGATCCGGGAGACGTGTCTTGTCTGAGCAACTGGCAGCACACCGCGCGCGCCCACACAACCGCGTTGCGCAAAGCCGGGCCTTGGCAGGGTCTTGGACGGGATAGGTCGTGCCGCCTTCATTGCGATTCCTGTTGAGCCATGCAGATGCATGGCGCGTTTCCGTTTGCCCGATCTGTTACAACATCTGGGCGCTCAAAGCCTTTCGGCCAATCCAGCTGCCCAAGAGGATGGGGGTATTGCCCTCAAGTCTTCCCGTGCAGCGAAATTCGTTCCGGTGCTCCGCGTTTGGAAGCGCCTTTACACATACAACATAGAGGTGTTTTGCGACAAAATACAATGATCAATTTAACATATGCACCGAACACCGTGCGCCAATGGAGGATCGCACATGTTCTGCCGCGGTTTAATGTCCGCCGAGCAGGCCTAGAGCGCGCAATACCCTAGACATAATCCGAACGCACCAGCCCGTATTTCGCCATCTTCTCGTTCAGCGTACGCCGCGGCAGGCGTAGTTCTTCCATGACAGCTGTGATCGATCCTTTATGACGGCGCATGGTATTATCGATGAGCATTCGCTCGAATGCCTCGACATGCTCCTTCAGCGGCTTGCCTTCCGTCGTCAGCGCCTCGTTTGTGGCCTCGTTGTCGGCCATGATCAACGACATCAAGCCACCGTCCTCCCGCCGGCTTTGCAGCACCGCACGCTCAGCAATATTCACAAGCTGACGCACATTACCCGGCCAAGGCGCCTGCAGTAGCTGCGCTGCCTCCGGCATCGAGACTTCCGGAACAGCACAGCCATATTCCTCTGCGAAGCGGTCAAGATAGGTTGTGAAAAGCGCAAGGATGTCCTCACCGCGCATTCTGAGCGGCGGCAATGTGATCTTGTGAGCCGATAGGCGAAAGAAGAGATCAGCGCGCAACACATCCTCAATGGTCTGATCAGCGCGATGGGTGTTGCATACTGCGATGATACGCGTCTCGGGCGGCGCGCCCAGTTCGTTGATATAGGCGAGCAACCGCGCCTGCATCGGTTCCGACAGGCTTTCGATATCTTCCAGAAGAATAGTGCCACCCCGGGCTTCTTCGGCAAGCGGTCGAGCACCGCCCTCGGAAAGCGGACCGAACAGTCGCGCAGACAAGACATCATCACCCAGCCCGGCACAACTGATCGTCGCCAATTGTCGCGCCGCGCGCGGGCCGACGGCATGCAGGGCATGGGCCACCAACGTCTTGCCAGTGCCGGTTTCACCATCGATCAGCACATGCCCATCGGCCTGTCCGATATCGAGGATATCCTCACGCAGGCGCTGCATCACTTCGGAAGCGCCGACGAGTCTGCGCATGATCGTGCCGCCATCGGACAATTCGTTGCGCAGGGCACGCGCCTCAAGTGCGAGGCTGCGTTTCTTGACGGCCTTTTCAGCCAGCTCCATCATTTTTTCGGGCTTGAACGGCTTTTCGAGGAAATCGAACGCGCCCAGTCGCATGGCCTCAACAGCAATCGGCACATCACCATGTCCGGTAATCATGATCACGGGAATTGTGCTATCGAGTGCGACCAACCGTTTAAGGAGCGCCATGCCATCCATGTTGGGCATGCGGATATCTGTAATCACAACACCCGGAAAATCAGGCCCAATGCCAGCGAGTGCCGCATGCCCGTCAGCATATGTCTCAGTTGCAAAACCTGAAAGCGCCAGCCATTGACTGATCGACTGGCGCATGTCTTGCTCATCATCAACAATCGCAACACGCATCTGACCGCTCATTTCCCGCATTCCTCTCGTTTTGGCCCTGTTGCAACGTGATGCACCCCAGAGCAAGTCAGGTCGCGGGAACTTTAGCGTTACTCGGCAGCTTTGGCTATCGCGTCGTGATGCGGGAATTCGGCCTCAAAAACCGCGCCGCCTTCGGCGGCATTGAATGCGGTCAGCCGCCCCCCGTGGTCAGTCACGATCCCCGATGAAATGGGAAGCCCAAGACCAACGCCCTTGCCAGCAGGTTTGGTTGTATAAAAGGGTTCAAACATGCTGTCGATATTCTCAATGCCATGCCCATTGTCTCGCACGGTCAGCTTCACGCCCTCGCCCTGGCTTATGATAATGTCAATCTGCGGGCTGTTAACTCCGCGCGTTGCATCCACGGCGTTGCGCACAAGGTTCAGGATTACCTGCTCGATGCGCACTGTATCACCAAAGATCATCACTGGCTCGGGCGGCAGGGTGCGCACAACGAGAACACGACTATCGCGCAGCATGGGCTCCATCATGGTTAAGGCATCGGCTACGCATGTGCGCAGATCGATCGGTGCAAATGCTTCGCCACCCTTGCGCGCAAATGATTTCAGCGTGCGCGTGATCGAGCCCATCCTGTCGATAAGATCATCAATGCGTTGAAAAGAGGCCATGGCCTCTTCGGAGCGCTTGCCTTTGAGCAAAAGCCGCGCGCCAGCGAGATAGGTCTTCATTGCCGCAAGCGGCTGGTTCAGCTCATGACTGACAGATGCGGACATCTCGCCAAGGCTTGCAAGCTTGGCTGATTGCGCAAGCGTCTGCTCGGCCACCGCGAGATCCTTCTGCACCCGCAAGCGCGCCGCTATCTCACGTTGCAACCTCGCATTGAGCGCACGCAACTCTTCGGATTCCTGCTGAAATAATGCCGATTGCGACCATGCGCGTCGGCTCAGGATGTAGAAGACCAAGGCCAGAAGCAGCGCAAATCCAGTCAGCATCAATGCAATCGCAGCGTTGACGCTCTCGCGCACCGAGTCGTAACGGGTGAAACTCACCAGCCGCCAGCCGCGAAAAGGTACCCGCACTTCCGAGCGCAAGACCGCCTCGCCACGAACGAATGCATCCGGCGCAGGCTGCGCCCAATCCGCAGTTGCCCGCAGCGCACGGGCGATGGCGGAGGGGGCATCGCGCGCGGCCAGTGCCTCCTCAAGCGAGCGCCCACGCCAGCGTGGCTCGGTTGCCAGAATGATGCGACCGCTGGAATCCAGCAACGCCACCGCATCCGCAAAACCAGCCCAACTGCGCTCGAATTTCGACAAATCCGCACCAACCACGACAACGCCAAGAACATCACCGCCCTGCCTTATCGAGCGCGAAAACGAAAAACCAAAACCGCCGCTATCGAGTTCCTGCACAAGAAAGGAGGTCTCGGAAGATCGCCGCGCCTCTACGAAGGGTGCCTCGCTGGCGCGGTTCTTGCCGAGCTGATTGCGGTCTGTCGCCGCCATTACACGGCCTGAATTATCAAGAAGCTCGATCGAAGCGGCACCAATCTCAGATTGCAAATCAATGAGACGTTGCGAAGTGGTTGCGAAATTGCCGTCCTGCAGTGCCGAAATAAGCTCAGGGTCACGTGCGAGCAGCAAGGGCACGACCGAGTTCCGCTGCAATTCGGACTGGATATTTCCAGAATAGAGCACCAAGCGCAATTCAGCGCGGTTGCGGGTGGATTCAGTGAAACTCTCTGCAAGAAAGGAATTGAGAAACCATGTACTGACAATCGCGACCAGCAACACCAGAACAACCACCACCCGCCCCCAGAGTGGTATGCCCAAGATGCTCACGCGTCGATTTTCAAGATCTGGCAGATTGACCATGCGTTACACAATACGGGCTTTGAGAGCTCCGCTCAAGCGCGCACAAAACAGGTCGATTTCAGACGGGCGCAAAGGCGCCCATCAGCGCGTCAAACATGCGCCGCCCATCCGTGCTGCCATGAATTGCCGCAAAGGCGCGCTCAGGATGTGGCATCATGCCCAGCACGCGCCGGTTTTCCGATAGAATACCCGCTATGTCATCACTCGATCCATTGGGGTTCTCGACATACCGAAATGCCACGCGCCCCTCATCCGATAGCCTTGCAACAGTTTCGGCATCAGCGGTGTAATTACCATCATGATGCGCAATTGGGACCGTAATAACCTCGCCTTCCGAATAGACGCGCGTGAAGGGGCTGTCAGACGTTTCCACCCGCAAGCCCACTGGCTTGCAGATATAGCGTAGATTGGAGTTGCGCAGCAACGCTCCCGGCAACAGGCCCATTTCAAGAAGCACCTGAAAACCGTTGCATATACCCAGCACATGCCCGCCCTTTCCAGCAAACTCCACGACAGGCTGCGCAATTGGCGAACGGGCTGCAATCGCACCGCAGCGCAGATAATCGCCGAAGGAAAATCCGCCCGGAATGCCCACGATATCTGTGCCTTGCGGCAATTCAGTATCCTTGTGCCAGACCCGCACCACTTCCGCGCCTGCCTGCTCAAACGCCGTGGCCAGGTCGCGGTCGCAATTCGACCCCGGAAAGGTGATGACAGCGGCTTTCATCGCATCGGGCTCCGTTTGAAGGGAATTTGCGCAGCCCTTAGCTCGAAAGCCCGCCATGTGCAAAGGAAAAGCGGTTCGCTTCAGCGTTGGAAATCAGAGATCACCGCCACCCCCGGCGGCATCGGGCCATCGAAGGCCGCAAGCTCCGCGCCCGCCTGCGAGAGCGGGACTTCGCGCGCAATCATCGGCGCGAAATCCACAAGTCCCGCCGCGATCATGTTCAGAAGTGAGGGGTATTTATGCGCGGGCATTCCGCGCGTGCCGTAAAGCGCGAGGTTCTTGAGATAGACGGCGCTCATATCCAACTCCATCCGCGCATGATGGCCCACGGTCATGCCCACCTGCACATGCCGCCCCAGAGGCCGCAGGCATTGCAGCGAGGCGTTGGTTGTCTGCGCGATTCCCATCGCCTCAACCGAGACATGCGCGCCGCCGCCTGTGAGGTCACGTATGGCCTCTGCCACATCGCCATCGCGCGCATCAATCGCCGCATCAGCGCCAAGGCTTTTGGCATGTTCCAGCTTCTCGGGCACGATATCGACCGCGATCACGCGCGCGCCGAGCGCACGACCAAGGATCAGCGTGGCCAGCCCGATTCCGCCTGTGCCATGCACCGCGAGCCATTCGCCCGCGCGCAGCGCCGCGCGATCTGTCAGCGCATGAAACGCCGTTGTCACCCGGCAGCCCAGCCCCGCCGCCAGCACGGGCGACATGCCTTCGGGCAGGCGTGCAAGATTATGCGCATGCGGCACACCGATATGATCTGCAAATGCGCCTGGTTCCACGAAACCGGGCAGCCGCTGGTCCGGGCATGTGTTCGACACGCCCGCACGACAGGCCGGGCAGGTTCCACAGGCAAGGATGAAAGGCGCGATCACCTTGTCGCCGACAGCCCAGCCCGAACGCGGCCCGGCCTCAATCACTTCACCACAGTATTCGTGGCCCGGAATCTGGCCCGGCTTCACCCGCGGATGCCCACCAACCCAGCCATGCCAATCCGAGCGGCAAATACCACAAGCAAGCGTGCGCAACACGACACCATCTTCCTCGCAGACAGGGTCGGGTACGGTCTCGATGCTCAGATCCTTGCGATACTCCCTCAAAACAGCAGCACGCATCGCTCTCTCCCTTTATTTGCTCCAAGCTGCCCGCAGTGCAATCCGCCGTCAAGCGCCATATGGAACCCAGATCGTCTTGATCTGCACCGCGGCCTCCAGAAAGGCGCGGCCCTGCGCAGCCGGATCGGGCACCTGCCAGACGGGCTTTAGATTTGCCGCACTCTCGCGCTCGGTCATCGCGGCAAGCTCGGGCGCGGCAGACCAGAGCGCGGCCACATCTTCATGCGTGGCAAGTGTCTGCGCCAGATCAGATTTCGGCCCTGAAACAAGGTTAACAACACCCCCTGGCACATCGGAACAGGCCAGCACCTGCGCAAGCTCAAGGGCCGCCAGAGGCGCGCTTTGCGGCGCGATGGCAACAACGCGATTGCCCATCGCAATCGCCGGAAGGACAAGCGACAACGCCCCAAGTAGCGGGCTGGCTTCCGCGCAGATCAGTCCCATCACCCCAAACGGCTCTTTCATCGCCAGGGTCACATGCTGGCCCTGCGTGTCATGCACGCGTGCATCAAACTTGTCAGCCCAAGCGGCGTAGTAAAAACAGCGCGCGATGCCCGCGTCGATCTCATCCCCGCCCGCAAAAGCCTTCAGCGAGGGCGCACGCGCGCTCAGGTTCTCGCCAAGGAAATACAGCACCTGCGCGCGTTGATGCCCGCTCATCCTGCTCCAGCCACTTGCCTTATGCGCGGCCTCCACTGCGTTGCGAATATCCTTGCGGCTGCCAAGCGGCGCATGGCCAAGAAGCCTGCCTTCTTGCGTGACAGAATAGCTCTGTCCGTTATCGGCGCGTTTCTGCGCTCCGCCGATATACAGCTTGTGCGTGCGGTCAATCCCTGTGATCGCGACAGGCTGTGGCAGCGGTGCAATCGGTTCCGGGGCACTGCCAGAGGGCGCATCGAGAGGGCGCAGATAGGCCGCCATCCCCTCGCGCGCACCTTCGCGGCCAAACCCGCTTTCGCGCATACCGCCAAAGGGCGCATTGGCATCGAACAGGTTGGTTGCGTTGATCCAGACCACGCCCGCCTTGATCCGCGCCGCCATGTCGAGCGCGAGGGTCAGGTTCTCCGACCAGACCGAGGCTGCGAGTCCGTAGCGCGTGTTATTGGCCAGCTCGATGGCCTCCTCCGGCGTCCGAAAACTGCACATTACAGCAATTGGACCGAATATTTCTTCGCTGAAGCATGGGTTTGCGGGTGAAACCCCAAGCATAAAGGCAGGTGGAAAATAACAACCCTCCGGCGCATTGCCCGTATGCAGCTCCCCGCCCGCGGCAACGCCTTGTGCGACCAGATCGCGGATGCGCGCAAGCTGGCGCGGATGCACGATTGCGCCGATATCGGTGGATTTGTCCAGCGGATCTCCCACCCGCAATGTCTCCATCCGGGCGCGCAGCTTTGCGCTGAAGCATTCTGCCACCGCCTCTGCGACCAGAATCCGCGCCCCCGCGCAGCAGACCTCTCCCTGATTGAACCAGATCGCATCGACGACCCCTTCTACGGCAGCATCCAGATCGGCATCAGCAAAGACCAGAAAGGGCGATTTGCCCCCTAGTTCCAGCGTCAGCGCCTTGCCGCTACCGGCTGTTGCGTGCCGGATCTCGCGGCCCACTTCGGTCGAGCCGGTAAAGGCAATCTTGGCAACATCAGGATGCTCGACCAGCGCCGCACCGGTTGCACCATCGCCAGTGACAATATTGACCACACCTTCCGGCAGGCCCGCTTCCATGCAGATCTCGGCAAAAAGAAGCGCTGTCAGCGGCGTGTATTCTGCCGGTTTCAGAACAACAGTGTTGCCGGCCGCCAGTGCGGGCGCAATTTTCCATGCCAGCATCAGCAGCGGAAAATTCCACGGAATAATCTGCCCGCACACGCCATGCGGCCCCTGCCCCGGAAATTCTTCTGCCACAAGTTCAGCCCAGCCAGCGTGGTGGTAGAAGTGCCGCACGGCCAACGGCACATCTGCATCACGCGCTTCGCGCAGAGGCTTTCCGTTATCGAGCGATTCGAGCACTGCAAAAAGGCGCTCGCGTTTCTGGATCTGTCGGGCAATAGCATAGAGATGGCGCGCACGCAGATGCCCCGGCATGGCCGACCATTCGGGCAAGGCAGCCTGTGCAGCTTCCACAGCCGCCGCAATATCGGCTTCACTGCCCTGAGAGATTTCGGCCAGCACCACATCTTTGGCCGGATCGCGCGTTTCGAACAGACCGCCCGCTGCAGTGAAGCGGCCATTGATGAAATGCCCGAACGGGCCGCGCGCCAGCCAGTCGCGGGCCAGCGCATCGCTCTCGGGGGCCGGGCCGTAGGACATGGTTTTCAGTATCTCCGTAATGGTGGGCATCAGACCATCCTCAGGCAAGCGCGTGGCGGTGATGGGCAGCATAGCGGCCCGTCACATGATGGGACAACTGCCGCTCGATATCAGCAAGCATGGAAGATGCGCCAAGACGAAACAATTCCGGATGCAGCCAGTCACGCCCGAGTTCCTCGCGCATGAGAACCTGCCAGTTCAGCGCGTCCTTGGCGGTCTTCATCCCGCCTGCAGGCTTGAAGCCCACGACATGGCCGGTTGCCGCGCGATAGTCGCGTATGGCGCGGCACATCGTCAGACCCACGGGCAGCGTGGCATTCACTGCTTCCTTGCCAGTCGAGGTTTTGATGAAATCCGCGCCGGCCTGCATCGCAACCTTTGAAGCTGCATGAACATTTGTCAGCGTCGACAGATCGCCAGTGGCAAGGATCGCCTTCAGATGCGCCGCACCGCACGCTTCACGCATCGCGGCCACCTCATCGAACAGGGCCGACCACTGCCCTCCCAGAACATGCGCTCGGGTGATGACGATATCAATCTCCTGCGCGCCCTGATCCACTGCATAGCGAATCTCTGCCAGCCGCAGGTCTAGCGGCATAAGGCCCGCCGGAAAGCCCGTTGCAACTGAGGCCACTGGAATGCCGGACCCCTCTAACGCCTTCACTGCTGTCGCCACCAGTGTCGGATAAACACACACCGCGCCGGTTTTCGGCATCTCGGAAAGGCCCAGCCCCGCGACGATCTCATCGCTGAGCGGGCGGCGCGCTTTGGCGCAGAGCCTGCGCACGCGTTCGGGTGTGTCGTCACCCGCGAGTGTTGTGAGATCCATACAGGCGATTGCATTGACAAGCCACGCCGCCTGATGCGCGCCTTTCAGCGACCGCCGCGCAACCAGCGAGGCCGCACGGCGCTCTGCTGCGGGGCGATTGACAGCGACGGAGTTTTCAAACGCCAGCGGGGCTCCGGGGTTACGGATATGGGCCATGCTCTATCCTGTGTGACAAGTGTTGTGCACTATGCGCGAGAGCGTCGCGCTTCGGCAATCCCATTTTCGACAGATTGGTAGTTGACTAAACATGTCAGGAAATATATCCGACTCAATTAGTAGGGAATTGGGCGCGCTGCGCGGAGGACGCAGTTTCGGCCTTGGCCGATCCTGTTCCGCTGCTATATGAACCATGTGAAAAGGCAGATATCATGAAGCTTCTCCGCAACTCCATCCTCGCGCTTACGGCTTTTACTGCTGCGCCAGCCTTGGCCGACATCACCCTCTATTCCGGGCGCGGCGAGCCGCTTGTAGCTCCCATCATCGCGGCTTTCACTGCTGAAACCGGCATCCGCGTGAATGTGCGTTATGCTGGCACCGCAGAACTGGCGATTCTGTTGCAGGAAGAAGGTGATGCTTCTCCTGCCGATCTATATTGGGCGCAGGATGCCACAGCGCTCGGCGCAGTCGCCGCGCGGATGATGACGCTCCCTGATGCTCTGGTGGCGAGTGTTCCCGCTGCTTATCGCGATACGGAAAATCGTTGGGTCGCGACCTCTGGTCGGGGCCGGATCATCGCGCGTGCGACTGATCGCGTGGATGAAGCCGATCTGCCCGCCAGCCTGCTTGATCTTACGGCACCCGAATGGAATGGGCGTGTTGTCTGGGCACCCACCAATGGATCGCTGCATGGCCATCTGACCGCAATGCGCGCGGTCATGGGTGAAGACGCGACGCGGGACTTCCTGCAAGCCTTCATCGCCAATAACCCCATCGCTGTGCGCAACAACACAGCCATCGTGCAAGCGATCCTCGATGGTGAAGGCGATATCGGGCTGACCAATAACTACTATGTCAGCCGCGCCCTCTCGCGCGCGACAGATGCGCCCATTGCGCAGGCCCTGTTCGACGATGGCGATATCGGCAATCTGCTTCTGGTGGCGGCCATCGGTATTCCGCAAAGCTCTGCAAATGGCGAAGATGCCATGAAATTCATCGAATTCCTGCTCTCGCCCAAGGCGCAGCAATTCTTCGTCTCGGATGTGCAGGAATTTGAAGTCGTGCCCGGCAGCACCATTGCCCCCGGCGGGATGCTGAGCATGGAGCAGGTCTTGACGGCGGCGCCCGAAATTGATCTCAACACGCTGACCGATCTGGAGGGCACCTTGCAGATGCTGCGCGATCTGGGCGTGTTGTGACCGCCGCCACGTATATCACACATCCGGGCCGCAGGCGCATGCCTGCGGCCCGTGTGGTGTTTTCGGTGATCGGGCTTGGTATCGGCGCGCTGATGCTGCTGCCGCTGATCTGGCTGATGCTGCGCGCCTTCGAGGCCGATCTGGCCACTGTCCAGAGCCTGATCCTGCGCCCGCGCACGCGGATGCTCTTGTGGAATACCGGCCTTCTGGTGCTCTGCACCCTGGCACTGGCCACGGCGATGGCGCTGCCACTTGCGTGGCTGGTCAGCCGCACTGATCTACGTGGAAGGCGGCTGGTCAATATCCTCGCGGTGATCCCACTGGCCACGCCGGGCTATGTGATGGCCTATGCGCTGATCGGGCTCTCGGGCAATTTCGGGTTCATGAATCAGGTCTTCGGATTCACCATCCCGCGGCTGCAGGGGCTTTGGGGGGCGACGCTCGCGCTGGCGCTCTATACCTTCCCCTATATCTATCTCAATCTGCGCGCGGCCTTTGCGGGGCTTGACCAGTCGCTCGAAGAGGCCGCGCGCGCGCTCGGGGCCTCGCCGCGTGAAGTCTTCTTCCGTGTCACCCTGCCGCATCTGATGCCTGCGCTGATGGCGGGCTGGCTGGTGGTGGGGCTCTATGTCATCGGTGATTTCGGCGCTGTGGCCCTGATGCGCTACGAGGTGTTCAGCTACGCGATCTATATCCAGTTCTCAGCCGCTTTTGACCGGGTCTACGCCGCATGGCTCGCGCTGATGCTCATCGCCATCGCGCTTTCAGTTGTCTGGTGGGAAAGCCGGCTGCGCGAAGGGGCGCATTTCGCACGTACGGGCTCTGGCACCGGGATCGGGCGTCGCCGCGTCGCACTATCACCTCCGGGCCAGATCCTCGGCTGGGGCTTTGTGGCGCTTGTGGTTCTGGCCGCGATTGGCCTGCCAATTGCTGTCCTGAGTTTCTGGATGATACGGCTAGATGATCTACCCGCCATCCTGCCCGCGCTCCTGCGTGCCTTCTCGCAATCGCTCTCGGTCGCGGCTCCTTCGGCCCTGCTCGCAGCCGCGATGGCGCTGCCCGTCGCAGTTCTTGCCGTGCGATACCCCTCGCCGCTCTCGACCTTCATCAACCGCCTTGCCTTCATCGGTTATGCAGTTCCCGCGCTCGCTTTCGCGCTGGCCTTTGTCTTCTTCTCGCTCAATGCCGCGCGCTTTCTCTACCAGACCCATCTACTGCTGGTGACGGTCTATGCGCTCAGCTTCCTCGCGCTCGCGCTCGGCCCGATCCGCTCGGCACTCTATCAGGCGCGCCCCTCGGTCGAGGAAGCTGCGCGCGCCTTGGGTCATGGCCCGCTCTCGGTCTTTGCGCGCGTCACCCTGCCCACGATCCGGCCCGGTGTGGTGGCAGGTATGGTTCTTGTCTTCGTCATCGCGATGAAGGAATTGCCCATCGCCTTCCTGCTCGCACCGACCGGGTTCAGGCCGCTTTCGATCACCATGTTTTCGCGCACATCCGAAGGCATGCTGATGGATGCCGCACCTTATGCGGCAGCGATCATGGTATTCTCTGCTCTTTTCGTGGGCTTCGTTTTGCGCCATGACAAGAAAAGCGAGTAACACCGCGTGAAGGACACCATGACCAGCCTGCCCAAAACCCTCTCCTTCAAGATGCCAGCCGAAGCATCACCACTCGGGTTCCGCACGAAACCCACTGCAATCCTTCTGAGCGTCGAGAAACTGCGCAAGGCTTTCACGGCCAGTGAGGCCGCCGCCGTGGAGCGGGTGAGCTTTGAGTTGGGCGAAGGCGAGATGATGGCGCTTCTTGGCCCCTCAGGCTGTGGCAAGACCACAACGCTGCGCATGATCGGGGGATTCGAAACCCCCGATGACGGCCGCATCCGATTGCGTGGGCGCGACATCACCCATCTCCCCCCCGAGGCGCGTGGCATCGGCTTCGTGTTTCAGGATTACGCGCTTTTCCCGCATCTCAATGTGCTGGAAAATGTGAAATTCGGATTGCGCAAACTCTCGCGCGCCGACGCCGAGGCGCGCGCGCGCGACATGCTGGCACTGGTCGGGCTGGCGGGTCTGGGCACACGCAAACCTCACGAACTGTCCGGCGGGCAACAGCAACGCGTGGCCCTTGCCCGCACACTGGCCGTCGCGCCGCCGCTTGTGCTGCTGGACGAGCCGTTCTCCAATCTCGACGCTGCCATGCGCGTGGAAACCCGACAGGAAGTCCGGCGCCTGCTGAAGGAGGCCGGATCAGCAGCGATTCTTGTCACGCATGATCAGGAAGAGGCGATGGCCGTCGCCGACCGTATCGCCGTGATGGAGAAAGGCCGCGTCATCCAGATCGGCACCCCGGACGAGATTTACCGCAACCCGGTCTCTGCCTTCGTGGCCTCTTTCCTTGGTCGTTCGAATATCCTGCCAGGCACGGCTTCGGGGATGGAGGTCAAAACCGAATTCGGCACGCTGCCCCTCTCGCGCGCGGCAAATGGCGCAGTGTCGCTTTCGGTGCGGCCCGAACAGATCATGCTCGAGCCCGACCCTTACGGCCCGGCTTCTGTCGTTGGGCGCGAATTTCGCGGCCATGATCAGCTCTACTGGGTCCAGGAAGGTGAGCGCTGCATGTTGG
>SLDY01000077.1 GCA_007125005.1 Natronohydrobacter sp.
GGGCAGGCCGCGCGGGCGCGTCTTTTTGCAGCCTGACACTCGCGTTTCAGCGCTGCGCCTGCCAGACCTCGAAAATATATCGCGCCGTCATCAGATCCAGATGCGCGCCACCGCCATTCTTGCAGATGGTGATGGCATCCTGTGCAGGGCGTGTGAAACGCCCCTGCGCGATGTCATAGAAATCGGCCAGGATATTCTCACGCGTGATCACGCCGCGCGCGAGCGGATCTTTCAGCTCTCCGATATGATCCAGCACAGTCTTGCGACTGTCTACAAAAAGAGCCGCGCGTTGCAGGGCAGAATCATCAACTTCACGCATGTCCGCGCGAAATGCCCCGATCAGGTCAAGATGCTGGCCCGGTTGCAACCACTCGCCCCTGACAAGCGGTTCGCGGCTCATGGTTGCCGTGCAGATGATATCGGCAGCTTCGATCGCGCGCTGAAGATCAGCTTCCGGCGTCACCCCCGCCAGACCACGCGCAAACGCTTGTGCACTCTCGATGCGACGCGCCCAGATGGTGAATTCCGCCTCGGGAAAGATCGCCCGATAGGCATCGACCATGCTGTGCGCCACAGTGCCTGCGCCCACCAACGTGATGCGCCTGCTCTCGGGGCGGGCAAGCAGACGCGCTGCAAACAGGCTGTCTCCTGCCGTTTTCCATTTCGTCAGAAGATGAAAATCGACAAGCGCCTGCAGGCATCCGTCGTCATCGGAATATAGTGCCGCGCCGCCATTGACGGAGGCGAGCCCCTTGGCCGGATTGTCAGGGAAAATTGTTGCGGTCTTGACCAGCGCGCCCATCCCGTCGATCCACGCCGCGCGTGACAGCAGTGTATCCGCGCCGCGGTAAAGGAACGTATCGTCAAGTTCGGCAGGCGGCAGCCGATGGGCCGCCTCAAACGCAGCAAGCAAAGCGCGCCAGTCGAGATGCGCCTCTATCTCCGGTGTGATGATGGGCAGCGTCATGAAAGAACCCCGCTTGCAACAAGATCCCGGCGCAGCGCGGCGGGCCCTGTGAAATGATGTGCCTGCCAGCCGCGCGCGCGGGCAGCGGCGATATTGTCGGCTCGGTCATCTATGAAGAAGAGCTTGTCACCAGCCAGTCCGGTGGCCTTTTCGAGGGCTGCGTAAATCTCGGGCTCTGGCTTGAGCACCCCCAGATGGCCGGAAATGAACGCCGCATCGAAGGCATCAAGGAAGTCATGACGGGCCCGCGCGCGCGCGAAAGTCTCGGCCCCGAAATTCGAGAGCGCGAAGACGGGCATCCCCTGCGTCTTGAAGGCTTTCAGCAAGGCCACAGTCTCGTCGATCACAGGCGCGAACATGTCATCCCAATGCACTTGCCAGAGCCGGATTTCTTCGGCCCAGTGAGGGTGAGCCTTGGCAAGAGCGTTTACACTCTCGGCAAGCAGGGCGCCGCGATCAACCTGTGCATTCATCCCCTCAAGATCGACTTCATCAAACAGTTCTTGGCGGCGCGCGGGGCCGATCAGGCGATCATAGACGCACTCAGGTTGCCAACCTACCAGCACATTGCCGATATCGAAGACAACTGCTTCCACCTTGCTCATTGCGACAAGGCCCTTGCGTGAAAGGCAATGTGATCGGCCATGAAGCTCGCGACAAAAAAGTAGCTGTGATCATACCCCGCCTGCATGCGGAACTGCCCGGGCTGGCGGCGCGCGGCCATTGCCTCGGCCAGCGCTTCGGGGCGCAGCAGATCGAGGAACTGATCCTCGCTTCCCTGATCGATCAGCACTTCACTGCGCAAGCCCTCTGCGCGCATCAGAATCGAGGCATCATGCGCGGCCCATAGGCTTTCATCCGCGCCCAGATAGGCCGCAAACTGCTTTCTGCCCCAATCGCTTTGGGTGGGGTTTGCAATGGGCGCGAAGGCAGAGACTGAGGCAAAACGATCCGGCAGCCGCAGCGCCAGCGTCAGCGCCCCGTGCCCGCCCATGGAATGGCCGGTGATTGCCTGCCTGTCTTCCTCAAGCGGGAAATTCGCGCTGAGCACGCGCGGCAACTCCTCGGCGATGTAATCCCACATGCGAAAATGCGCGGCCCAGGGTGCTTGCGTGGCATTCACATAGAACCCCGCGCCCTGCCCCAGATCATAGGCTGCGTCATCGGCCACACCCTCGCCGCGCGGCGATGTGTCGGGAAACACCACAGCCAGCCCGTGGCGCGCTGCGTGCTCCTGCGCATTGGACTTGGTCATGGCGTTTTCATGCGTGCAGGTCAGCCCCGAAAGATACCAGAGCAGCGGCACCGGGTGCAGCCGCGCCTCTGCAGGCAGGAAAAGCCCGAATTTCATTTCGCAGCCTGTTGCTTGCGAGATATGGCGGTAAACCCCTTGCACACCGCCAAAAGCTGCGTGTTCCGCGACTGTCTGCATCTTTGCGCCTCGTTATCTGTGGTTGCGACAAACTGTCAGAAGCCAGAGACCCATGCAATCACAACCGGCACGCTCGCGATGCTGACGAGCGTCGAGACAAGGATCGTTGCCGACACGCGCGCCGGCCCGGCATTGTAATGCTGCGCGAGGATGAAGACATTGCCCGCCACAGGCAATGCCGCCGCCGCGATCAATACGCCCGCGGCCTGTGGCTCAACTCCGAACAGCACGAGCGCGGCAAATGCCGTGAGCAACGGATGCAGCACCAGCTTGGCGCAGGACAGCCAGCTTACGATTGCGAGCCGCTCGACCTTCTTGTCGGCCAGCGACGCGCCGATGGCGAAGAGCGCGCAGGGCGTGGCGGCGGCGCCCAGAAGGGTAAGGAATTCGTTGGCGAGGGTTGGCACACCCAACCCGGTTGCAGACCACGCAAGCCCCAGCACCATTGCCACGACCATCGGGTTCTTGGCCACGGCCACAACCAGTTTACGCGGCAGGTCGCTATCGACACGCCCATCGCGCGAGAGCGTGATGATGACCGTGAAGAGCGAGGAGAACACGATCAGGTCGATCGTCAGCACCAGCAGCACCATCGGCACTGAGCCCTGCCCCAGAAGCACCACCAGAAGCGGCACGCCCAGAAAACCGGTATTGCCGATGATCGAGCAATGCGCCTCGATCAGCGCCTCTTCCATGCGCGCGCGGCGCAAGAAGGCAACGGCCATGACCAGCACATAAACTGCCGCACAGGCCCAGAGATAGGCAGCGGCGGCGCGCATATCGAGCAGTTCGGTAATCGTCAGATTTGCAGCAAAACCGAAAAGCATCGCGGACAGCGCGAAATAGAACACGAATTTCGTGAGATATGCCGTGGCCTCGGGCGGGAAGAACCCTCTGACCCCAGCCCCGTAGCCCAGCCCGATCAGGGCGAAGAAGGGTATGGTTTTCAGGAATATCTCGATCATGTCCTGAACGTGTTAACATGTGATTCGGTGCTCGGCCATAAAGCGCCACTTTTCCTTTCGGGTGCAAGCATCTATCTAGGCTCTTGGGGAGGCCCGATATGACATTGCAGAGTGCCGCCATCCGGCAGGGGCGCAAATATGATCAGGTGCTGGAAGGCGCGCGCGAAGTGTTCATGGCGATGGGCTACGCGCGGGCAAGCGTCGATGAGATCGCGCGTGTCTCGGCTGTATCCAAAGCCACGCTCTATGCCTATTTCCCCGAGAAGCGCCTGCTCTTTACTGAAATGTATCGCACCGAAATCCTGCGACTGGCCGATAGCGCGGTCGAGTTGTCGGCGGATACACTGCCCGAAAAGGCGCTACGCGAGGCAGGACGGCGCATTATCGACTATCTGATCTCGGATTTTGCGCTGGCAATGTATCGTATTTGCGTGGCGGAATCGGCGCGGTTTCCAGAGATCGGCCATGCCTTTTATGAAAACGGCCCACAACTGGGCCGCGCACGGCTCGGAGCCTATCTGGAAGCGATGCGGGCGCGCGGTGTGCTCTCTATCGTGGACACTGAACTCGCGGCAGATCAGTTTTTCCAGCTGTGTCAGGCGTGGATTTCTGACCGGCTCATCTGCGGCGTGCAGCGCAGCTTCAGCGAGCTGGAGATCGCGCGCATTCTTGATGGCGCTGTCTCTGTCTTTCTGGCGCGCTACGCTGCAAAACCATGAAAGACGGGACCAACAGGCCCCGTCTTGGTATCACTGCATCACGCGTGCGGGCTTATTCAGCGCCGAATTGTGCCAGATAGGCATAGAGATCTTCAGCCGATCCCCGCAAACGATGGTTCATATTCGAGCGCGCGCGTGAATCGCCTGTGACTTCGCGCAAAAAGCCGCTTGGATCATTGACAAAGGCAACGAAGTTTTCTTCGTCCCAGACAATCCCGTGCTCTTCACCAGCCGCAACAATCGAATTCGAGAAGCGGGTATAACCCTCATAGGCCCCTGCCAGACGACCGGCCACGCCCCAGAGATTGGGCCCGGTCGGCGCGAGCCGGTGGATTGTTTCGCCCTCAGGCGACTCAATCCCGTGACAACTGGCGCATTGGCGGAAATTCTGCTCACCGGCAGCCGCATCACCCGTCGGCTCCGCTTGTGCCACAAAGGGGGCAACAAGAAACGCCGCAAGGGCAACAGGTTTCAGTTTTGTCATGTCATTCTCCCAGACCTTCAGGCCAGACAGTGGCCTTGAACACTACTTCGGCGATCTTTGCCACCGATCAGAGATCACATTAACGGGTCACACAACTTTGACAAGGCGACATTTGGGCACTCTCGATGTGGTGAAGGCGCATCAAAAAGCCGCCCACAAATGAAGTGGGCGGCTGATACTTGGAATATGCGCTCAGATCACGGCAGCGCAGGGATCGTGATATCCGGCATTTCACCGGTCAACGCATGCATGAAAGCGACAAGGCTCTCGAGTTCGTCCTCGGAGAAATCCTGCCCCAGCATCTGCTGGCCCATGAGCTGTGTTGCCTCATGCAGTGTCGCGACGGAGCCGTTATTGAAATACGGATAGGTCACCGCGACATTGCGCAATGTGGGCGTACGGAAGGCGAACATATCGGCCTCATCGCCGGTCACAAGGAAGCGTCCCTCATCGCGCGAGCCGGGAAGCTCGAAGCGGTGGAAATTGCTGTCGGTAAAGGCAGGGCCGGTGTGACAGGCAACGCAGCCAGCATCGACAAAGAGCTTCATTCCCTCGACCTGCTGATCGGTCATCGCTTGCGCGTCACCACGCAAGAAGCGGTCAAAGGGCGAGTTCGGCGTGTTCAGCGTGCGCTCAAAGGTCGCAATGGCATGTGCCACATTATGCTGATTGATCGGATCAGGATCATCCGGGAAGGCTGCGGCAAAATGCTCGTGATAGATATCGAACTCCCTCAGCCGCTCGATTGCCTCGGCCAAAGTCATGTTCATCTCGATATCGGCCTCGATCGGCCCGAGTGCCTGCCCTTCCAGATCAGGCTCACGCCCATCCCAGAACTGCGATTCGAGGAAGCCCGAATTGAGCACGGTCGGCGTGTTGCGCTCGCCCACCTGACCGCCATGGCCAACAGCGCGCGGGATGCGGTCGGCCCAGCCCAGTGCCGGGTTATGGCAGGTCGCGCAGGAAATCACCCCCGAAGCCGAGATTCGCGGCTCGAAGAACAGCATCTTGCCGAGTTCGATCTTCTCCGGCGTCATGGTGTTATCTGCCGGGATGGGCGGCAGATGCGGCAGCGGCTCGAAAAAATCCATGTATTCGGCGATATCTTCAGCGTGAAGTGCCGTCGCACCAAGCACGAGGGCAAGTGCAGTTGCCCCGATACGGTGCATGTTTCGTGCAGGCATCAAAACCTCCTTTTTATGTTCTGGTCATGCGCTGTCGCGCGCATGATGCAGACATAACAAGGCTGTGAGATGCTACCTTGATCTGGCTCAAATACTGGAATTATTCTAAATATATATTTTGAGCTCAGAATTTCTGTATCCGAATCAAAAGCTTGGCGGCCAGGCACGTTCTGCCTCTGCCGCGATCCATGCCTGCACCCAGCCGGGCA
>SLDY01000103.1 GCA_007125005.1 Natronohydrobacter sp.
ATCACGCGCTGGTCCACACCCTCAAACCGCCCGCAGATCATTGTAACGCCGCGCCCTTGCGCCCAGCGCTGCGCCTTGGCCTGCGTGAAGGGCCGACCACGCGGGCTTAGGCAGACAAGCGGCCAGTCTGTGCGGTCTTGAGGTACACCGCGCATCGCCATCTCCACGGCGCGACCAAGCACATCAGCGCGCAGCACCATCCCGGCCCCGCCCCCGGCCGGTGTGTCATCGACATTGCGGTGCTTGCCGATACCGAACGGGCGTAAATCGATTGCCTCCAGCCCCCAGAGCCCCTCTTTCAGTGCCTTACCGGTCAGCGAGAGGCCAAGAACACCGGGGAACGCCTCGGGAAACAGCGTTACGATCCGCGCCTGCCAGACCTTGGCGGGCGTCCCGCGCTTTTCCAGCGAGCGCGGGGTCAGCGATGGTGTGATGCCCAACCGCCCGGCGGCGCGGCGCACGCGCCCGCTCATTCTATCAACCCATCTGGAGGATCTGCGATGATCCGGCGTGCCGCAAGATCCACTGTCGAGACGACCGCCTGCGTGAAGGGCAGCAGAACCGCCCCCGATTTGCCGGGCCGCACCAGTTCAAGCAGATCCGATGCGCCGTGATTGAGCACGGCCTTGACGCGGCCCAGAGACGCGCCGCCCGTGTCAAACACCTCCAGTCCGATAAGATCGGCATGGTAGAATTCGTCATCCGGCAGGCTTGGCAACTGGTCGCGCTCGGCAAAAAGGCGCACGCCCTTTAGCCGATCGGCCTCATCGCGCGTCGCAACCCCGCTCAACCGCGCCGAAAATCCCTGCGCGACCTGTGCCCCCAATGTGAGCAAGAATTGGCGCTGCCCGTCTTCCGACCAGAGCGGGCCATAGTCTGCGATTGCGCGCGGCTCGGCACAGAAGCTCTTGATCCTCACGTCGCCACGCACGCCGTAAGCGCCTGCAATGGCCCCTACACAGATCCGCGTCCTGCTCATGCTGCTTTCATCTTGCGAATAAATACTCTCAGGGGGTGAATTGGCCCAAAGGGCCAAGAGGGGGCGCGAGCGCCCCCTTCAGACGCAAGATCACTCGGCTGCGGCTTCTTCGGCCTTGGCCGCCTTTTGTGCCGCACGCTCCTTGGCTTTCTTGCCCGGTTCGGCTTTCTTCAGATTGGCGCGCTCGGTCTTGGCACGCACGCCTGCGGCTTCCAGAAAGCGGGCGATCCGGTCCGTGGGCTGGGCACCCTGATCGAGCCAATGCTGGACACGCTCCATATCCATCTTGATACGGTCTTCACTATCCTTGGGCAGCAGCGGATTATACGTGCCCAGCTTCTCGAGGAAGCGGCCATCGCGCGGCATGCGCGAGTCGGCGACAACAATCGCATAATGCGGGCGTTTCTTGGCACCACCACGGGCCAAACGGATCTTAACTGCCATGTCTTCATCTCCTTTGAATGGCGTTTGCACCACCTTGATGGCGGGCATCAGTCAGGGTTTCAGCGTTGCATCCTCTCATGGTGACGGATCACTTCCGAGATGATGAAATTGAGGAATTTCTTGGCGAATTCCGGGTCTAGATCAGCCTCCTTGGCCAACCATTCCAGCCGTTCGATCTGCCGCTCCTCGCGAGCTGGATCGGAGGGGGGAAGTGCGTGCTGAGCCTTGAGACGGCCCACTGCCTGAGTATGCTTGAATCGCTCGCCCAGCGTGTAGACGAGAATCGCATCCAGCCGGTCGATACTATCGCGATGATCGGCAAGGATCTCGGCTGCGCGCTGTACAGAATCAGACATCAGGTGCTCCTGTGAGAAAAGGCCGCTGAAAGCTCATTTCTTTCGCCCCAAACCAAGGCCAGAAAGCCCGCCGGGCAGGCGCATTCCACCCATGCCCGGGCCACCAAGGCCAGGCATCTTCATGCCTTCTTCCATCCCGCGGCCCAGTTCGGCCAATTGATCAGGCGACATTTTTGATGGGTCGGGCGCCCCCTTGCCCTTGCCCAGCATCCCGGCCATGGCCTGTTTCAGCATACCCTTCTTGCCCATGGTCTTCATCATGTCGGCCATCTGGCGGTGCTGCTTGAGAAGCTTGTTCAGATCAGAAACTTCCAGCCCTGCCCCGGCAGCAATGCGCTTCTTGCGGCTGGCCTGCAGAACAGCGGGATTTGCGCGTTCTTTCTTGGTCATCGAATTGATCAGCGCGATCTGGCGGCGCAACATCGAATCGTCAAATCCGGCCGCTTCGGCCTGCTTCGACATCTTGGCCATGCCCGGCATCATGCCCATGACACCCTGCATGCCACCCATCTTGAGCATCTGCTCAAGCTGCATTTTCAGATCGTTCATGTTGAACATGCCCTTCTGAAAACGCTTCATCATGCGTTCGGCCTGTTCGACCTCCAGCACTTCCTGAGCTTTTTCCACAAGGGCCACGATATCGCCCATGCCCAGGATGCGGCCCGCGACGCGCTTGGGATCAAACACCTCCAGCGCATCGGTCTTCTCGCCCAAACCCACGAAGCGAATAGGCTTCCCGGTAACCGCGCGCATCGACAACGCAGCGCCCCCGCGCCCGTCGCCATCCATCCGCGTCAATACAACGCCGGTAACCCCGACCCTGCCATCGAACTCGGCGGCCACGTTCACAGCGTCCTGCCCGGTGAGGCCATCGACGACAAGCAATGTCTCGCGCGGGGCAACCGCATCGCGGACAGCCTGCACCTCGTCCATCAGCACTTCGTCGATATGCAAGCGGCCTGCAGTGTCGAGCAGATAGACATCATATCCGCCGAGCGTGGCCTGCTGCTTGGCGCGCTTGGCGATCTCAACTGCACGCTGCCCCTTAACGATCGGCAGCGTATCGACCCCGATCTGAGTGCCGAGAATGGCAAGCTGTTCCATCGCGGCGGGGCGGTTGGTGTCTAGCGAGGCCATCAGCACGCGTTTGCCCTCGCGCTCGGTCAGGCGGCGGGCAAGTTTCGCGGTGGTGGTGGTTTTGCCCGAGCCTTGCAGACCGACCATAAGCACCGGCGCAGGCGGGTTGTCGTTCTTCAGCTTGCCGGCATCCTCGTCGCCTTCAAGCATGGCGATAAGCTCATCATGCACGATCTTTACGACCTGCTGGCCCGGCGTAATGGATTTTGTGACCGCCGCGCCTGTGGCCTTTTTCTGCACGCGCTTGATAAAATCGCGCGTCACGGGCAGCGAGACATCAGCCTCCAGCAGAGCCACTCGCACCTCGCGCAGCGCCGTGCGCACATCTTCTTCCGAGAGCGCACCCTGCTTGGTCAGCCGGTCGAATACCCCGGACAGGCGTTCGGAAAGGGTCTCGAACATGCGCATCTCTCCTTGCCCTGAAAAGGGCGGTTCAAACCGGTTTCGCACCCATGGGCGCAACGCGCTGATGGGTGGCGATCCTCGTATATCGCGAGGACCGGAAGCGTTTCGACTTCCGGAAATCACTGTCGCGATACGCTCCGAAACTTCGCGAGTCAAGCAGACTCGCCGGATTCCTTGCGTTTTCGTGACTTGAACTCGCGACACGAGACCGCAGGTAACACATGGATGATCTGAAAAGACCGGAGGACAAGATGCGACAGACCCGCTTCATTGCAACCAGCGCCCTTGCGCTGGCAATGGCACTGCCAGCACAGGCAGAGAGTGGCTACACGGTCGAAACGCTGGCCGAAAACCTGAACCGCCCCTGGGGCATGGCTTTTCTACCCGACGCCAATGACATGATCATCACCCTGCGCGGCGGAGAGGTTGTGCTTTGGGATGGCGCGGCCGGGATAACCCCAATCTCCGGCGCGCCTGATGTCGTGGATGCAGGCCAGGGTGGACTTCTCGATATCGCGGCCGCGCCGGATTTCGCGGAAACCGGCTGGCTCTACATGACATGGGTCGGCGCAGTCGATGGCGGCAGCACGACCATGCTGGGCCGCGCGAAGCTGGACCGGGAGGCAAATGCACTAACGGATGTGGAACTACTGCACGCAGTGAGCCCCGGGATCGACAGCGGTGCGCATTTTGGCTCGCGAATCGTCTTTCAAGACGGCCATGTCTTTGCAGGGTTCGGGGATCGTGGCAGCAAGGATTTCTCGGAATCGCATATCTCACAGGATCTGAGCAGCGAAAATGGTGCCGTCATTCGCCTGACACTTGACGGCGAAATCCCAGCGGATAACCCCTTTGTTGGTGAAGAAGGGGCCGCAGGCGCGATCTGGTCTTACGGGCATCGCAACATTCAGGCGATGACTGTGCATCCTGAGACTGGTGCAATCTGGCTGGCCGAACATGGTGAAGCGGGCGGCGATGAGGTGAATATCGTCGAGCGTGGCGGCAATTTCGGGTGGCCGCTTGCCTCCTTTGGAGTGACCTACAGGGGCGGCGACGTATTCGCTGAACCGCATCGCGATGGCGATGGCTTCGTTGCGCCGGTTCACCATTGGCCTGCAGGACGCGATCACCACAACCCCCCCTCGGGTATGGTATTCTATCAGGGTGATGCTTATCCAGAATGGCAGGGACAACTGCTGATCGGCAATCTCTTTCACCGCTATCTCGGCCTCTGGGCGCAGGCGGATAATGGTCTGAGCGAGACTGCCCGCCTGCTTGATGGACAGAACTGGCGGATACGTGATGTCACGATAGGCCCCGAGGATGGGTTCATCTATGTAATCACTGACGGTAATGACGGTCGCCTCGTGCGCCTGGTGCCCTCAGGGTAATGTAACCTCGCCCGACCATTCGGGTTTTGCAAAAACTCTCTCTTGGCTTTGGGCAGTAGCGCACCGCGGTTGCGTCTGTTAGCGCTCAAGCACCACTGTCAGGAGAGACATCATGCCATCTGATCCGCCCCCAAGATATCATGTTCCCGGTGGAGGGTTGCCACCACAATCACAGCTGATCACGGGCAGGTCGATGTTTACCGAGGCCTTTGCCGTCATCCCCGCCGGCGTCTTGTCCGATATCGTGACCAGCGCGCTGCCTTTCTGGACGAAGATGCGCATGTGGGTGCTGGCGCGGCCTCTGAGTGGCTTTGCGGAAACTTTTTCGCAATACATCGTTGAATTGGCCCCAGAAGGTGGCAGTGATCGCCCCGAGACTGACCCAAACGCAGAGGCAGCCCTGTTTGTCGTGCAAGGTCAGATAACCATTACACTCGATGGCGAGACAACAAGCCTGAATGCCGGAGGCTTTGGCTATCTTCCTGCCGGCAGCAATTGGCGCGTTGTTAATAATGGAGAGGGGAAGGCCGTTTTTCACTGGCTCCGCAAACGCTATCTTCCTGTATCCGGCCTGCCTGCTCCAGAGCCTTTCTTCACGAATGAGCGCGAGATCGAATCTGTTGCGATGCCCGACACCGCAGGCGCATGGGCAACCACACGCTTCATGGATCCGGCTGACATGCGCCATGACATGCATGTCACCATCGTTACATTGCAACCTGGTGCAGTCATCCCGTTTGATGAGACCCATGTCATGGAGCATGGGCTTTATGTTTTGCAAGGCAAGGCTGTTTATCATCTGAATCAGCAATGGGTAGAAGTGGAAGCCGGAGATTTTATGTGGCTAAGGGCGTTTTGCCCACAAGCCTGCTACGCTGGCGGACCAGAGCCGTTTCGGTATCTTCTCTACAAGGATGTCAATCGGCACGCATTGCTGCCATGACTGAAGCAACAGCCAGACCGCTGCAGGGCAAAATCCAAGCATCATGCGCTGGCAGGTTGTTTCAACAACAGCGCTGAAACCCCAGCGTGTCGCAGGCGCAATCAAGTGCTATGGCGCGTTCATCGACATTGACCAGATCATGCAGCAAGGGGTCAGTGCGTGCCTCTTGGGTGAAGTCGAATATCTGCGCTTCGCTACGCGCGCCGGGTGTGCCGGGCGGGACAAGGCTGCCCAGGATGCCCTTTCCCTGCCGG
>SLDY01000049.1 GCA_007125005.1 Natronohydrobacter sp.
AACCCGCCAAGGTTTCAGCACAGATAGGGCCGGAGATATGGCGATGGATAAGACGTTCGACGCGAGAGCCGCAGAGGCTCGCATTGCCGCGCTTTGGGAAGAAGCAGGTGCGTTCCGAGCAGGAGCGAACAAACTGCGCGAGGAGTCATACTGCATCATGATCCCACCGCCCAATGTTACGGGAAGCCTACATATGGGCCATGCCTTTAACAACACGCTTCAGGATATCCTGGTGCGCTGGAAACGTATGCAAGGCTATGACACGCTCTGGCAGCCGGGGCAGGATCATGCAGGCATTGCAACGCAGATGGTGGTTGAGCGCGAATTGGCTAAGGAGGGCTTGAAGCGCGCCGAAATGGGACGTGAGGCGTTTCTGGCGAAAGTCTGGGACTGGAAGACGCATTCGGGCGGTACAATCATTGGACAGCTCAAGCGGTTAGGCTGCTCGCTTGATTGGGAGCGTAACGCTTTCACGATGTCAGGTGCCACCGGGGCACCGGCGGGTGAGGAAGGCAATTTCCATGACGCGGTGATCAAGGTCTTTGTCGATATGTATAACAAGGGCCTCATCTATCGTGGTAAGCGACTGGTGAACTGGGATCCACATTTCGAGACTGCAATCTCAGACCTTGAAGTCGAGAATATCGAGACCGATGGTCATATGTGGCACTTCAAATACCCGCTCGCAGGGGGCGAGACCTATGAGTATTTGGAGCAAGATGAAGACGGGAACGTGATTCTGCGCGAGATCCGTAACTACATTTCGATTGCGACGACCCGCCCTGAAACAATGCTGGGAGATGGGGCGGTTGCAGTTCATCCATCAGATAAGCGTTACGCTTCAATTGTCGGAAAACTATGCGAAATCCCAGTTGGGCCAAAAGAACATCGGCGACTGATCCCGATCATCACGGATGAGTATCCCGACCCGAATTTCGGCTCGGGCGCTGTCAAGATCACCGGCGCACATGATGCAAATGATTATGGCGTTGCCAAGCGCGGTGGCATCCCGATGTATCGGCTGATGGATACCCGCGCGCAGATGCGGGCCGATGGCGCACCTTACGCCGAGGCAGCGGCGATTGCGGGGGAAGTGGCGCGCGGGCAGCGCGAGTTGTCGGAGGCTCAGGTTGATGCACTGAACCTCGTGCCGGATCATCTGCGCGGGCTTGACCGCTATGAGGCGCGCAAGCGGGTGGTCGCGGAGATCACCGCCGAAGGGCTCGCGGTGATGACGCGGGCAGATGACCCGCGCTTGGGGCGCAAGCTGGAGGCCGAGGATGATCCGGCGGCCGAGGTGCCTCTCGTTGAGGCGAAGAAGATCATGCAACCCTTTGGGGATAGGTCGAAAACCGTGATCGAGCCAATGCTGACCGATCAGTGGTTTGTTGACACGGCCAAAATCGTGGGACCAGCGCTCGATGCTGTGCGCTCTGGCCGCGTGAAGATCATGCCGGAGAGCGGTGAGAAGACCTATTATCATTGGCTTGAGAATATCGAGCCCTGGTGTATTTCGCGCCAGTTGTGGTGGGGGCATCAGATCCCGGTGTGGTATGATCCCGAAGGCAACCAGTATTGCGCGCCGACCGAGGCCGAGGCGCAGGCGCTCGCGCCAGACAGGACACTCATGCGCGACCCCGACGTCCTCGACACATGGTTCTCGTCTGGTCTCTGGCCTATTGGCACGCTGGGCTGGCCGGAAGACACTGACGCGCTAAAAAAATACTTTCCAACCAGTGTGTTGATCACCGGCTCTGACATTCTGTTCTTCTGGGTCGCGCGAATGATGATGATGCAGCTTGCCGTGGTGCAGGAGGTGCCCTTCGACCATGTCTATCTGCATGGACTGGTGCGCGACGCCAAAGGCAAGAAGATGTCAAAGAGCCTTGGAAATGTCGTCGATCCGCTAGAAATTATTGATGAATATGGCGCCGACGCGCTGCGTTTTACCAACGCCTCAATGGCCTCTCTCGGTGGCGTGCTGAAACTCGATACAAATCGTATCGCGGGCTATCGGAATTTCACCACAAAGCTCTGGAATGCCTGCCGGTTTGCCGAAATGAATGGTGTCTGGGAACGCCATGCGACGCGTTCCGCACCGCCCGCCGCTGACGCGACGGTCAATCGCTGGATCATCAGCGAGACGGCACGCGTGCGCGAGGCGGTGGATACCGCTTTGCATGACTACCGTTTTAATGATGCCGCCAATGCGCTTTACGGTTTTGTCTGGGGCAAGGTCTGCGATTGGTATGTGGAATTCGCGAAGCCGCTTTTCGATGGCCCCGATGCCGCCGAGACGCGTGCGACAATGGCTTGGGTGCTCGATCAATGCATGATCCTGCTGCACCCCTTCATGCCCTTCGTGACCGAAGAGCTTTGGGGGCTGACCGGGGAGCGCGCGAAACTTTGCGCACATGCCGATTGGCCGGAATTCGGGGCGGAATTGGTCGATGACGATGCGATGCGAGAGATGCGCTGGGTGATCGGGCTGATCGAGACGATCCGTTCGGCGCGAGCACAATTGCGCGTGCCGGTAGGGCTGAAGCTGAACATGGTGCAACTCGATCTCGATGCCGAGGGACGCGCGGCGCTCGGGCGCAATATGGCACTGGTGATGAAGCTTGCGCGAATTTCCAGACTCGAGGAAGTCGCGGAACTGCCCAAAGGGTCGATCACGGTGACTGTGGAAGGTGGCAGTTTCGGGTTGCCGCTGGAAGGTGTGATCGACATCGCTGCCGAACGCGCGCGGCTGGAGAAGACAAGCGCCAAGGCGGAGAAGGAGCTAAGCGGGATCGACGGGCAGTTGCGTAATGCAAAATTCGTCGAAAGCGCCCCCGAAGAGGTGGTCAGCGAGGCGCGCGAGCGTGCGGAAGTGTTGCGCGAAGAAATCGGGCGGTTGCGCGCGGCGATCGGTCAGTTGGAGCGCGCAGGCTGAGTCTGAGTCTTTGAGGGAGGAGCGGGCTTGCCCCCAATTGAGGTGGGCCGCGCCCGCGTCGTGCCTGCTGGCGCTCCAGCCCGGCCTACAAAACTGGTCCGCCTTACCGCGCGGAGGGTTCGAAATCGACACAGATCGCCTGCATTTCCGGAAGGCTCAGGAAGCTCCGTGTCGAGAGGCAAAAATAGCTGCCATCGTCCTGATGGCAGTGATTGCATTCTGAGCAGCTTCCGAATACCGGCGCCTTGCGATCCTCGGCCAAGGTGACGATGGTCTGCCCTAATGCATCGGCCAGCGCATCGCGCCGCTCTGGCGCGAGGCGCTCGAGCGCCTTGCGCAAATCTTCGAGTGGGTCATGACGCAGTATCTCGCGCCCGGCTTCGGTGATTTCGATCACGGTGCTGCGGGCATCGCTCTCATGGCTCTGCCGCCTCAGAAGCCCCAGAACCACCAGCGATTTCACAGTTTGCGAGGCAGTGCCGCGCGTTGTCGCATGAAACTCGGAAAACGCCGAGGGTGTGCGCGAAAAGCGGTTTGCGCGTGCGAAATAGCGCAGCGCTGTCCATTGCGCAGCGGTAAGACTTTGCGGCGCTGTTTCCGCGCAACGTGCGGATGCCTGGCCCAACCGGGACAGATAAACGATGAGGTCTGCAAGATTGCAAGCGCTGGGACGGGCTGATTTGCTCATACAGGCGAAGTAATCCTGCCTTGGGGAGTTGACAAGGCTATCCGCCAATTGGTAGCGATACGAAATAATATTGTAACGCTACTATCAGAGTGTCGAAATGGAATCACGCGATCCCCGGACCAGCCGCTTCATCAAAGACGCGATGGCAAGTGAAATGCTTGATGCGGAAACCGAGCAGATGCTTGCCAAGGCTTGGCGCGATGCGCGTGATGAAGCTGCGCTCCACCGCCTGATCATTGCCTATACGCGGCTTGCGATTTCGGTTGCCGCACGGTTCCGTCGCTATGGCTTTCCGCTCGATGATCTGATCCAGCAGGGTAATCTGGGATTGATGAGGGCCGCTGAGAAATATGACCCCGATAATGGCGCACGGTTTTCAACCTATGCGGCTTGGTGGATCCGCGCTTCGATGCAGGAATATGTGATGCGCAACTGGTCTGTGGTGCGGACCGCAACAAATGCATCGCAGAAAAAGCTGTTCTTCCATCTGCGCAAGACCCTGATAAAGCTCGAGAACGGAGAGATCCGACAGGAAAACCTGAGCCAGTCGATTGCCCGAGAATTGGATGTGCCCGAGGAACAGGTCGAGATCATGCTGGGACGAATGTCCGGGCAGGATCTGTCACTCAATACCCCGCAAAGCGATGGCGAAGACGGGCGCGATTGGCTCGATACTATCGAGGATGGCAGCGTTGCGACAGAGACTCGCGTGCTTAATGATCTGGAAGCGCAGCGCAGACGCCGTTTGCTCTACACCGCCGTGCAGAAACTTCCAGAGCGTGAGCGGCAGATAATTGCAGAGCGCCATCTGAATGAAGAACCGCGCACACTTGCAGAAATCGGCAAGGATTTGGGGATCTCGAAGGAACGAGTGCGCCAACTTGAGGAACGCGCCATGGCGCGAATTACCGATGCTGTGCGCGATGCTACACAGATTGGGCTTCCGGCGTGACGCCTTGATCCCCGCCATGGATTGTGCGACCCGTGACCTCCGCAGGGAGGGGACTTGCAGTGAGCAAGATCAGAACAGGGTATCGTATGAAGGCGTTCGTGCTATCGGGCGTGTTGTTAGTGATAAGCACGATACTCTTTATTTATCCTATGGATGGCCCTACGGAACCGCGAATCTTCGGGCCTGACAAGATCGTCCATTACCTGCTTTTTTTCGCGATGGTGCTGCCTGCATTGAGCGTAAAGCCTATGATCTGGGTTTGGCTGGTACCTCTTGCGATCTGTTATGGAATCTTGATCGAACTCATCCAGCCTTACTTCGGGCGCGGTCGTGATGTCGCGGATATGGTTGCAAATGCGTTAGGGGCTTTGTCCGCCATACCTGTGGCGCGATGGCTAAACCGCCGATTTATCGAACTACGGTAGTTCTGCTAGCATGAGCGGACCTAGAAAGATTTTCGAATCCCGGATCTGGAGTGGAAGGCTGATTTCACCGGTTGTCGGATCTGACTGCGAAGCCAGCAGCATCCCCGCCATCATGGCCATATCCGGCGCAAGCCAACCGGATGAGACGATCAGCTGGTGAAGTGGTTTCCAGTTTGATGCTTTGAGCGTAGCTTCGCCATCAAGATTGCCCGCATCGTGCGATAGAGTACCACCAAGCGAGAGATGCAATGGGCCCCATTCGAGATACAGCTGGTCGAGCACCAATGTTTCAAACGCGGGTAGGGGTGCACCGAACATGACCGGATTAGAATATTCTATGCCAGCATCAACAGAGAACCGGCTGATATGTTGCGGTAGGATGCCATCAGGGTCCAGTTGAGCGCGCAGTGATGGCGCCAGTTCGATGTCTCTGGCTGATCCCTCAAGCATGTAATCTGGGCTGCCGTCTTGTGTTAACAGAAGATCAATATCCGCCACGCCTTGCAGCAGTAGAGATGGCGCTATGTGCAAGGACTGCATCTGCAGCATAAAAAGGTTGAGTTGTGAATTGCGTTCCAGCGTCAGTTCGCCGCGTGCAACTGAACTGCTTAAAACAAAAGTCTGTGTCCCGATTTCAATTTCCTGTTCCGAAGCAAGCGTGAATTCGATTTGGTCTGGTTGGTAACTGGGCGTTGCAAGGTCGAGATATGGACTTTGCCAGCGAATACCCCCGGTTCGCCCTTGCCAGCTTGGAGCCTCAAGTCGCAGGCGAAAGCTGAGTGGGAATCCCGTAACTGTCTGCGGGGTGGCATTCAAATGAGGTGCATCAGCGATGATCTGTGCCGTTAGTTTGCTCATCATCCTCGCCGAATAAAACCAATAACCGCAAAAAACAGCAGCACTAATCAGGCACAGGGTTGCAATCAGACGCATGTAACAAGCCTCTCTTCCGGTTGCGGCAGATACGGTTTACACCCAGCGCAATGGAAAGGACCAGTCACATGCGCGCGCAGGCTTCGATTTGGATTTTTGGCTATGGTTCACTTATCTGGGAGCCAGGTTTCGCCTATTCCAGCCGCCATATTGCCCGATTGGAGGGGTATGAACGCAGCTTTTGCATGCGATCAATCCACCATCGGGGTAGTGTGGCCTCACCCGGGCTCGTTCTGGCACTTGATAAGGGGCAGGGTGGCTGTGAAGGGGTCGCGTTCGAGGTCCCGGAGGTCATCGCGGCAGAGAGCTTGGAGTATCTGCGTGCGCGTGAGTTGATCTCGGCTGCTTATCTGGAATCTCATGCTCGGGTAACTTTGCGCGATGGACGCAGGGTTGAGGCAGTGACCTACATTATCGATCAGGCTCATGATCAATATTGTGCCGGGCTTTCTTTGGAAGATCAGGCGCGTATCATTGCCCGCGCGCATGGTGGCCGTGGTCCTAATTGCGAATATTTATTCAACACTGCTGCGCATCTGGCGGAGCTTGGGTTGCAAGACCCTCAGCTTGATTGGCTTGTCGCGCGTGTTCAGGAACTGCGTGCGGGCGACGAGCGTCGGAAAGCTTAGAAGCGCAAGGCGTGATGCAGGATAACGGGGACGACAAGCTCCTCTTCATCGACAAGATGCCTGTCAAGAAACCTCTCAAAGCCATCAAGTCGCGCAAGCATTGCACCTGCGCTTTCTTTGCTCAGAGTGCGCAAATGAGAGTTTGCTGACTCTGTGAGTGCCGAGAGTTCGCCATCGAGTGTCTGATGATCCGCGTCAAGTACCTCGAAGCCGCGCACAAGACGCGTCTCCGCTGCCGAGAGGACAGGAAAATAATGCGCGTCTTCGATATGGTGATGGCCGTGCAATTCGTTGATCAGGAACCCACCGATCCGCGACGTCATCTGCCCATGGGCCTGTGCTTCACGAGCCTTGTCAAGAAACAAGCGTGTATCGTCTTGCCATTGCGCAAGAGCGCGCCGGAACATCAGATGCCGCTCCAGCCAGAACCGGGTCAGCCCATCGAAATGCCGGTGACTTTGCCAGATGTCGCGCGGATATTGCTCGAGCAGCACCCGCAGCGAATCTGGCAGGCGGCTGCGATGGTAGAGATCATCCATAGATCTGTGCGATCCGGTCCACAGCAGCCTCTGGCGACATTTCCTCGCTTTCGCCATTGCGGCGCGAGGTGAGTTCAACGACACCCTTTTCCAGCCCCCGCGGCCCCACAGTAATGCGCCAAGGCAGGCCGATCAGATCCATCGTTGCGAATTTCGCACCTGCGCGATCGGTGCGGTCGTCATATAGGGGCTCAAACCCTTTTGAGATGAGCGCCTTGTAGAGGCCCTCACAGGCCGCATCGGCAGCGCTATCTCCTTGCTTGAGATTTACGATCCCGGCATGGAAGGGCGTCACCCCCTCAGGCCAGATGATGCCCTTTTCGTCATGGCTCGCCTCGATAATCGCGCCCAGAAGGCGCGAAACACCGATTCCATGGCTCCCCATATGGACCGGCACACGCTCACCTTTCGCATTTACAACAACTGCGCCCATGGCCTCGGAGTATTTTGTACCGAAATAGAAAATCTGCCCCACCTCGATCCCGCGTGCGGAGCGTCGGCGCGCTTCGGGCACCTGCGCGTGAAAGGTCGCCTCGTCATGCGTCTCATCCGTTCGGGCATAGCGTGAGGTGAATTCCTCCAGCACGGCCTGACATTCAGCTACCGAATCATAATCTACAGCGCGGTCACCAAAGCGCAGATCGGTGATTTCACTGTCATAAAAGACTTCCGACTCGCCGGTTTCGGCCAGCACCAGAAACTCATGCGTGTCATCACCGCCAATCGGCCCGCTATCGGCGCGCATCGGGATCGCTTGCAGACCCATGCGCTCATAGCTGCGCAGATAGCTCACAAGATGGCGGTTATAGGCATGCAGCGCTGCGTCTTTGTCCACATCAAAATTATATCCATCTTTCATTAAAAATTCGCGACCGCGCATCACGCCGAAACGTGGGCGGATTTCGTCGCGGAATTTCCACTGGATGTGATAGAGCGTCAGCGGCAGGTCCCTGTAGCTGGTAATATGCGACCGGAAAATGTCAGTGATCAACTCCTCATTGGTCGGCCCATAAAGCATGTCACGGCCATGACGATCGGTGATGCGCAGCATCTCCTGACCATAATCGTCATAGCGCCCGCTTTCGCGCCAAAGTTCTGCCGATTGCAGCGTGGGCATCAACATCGGGATATGACCGGCGCGCATCTGTTCCTCATGCACGATCTGTTCGATCCTGCGCAGCACCTTGTAGCCCAGAGGGAGCCAGGAATAGATACCAGCGGATGCCTGTTTGATCATGCCCGCACGCAGCATCAGCCGATGGCTGACAATCTGTGCCTCGGAAGGGGTTTCTTTGAGAACGGGCAGAAAATATCGGCTCAGGCGCATTGGCTTGCCTCTCGTGAACTGTATCAACTCCAGGACGGGTTTAGGCGAGGTTGTGCGCAGGGGCAAGGTATCAGGCAAGGCAACCCGTGCATTGTCCGCAGCAGAACACAAGCGCGCAAGATCCGGCACAGAGCCGCTACAACTCGCCTTCCCAGACTTCCCCTATCCGTCAAATGCCGGTATCACAGCGCCAAAGAGCGGTTCATGACAGGAGAATAGGCGGATGCGCAGAGTCGTGGTGACAGGGCTGGGTCTGGTGACACCCCTTGCTTGTGGTGTCGAGGCAACCTGGTCCCGGCTTCTAAATGGACAATCGGGCGCAGGGCCCATTACCCGTTTCGATGCGAGCCATCTTGCAACAACCTATGCCTGCGAAATCCCTCGCGGCGATGGATCTGACGGCAGCTTCAATCCAGATGACTGGATGGAGCCGAAAGAGGCACGCAAGGTCGATGAGTTCATCCTGTATGGGGTAGCTGCTGCCGAACAGGCAGTGCGCGACTCTGGCTGGATGCCCGAAGATGAGGACTCGCGCTGCCGGACGGGAGTGATGATCGGTTCGGGGATAGGCGGTCTCTCAGCCATCGCTGATACGGCGGTATTGCTGAAAGAACGCGGGCCACGCAGGGTTTCACCCTTTTTCATACCTTCGGCACTGATCAATCTTGTTTCAGGGCAGGTGAGTATTCGTTATGGCTTCAAGGGGCCCAACCATGCAGTGGTGACAGCCTGTTCCACCGGGGCGCATGCCATCGGAGATGCCGCGCGTATTATCCAGTGGGGCGATGCCGATGTAATGATCGCAGGCGGCGCGGAAAGTCCGATTTCAGAGATTGGGATTGCCGGATTCAATGCGTGCAAAGCGCTTTCAACCAAGCGCGGCGACGATCCCAAAGCTGCGTCGCGCCCGTATGACGCTGACCGCGACGGGTTCGTGATGGGCGAGGGTGCGGGTGTTGTCGTTCTTGAGGAATATGAGCACGCAAAGGCGCGCGGGGCAAAAATCTATGCCGAGGTTCTGGGCTATGGCATGTCAGGCGATGCCTATCATATCACCGCCCCATCCGAGGACGGCGCAGGGGCGTTGCGCTCAATGAGAGCGGCTGTTTCGCGCGCAGGCATTGCGCCCTCACAGATCGATTATATCAATGCGCATGGCACCTCGACCATGGCCGATGTAATCGAACTGGCTGCTGTAGAGCGCCTTTTGGGGGAGGGGGCTGCAAACGCCACGATGTCCTCGACGAAATCGGCCATCGGTCATCTTCTGGGAGCGGCTGGCGCTGTCGAGGCAATTTTCTGCGTGCTCGCGATCCGCGACCAGATCGCGCCTCCGACACTCAATCTTGACGCGCCCGCCGTCGAAACTCCCATTGATCTCGCGCCGAAAGTTGCGCGTAAATGTGATATCCGCATTGCGCTCTCCAATAGTTTCGGTTTTGGCGGCACGAATGCCAGCCTGATACTTGGGAAAGTTGACGCCGGATGATCCGACATTTTGTTGCCAACTTCCTCACGCTATTGATCGTTGGTCTAATCGGGCTGGCCATTGTGATCTCTTCGGGCAAGCGCAGCTTCTATGCCGAGGGTCCGCTGGATCAGGCGATCTGTTTCCGCGTCGCCCCCGGAGATTCGTTGCGTGTGGTGTCAAGCGGTCTTGTCGAACAGGAAGCGATTTCCTCTGAACAGATTTTCCGCATCGGCGCGCAATATACCGAACGGGCTGGGGCCTTGCGCTTTGGCTCTTATCTGATCCCTGAAGGTGCCTCCATGGATCAGATCATGGACCTGCTCACTCGCGGCGGCGCCTCGACCTGCGGATCGGAGATCCAGTATCGCATTGGGGTAACGCGGATTGACACGCTGGTACGTGAACTGGATCCGACAACGCAGCGCTTTGAGACCATCGTGCAATTTACAAGTGACGAAGAACCGCCCGAAGACTACGCCCGTTTCATCGCTCAGGCTGATATCCAGTATCGCATCACGGTCGCCGAGGGCACAACAAGCTGGCAGGTCTGGGAGGGGCTGCGCCTGGCCGAATTCCTCTCTGGCGATCTGGGTGATGTGCCGCGCGAGGGGTGGCTCGCCCCAGACAGCTATTCGGTGCAACGCGGGTCCGACCGTCAGGCAATTCTGGCCGAGATGGAAGCACGGCAGGAACGTATACTGGCCGACCTGTGGGAAGCCCGGGCGGAGGGGTTGCCCTATGCCAGCCCCGAAGAGGCGCTCATCATGGCCTCGATCGTAGAGAAAGAAACCGGCGTGGCCGATGAACGGCGGCAGGTCGCGAGCGTATTCGTGAACCGCCTGCGTGTCCCGATGCGGCTTCAGACTGACCCGACTGTGATCTACGGGATCACGATGGGGCAGGGCACGTTGGGTCGAGGTTTGCGCAGGTCTGAACTTGATGCCGTGACGCCCTACAACACTTACCGCATCGACGGGCTTCCCCCCACGCCTATCGCCAATCCGGGCCGCGCAGCGATTGCCGCTGCGCTTGATCCTGATGACACGCCCTATCTTTATTTCGTGGCCGATGGCACCGGAGGTCATACATTCAGCACAAATCTGGCTGATCATAACCGTGCGGTGGCGCGGTGGCGTGAGATCGAAGCCGAGATGCGTGCGCGTGAGCAAGCTGCGGATTGACGCGTCAGTCGAGATCCGCAGCGTAACGCTTGAGTATCTCGAGCGGCACTATCTCAAGCGCGCGCTGATGGGTGGATTGCAGCAGTATCCTGGGGGCTACCCCTTCATGATGGGCCTGCAGGAACCGGCTTGCACACAGGCACCACTGATCTCCTGCCTTCAGCCCCGGAAAGGCGAATTCTGGGCGCGGCGTAGAGAGATCATTGCCGAGATACTTGGAAAAAGCGAGGAACTCGTCTGTCATCAATGCGCAGACGGTATGGCTGCCGCGATCCTCGGGACAAGTATCGCAAAAGCCGCTGCGAAAAAATCCGGTCATTGGATCGCGCGAGCAGGCAGACAGCCGCCCGCCCAGAACATTGACCGAGGCTTCCATATTAATGCTCATGTTGCCGTCCTTCCTGCGTCAAGGTTCAGGTAAGCCTTCATGGCCGGGAAGACCAGCGTCACAGGGCAGGGGCGCGCCATTCAACCCAACGACCGTGAAAATCTGCTCGTCCAAGATCTATTCTTGTATTATCGGGCCATAAATGCAGCGTCAGCGCGGCACCGGGTCCGCTCTCATCCTGCTCCATTGCCAGATGCGCGATGGGCTCATCCTTACGGCAACGCGTACCTACACGTTCCAGAAGCGCTGCGCCGCGGGCTTGATCCTGCAGGCTGAAATACTGCCAGACGACAGTGTGATAGACCAGATGCACTGCCTGCGGCAGAGGGCGCGAAAGCCGCGCTTCCAGCCAGTCGATGGCATTGCCCCGTGTTACGACTGGTCGCTTTTGACTTGCGAGCGACAATGCGGCGCGGGTGCGTGCAAGCCTGTCGGTCTGATCAGCCCAGACATAAGAGAGCAAGCGCAGCGCATCGCGGTCTGGATCAAGTGGGTTAAGATCAACCCCGGCGCGTGCCCTTATTGCGGGCGGTGCAAGCGGTGGAGGATCGCCGTGCCAATCGGGAGCGAGTATTAGGGCAGGGGTCTCTGGTCCGTAACGCTGCCCGCTGATCTCAAGCGCATAATCATCCCAGAGCAGGTTCAGTCCGGCACTGCTGCCAAGCTCTGAAAGCACAAGTGGCAGATCATAAGCCGCTGTCAGCCAATGTGCTGCGGCAATCAAGACACTGGAGCGCCGAATTTCATTTGTCTGCGGCGGGTTCTCCATGATGTGCATGATTTGAGCCGCGTGCAACCGCAGCGCTGCATCTACCGAACGCCAGAGCTGGAAGTCGGGCACTCTATCATGCTGCGCATAGAGCCGCGCCAGCACAGGGGCCTGGCCACTGATGACAAGATAATGCAAAGCGCCGGCCAAACGCAGCGCCACGGCATCAGTGTGTGTTTGCGCAGATGGCCAATAAAGCAGACGGTCGCCTAGTTCTGTGCCCGGCGCAAGACGATCAGCGACAAGCGTGAGCAACCGCGCTGTGAAGGGCGAGCCGAGTTCTTCACAAGCCCTGGCCTGCGCGCGGGCATGATCGCGAAAGCTCACCGGAACCGATCCACCAGCTTTTGCAGTGCACTACGGTTATCGTCAGCAGCAGATTCAACGGGTTCGTGCGCCGGGGGTGCAGGCTTGGGCTTGGCGTCAGTGGCTTGGCGCGGAGGGGCCATGCGCAGCGCGACTGCATTGCTGAACCGCGCGCCGTCACCTGTAGCGAGCGCCGCAGCGCCATCCGCGATCCCGCGCATCAAATCATCGAGCCAGCCCTGATCAGCCTTGGCAAAATCTGACAACACATATGGCGAGACATGGTCCTTATGTCCGGGACGGCCGATGCCAAGCCGCACACGCGCATAGTCCGCGCCAAGATGGGCATGAATTGAGCGCAGACCGTTATGCCCCGCATGCCCGCCGCCTTGTTTCAGCCTCAGCTTTCCCGGAGCAAGGTCGAGCTCATCGTGAAAAACGACGAGATCCCGCGGTGACAACTTGTAAAAGCGCATGGCTTCGCCGACACACTGGCCAGAGAGGTTCATATAAGTGTGCGGTTTGATCAGCACGACCTTTTCAGCTCCCAATCTTCCTTCGCTGATCTCGGCCTGAAACTTCGTGCGCCAAGGCCCAAAGCCATGCGCAGCAGCAATACTGTCGAGCGCCATGAATCCTATATTATGCCTGTTTGCGGCATATTTCGTGCCCGGATTCCCGAGCCCCACAAAGAGTTTCATCTATGCCCTGCCTTTCTGTTGCGCCGCAGCATAATCAAGCCAAGGGCAGGTGGGAAGCGCCAGCTTGCAGCTTCTCGCGCGGTGGTTACTGTAACGATCAGTGAAAAAACAGGAGGAAAAATGTATCTGACCATCAATCGTTTCCGGGTTCGCCCTGGGAAGGAGGACGCATTTGAAGAAATCTGGACTTCTCGCGAAAGCAAACTGCCCGAGCTGGACGGTTTTGTTGAGTTCCACCTTTTCCGGGGTGTGAGCTCCGAGGATGCCACGATATATCTCTCTCACACGCTTTGGCGCGACAAGGCAGCATTCAAAGCTTGGGCTCGATCACAGAATTTTCGGGGATCGCACAAAGGCGTGCGCGATCATGGTGACATTTATCTTGGCCCACCGGAGCTTGAGATCTACGATTCAGTGCAAACGATCCGAGCGAGCGGTAATATAGGGTAGGGCACATAAAAAGGGGCACCACATGGGCGCCCCTGAGAAAGCCGTCGCGAAGGGATTACTCCTCGGCCGCTTCTGTCTCTTCTTCGTCATCAGCTGCCGCGAGCGCGCGTGGTGCCGCAATATTCGCGATTACAAAATCCCGCTCGATTGTGGGCTTTGTGCCTTCGGGCAGTGTGATGGCCGAGATGGTGATGGTATCGCCGATCTTGCGACCTTCGAGATCGACCACCAGCTTTTCAGGAATGTCACCAGCGAGCACATTGAGTTCGACCTCTGGACGCACCACGGTCAGCGTACCACCGCGCTTCAGACCAACGCATTTCTCGGCATTGACAAATTCAACCGGGATGAAGAGGTTGATCCGGCTCGTCCGACGCAACCGCATCAGATCAACATGCGTGGGCAAACCCTTTACCACATCGCGCTGTACGCCACGACAAATCACGCGAACATCTTCCTGGCCCTCAACCTTGAGGTTGAAAAGCGTGGACAGGAAACGCCCTGCCTTGAGCTTAGCGATCAGGTAGTGGTATTTGAAATTCACAGCCAGAGGTTCTGCGCCACCGCCATAAACGATACCGGGTACGAGATGCTCACGACGAGCTTGACGAGCGGCCCCCTTGCCTGTCCCCGTGCGTACCTCGGCCACAAGATCCGGGATCTCACCAGCCATTTCCATTTTCCTTTTCACAAGTTGAACGGCCCGCCTCCAAGGGTGCGGGCCGCAAGTAGGGGCGCTATAAGTGAGTTTACACTGCTTGAAAAGTAAAAAACGCTGCAGAGCAGGCACTCCGGCGGACATCGAAAGGAGAGCCTAAGCTCATAATCAGTATTATGTTAATAAATACAATACGTTTGGAGCGCAAGCTTGCAGCTTGCATCACCACCGAGTATCAGGCGCGCGTCAAGCATGAAAGGTCTGCTCCCATGATCCCGCGCTATTCCCGCCCCGAAATGGTTGCCGTCTGGTCCCCCGAGACGAAATTCCGCATCTGGTTCGAGATTGAGGCTCATGCCTGCGATGCACAGGCAAAGCTAGGTGTAATTCCTGCAGAAAGCGCTGCAGCAGTCTGGAAAGCAAAAGATGTGGAATTCGACATTGCCCGCATTGATGAAATCGAGGCTGTGACGAGGCATGACGTGATCGCATTCCTTACTCATCTCGCGGAGATCGTCGGACAAGAGGAAGCGCGTTTTGTTCATCAAGGTATGACCAGTTCCGATGTACTGGATACCACTTTCAACGTGCAGCTTGTGCGCGCCACCGATCTGCTGCTCTCTGATATGGATGCGCTACTTGAAGCCCTCAAGCGCCGTGCAATGGAGCATAAATTCACGATCCGCATGGGCCGCAGCCATGGTATCCACGCCGAACCGACCACAATGGGTCTGACCTTTGCCCGCTTCTATGCCGAGATGAAACGCAATCGTGACCGCTTGACAGCTGCGCGCGCCGAGGTTGCTACCGGCGCCATTTCCGGGGCGGTTGGGACATTCGCCAATATCGACCCCGAGGTCGAATCGCATGTCTGCGCGCAGATGGGCCTGAGCCCAGAGCCAATCTCGACGCAGGTGATCCCACGTGATCGCCATGCGATGTTTTTTGCGACATTGGGCGTCATCGCGTCCTCAATCGAGAACATCGCCATCGAGATTCGGCATATGCAGCGCACAGAAGTTCTCGAAGCTGAAGAGTTTTTCAGCAAGGGCCAGAAAGGCTCCAGCGCCATGCCACATAAACGCAACCCAGTTTTGACCGAGAACCTAACGGGATTGGCGCGGCTGGTGCGCATGTCAGTGATCCCTGCACTGGAGAATGTCGCGCTCTGGCACGAGCGGGACATCTCGCATTCTTCGGTTGAAAGGATGATCGGACCCGACGCCACAGTGACCCTTGATTTCGCGCTTGCGCGCCTGACTGGCGTGATTGAAAAGCTGGTTGTCTATCCGGACAACATGATCACCAATATGAACAAGTTTCGTGGCCTGATTCATTCACAACGTGTATTGTTGGCCCTCACCCAGGCCGGTGTCAGCCGTGAAGACGCCTATACACTTGTGCAGCGCAATGCGATGAAGGTTTGGGAACAAGGGCGGGATTTTCTTGAAGAACTTCTGAGCGATGCAGATGTCACAAATGCCCTCGGCGAGACTGAAATCCGCTCAAAATTTGATCTCGATTACCACACCAAGCATGTGGAAACTATTTTTGCGCGCGTGTTTTCTGAAAAATGATCCGAAACGGGTTGTTTTTGAAAGAATCGTGCTACCCTTTGCGTTACCGAAAAAGGAGATGGAGATGAAATTGAAAATCGCTGTCACCGCATTGGTGATTTCATTATCGCCGGCCATTGCATCTGCGATGTGTTCGAGCATTGCACCCGCACAAACTGCTTCTTCCTGTCTGGAAGGTCAGGTTTGGGATGCCGAAAGCGCCACCTGCATCACACCTATGAGCAGCTGACAAGCGTCGTATCTGATCATGAACTCCGATGCCCTGCATCGGAGTTTTTTATATTCTAACTAATCTTTTACATCTGGCATGTAGAACAATGGATTGAAACAGGACAATTCTCTAGCTCAACCCCAAACGGTCTCGATGAATTCATCATCTTCTTTGGCGCCATCCTCGCTGACGGTTTCAGACCACGTGAAGTCAGAAGACCACCTTGGCCACCGCGCCGCGGAACTCGGCAAAGTCTGCACGAACCATCTCAGCGGCGTAGAAAAAGCGGCCATTGTTGTGCGTGCGCTTGCTGAAGTCGCAGAGCTTTCGCTCTCGGATCTGCCACGAGGGATGCAAACTGAACTTACCCAGACGCTGACACGCATGCAGTTGATTGATCGAAAGACAATGTATGCGGTTTTGGAAGAGTTTATCGAAACGCTTGATCAGGTTGGTCTTTCTTTCCCCGACAGTATTGAGGGTGCTCTGTCCATTCTGGAGCCCAAGCTTGATCAATCCGTTGCGCGGCATTTGCGATTATTGGGAAAGGGTCGTGATCTGGAGGATGTCTGGGCAGTTTTGGAAGTGGCGGAAGATGCCACGCTGCTATCAATATTGGCTCGTGAGTCAGAAATGATCGGAGCCGTGATGCTTTCCAAGTTAAGCACGGACAAGGCAGCGGGTCTATTGATGCAACTTGAATCCGATTTGGCGCAGGAGCTTGCCTTGGCAATCGCGCGTACAGAAGCGATCGCACCTGAGGCAGTTCGGCGAATTGGTATGGCACTGGCAGACGAGGTGCGGACGAAACCAATCAGCGCTTTTATTGATCCGCCCTCAAAACGAATGGGAAATATTCTGAATTCTTCAAGCCCCGTGATACGCGATGGGCTCCTTGCCCATCTTGACGATCTCAACCATGAGTTTGCACAAAAAGTCCGCAGATCGATCTTCACGTTCAAGGACATCGCTTCAAGATTGGATGCAATGGATGTGCCTCGGCTGATGCGCGACATATCACCTGATGACATAACGATAGTGATTGCTGCTCAAGACCCTGAAGATAGTAGTTCAATCAGCTTTCTGCTTGAAAACATGTCGAAGAGAGCAGCATCCACTCTTAAAGACGATGCAGCCACCCTGCCCTCGCCCACAGCTGAGGCTCGAGTTGAAGCATGCAGCAGAATCGCCGCAACTATTCGCAAGTTGGTTGATGCAGATGAAGTCCGTTTGAAACCGCTAAGCGAGTGAAAAAAGCGTCAGCGATGCTGCAATACCACAGCGCCGTTTATTTCACCCTCAATCACACTGGATATACCAGAAGCATTCGCCTCATCGGTATCGATATGCATCTCGGTAAAAGCGTTATCTGCAACGCGTACCAGTACGTTGCTGAATGTCAAACCGCGACCAGTGTCATTTAATGCAACATTCACAGTTTCTCCATCGCGCAACCCGTTCTGACGCGCATCATCAGAACTCATGTGGATATGGCGCGCAGCGATGATCAGACCATCCGTATCAAAACTTCCCGCAGGACCATTCAGCCGGATCGTCGGCGTACCATCAAGTGCGCCGCTTTGGCGCACTGGTGCATCAATTCCAAGTGCAAAACTGTCTGTGCGAGATATTTCGATCTGAGTGCGCGAACGTAAAGGCCCGAGGATGGCGACATGCGCGATATCACCCTTGGGCCCATGTAATGTCACGCGTTCGCGTGCAGCCCAATGGCCCTTCTGGCGCAAAGGTTTGTCTGGGGTCAGCTCATATCCAGGCCCAAACAATGCATCAACTGCAGCGCGCGAGAGATGAACATGGCGCGCTGATACTGCGATCGGGATGCTCATTTGTTGTTTCGCAGGGGCACCAAGGGCCGTTGCGACCTCGTGGGCGATCATCAGTTGCTCTGCTGCTTCGGTGACAATAACATTTACGCGGGCTCCATATGCCTGAATCTGAGTGGCTGATCGACCCTCCAGAGTGACCGCCATATTGCGGTCATGGTCGATCTTTAGCCCGAAGAATTCGAGCCCGTCGCAAATTCGGCGGCGCATTGAGGGCGAATTCTCTCCGATTCCCCCTGTGAAGATGAGCGCATCCAAACCGCCCATGGCAGCCGCATAGGCACCAATGTATTTCCTTGCACGATAGGCATAAATATTTATCGCGAGCTGGGCGTCAGGATCGCCCGCAGCCGCACGGTCTTCCACATCGCGCATGTCAGAGGAACCAGTCAGGCCCTGAAGGCCACTGTCGCAATAGAGCGCATCTTCGATCTGGGGAATGCTCAGACCTATCTGACGCGAAAGGTAGCCAAAGAGCCCCGGATCGACATCGCCCGATCGCGTACCCATCACTAGCCCCTCAAGCGCTGTCATGCCCATGGAGCTATCCATGCTTTCACCCCGTGCAATTGCACAAGCACTCGCACCATTGCCCAGATGTAAACTGATGATCCGCAAATCGCGCAGTGGCTGCCCTAACTCCTCTGCAGCTCTATGGGCAACGTATTTGTGGGATGTACCATGAAACCCGAACCTGCGCAGTCCAGCGTCACGCCAGATTTTTGGGACGGCATAGGTCGTAGCCCGTGCCGGGTTTGCAAGATGAAAGCTCGTATCGAATACGGCCCAATGGCTGACATAGGGCCAGACCCGGCGCGCAACCTCCACTGCTTGCAGATTGGCCGGGTTGTGCATTGGCGCAAGCGCAGTGAGCGAACGGATCTCTTCGATCACCTGATCTGTAAGTTCTGCGGCCTGTGCGAATTTCGAGCCACCATGAGCAATTCTGTGCCCCACCGCCTCGATCCCGTCCATCCCCGCCTTCTCAAGCGCGAGAGGCACGGCATCTGTAGCCTCGGCCAGCGAGATATATGGCGCGCGGGTGACATGCCGATCGGGTATCCCGGTTGTGTAGTCACACCCTTCTGGGCCGAATCTGCTGAAATTGCCTTTGAAAACTTGCCGTGCCTCGGATAGCGCCGCATTCGGCTCGATATCAAAAACTCCAAATTTCAGCGAAGAACTACCTGCATTCAGCACAAGGATGCGCATATTGTCTCCTGTTTTATCACCGCTCGAATGACAAAACTTGGCGCAAAAGGCTTTGATCTGTCACAAATCTCTGTCACTTTTCTGGCTTTATTACTTCACGGATATGACAGAAATGCCACCTAACGCAGGTCATATACCGAGCCCACCAAGCAGTGAGATCGAGCGAGGGCTAGGATTACATCAAAAAAAACGAGGTGACCATGATCCGAACCATATCGAGCGCCCCAATAGCTGGCCAGAAACCTGGGACATCAGGGCTTCGCAAGAAGACAAGCGCCTTTATGGAGCCCGGATATCTGGAGAATTTCATACAGAGCATCTGGAACGGGATCGGTGGTGTTCAAGGCAAGTGCTTGGTTGTCGGTGGTGACGGACGATATTTCAACACCAAGGCAGTGCAGATAATTCTCAAGATGGCCGCAGCATCAGGCGCATCGAAAGTGATTGTTGGTCAAGGGGGTTTGCTTTCGACCCCAGCGGCGTCGCATCTGATACGCCTGAAGAAGGCAGATGGCGGCATTATCCTCTCTGCAAGTCACAATCCCGGTGGTTTGGATGGAGATTTCGGCGTAAAATTCAACACTTCGAATGGTGGTCCGGCTCCGGAAGCTGTGACCGAGGCGATATATCAAGCGAGTCTGGGTCTATCGGAATACCTCATTCTGGAGGCAGCTGATCTGGATCTCAGCAATGTCGGGCTTACCCGTTTGGCAGATATGACGGTTGAAGTAGTTGATCCCGTCAACGACTATGCCGACCTAATGGAAAAACTCTTTGACTTCGAAGCGATACGCACCCTTTTTTCAAACGGATTCACGCTCGCCTTCGACGCCATGCATGCCGTGACAGGCCCCTATGCTCATGAAATCCTTGTAAGACGATTAGGAGCGGATGAGACCTCAGTTCTGAATGCAACCCCCCTGCCCGATTTTGGTGGCGGCCACCCTGACCCCAATCCGGTCTGGGCACATGAGTTGATGACAAAGATGATGCAGCCGGATGCCCCAGATTTTGGAGCTGCCTCCGATGGCGATGGGGATCGCAACATGATCCTCGGGCGCCAGGTCTATGTGACACCATCTGACTCACTCGCGGTGATTGCAGCCAATGCGCATCTCGCGCCGGGCTATGTCAAGGGCCTTGCCGGGGTAGCACGCTCTATGCCCACATCATCAGCCCTCGATCGCGTCGCAGAAGCGCGCGGCCTGGAATGCCATGCAACCCCAACAGGATGGAAGTTTTTCGGCAATCTTCTGGACGCTGGACGTGCGACATTATGCGGCGAGGAATCGGCTGGCACAGGGTCTGATCACATCCGCGAAAAAGATGGGCTCTGGGCTGTTCTGATGTGGCTTAACATTCTCGCCAAGCGTCAGATCTCTGTGGCTGAGGTCATGCGCAACCATTGGCAGGAGTTTGGGCGTAACTACTACTCACGTCACGATTATGAAGAGCTTGATGCCACGGCGGCACAAGAATTGATCGACGAATTGCGCCAACGCCTGGACCAGATGGCAGGCCAGGAATTGGGAGCCCTCACAATCAGTGCGGCTGAAGATTTCTCCTACAAGGATCCGATTGATGGTTCGATAACGACGGGACAGGGCATACAAATCCATTTTATTGAGGGCGCGCGTCTGGTGTTGCGGCTCTCGGGCACGGGCACATCTGGCGCGACATTGCGCGTTTATATGGAGCGCTTTAACTCTGGTCCCAGTGGTCTGGAATCCGATCCCCAAGAAGCTCTGGCAGAGGTAATAACTGCATGTGAAAAGCTCACCTCTCTTCGGCAGCGTTTTGGCAGAGAACGGCCCGATGTCATCACCTGAGCCAATACGCCAAAGCACCTCTTTCAGAGCGTATTGGTTTGTTCCATTATCGAGGCGCTTGCTTCTGCTGCCGCTTCGATCGAAAGCATGATTGAAGCATGGCGATTGCGATATTCGCGCGCAGGCATGAGTACTTCAAATCCCTCGAAGGGTGGCGCCGGAACAGGCCCATCGCGTGTGAGCATCTCGCGCAATGCATCACGCGCGGCAGAGAGTTCGGCTGCACTACGCCCGATAACCGCCTGCCCGACGATCGCCGCAGCGGCCTGCCCCAGCGCACAGGCTTTCACGTCCTGACCAAAGCGCACAACACGACCCGCATCCATATCAAGGTCCACTGTAACAGTAGATCCGCACAAAGGAGAACGACGTCGAATGCTGGCTTGCGGGTTCTGAAGTCTGTGATGGTGCGGGATATCTGATGCCAGTGCAAGTATTCTGCTCGAGTAGAGTTTAATCAGATCGGCATTTTCAGGCATGGCGGCTTTTCCTTGGTCTTTCACCGCGCTAGAAACGCGGAACTTCCAAAGGACATAGCTCATGATATTCGATCCGCAAACCCTCCAATATGATGAAAAAGGATTGATACCGGCAATCGCGCAAGATCACCTCAGCGGTCAGGTGCTCATGATGGCGTGGATGAATTTTGAGGCCGTGCAGCGAACGCTGCAGACAGGGCGTGTCACATATTGGTCGCGTTCACGGCAGGCTTTCTGGGTGAAGGGTGAAAGCTCAGGCAATGTGCAACATTTGGTAGAGATGCGGATAGATTGCGATCGTGACTGCCTTCTGCTGCGCGTCGATCAAACCGGACCCGCCTGTCATACGATGCGGGAAAGCTGTTTTTTTACATCAGTGCGGGATGGTTCGGAAGTCGAGATAATGCAGCCAGTTAAAGACCTATCATCCTCTTGATATCCTGTGGCGTCGCACCTTTTGTCCTGTAATACGAAATTGCCCTTGCGTCATCACGTTTTGCAAGACGCTTTCCTTCTTGATCACGAATAAGGTCATGATGATAGTAAGTTGTAGGCGGAAGTTGTAGTAAAGCTCGAAGAAGGACATGGATAAAACTGGCGTCAAACAGATCAGAGCCGCGTGTAACCTCTGTAATTCCTTGTGCTGCATCATCTACAACGACGGATAAGTGATAGCTCGTACCCATATCGCGCCTCGATAGCGCAACGTCGCCTATCTGCGTGACCATTTGATCCGGCACAATGCTGTGAAGCCCAGGATGCATAGGCCCCAACTCTGAAAAAGTGAGATGCCCCACAAGCGAAAGGGCTTTCTGCATGTCCAGGCGTAGCGCAGAATTTGCGGTCACATCTGCCATTGATCTGCCGCGACAGAGCCCTGGATAAACAGGGCCATCAGGCCCGGAAAGTGTGACCCCCTCTTGCGGGGCTGCCAGTGCTGCACGAATGTCGGCTCGACGACAGTGGCAAGGATAGACCACCCCTAACCCAGCTAACTTTTCCAAGGCTTGCCGGTACTCTTTAAGGCGTTCTGACTGCCGTATGACCGGCATCGCCCATGATAGTCCCAGCCAGTACAGATCATCAAAAATCTGTGCTTCGTACTCCTTACGACTGCGGGTTCTGTCAATATCCTCGATCCGCAACAGAAATCGCCCACCGCCGGCGCGCTCTGCGGCTATGAGTGCCGCGTAAGCATGACCAAGATGAAGGGGACCTGTTGGCGAAGGTGCAAACCGCGTGACTTTTTCCTCACGCAGCATTGCGTCCCTCAGCGCGGAGCCAGTCAGTGTATGCCGCTTTTGCACGATCTGTATAGGCTTTGTAGCGGTCACGCCGCCCCCGCCGACCACCTTTGGCGTCAATCGGCGGAAACAGCCCGAAATTTACATTCATAGGCTGGAAGGTCTTAGCCTCTGCCCCTCCAGTAATGTGGTGCACAAGGGCCCCCATTGCAGTATCGCGTGGAGGCGGCGCTACCGATAAGCCCAGAACGGACCCAGCAGCCAAGCGACCAGCAAGCAAACCCATCGCAGCGGATTCCACATAACCTTCAACACCTGTAATCTGACCAGCAAATCGAATATGTGGCTTTGAACGAAGCCGCAATTGATCATCGAGCAGCGTTGGTGAATTCAGAAATGTATTGCGATGAATGCCGCCAAGCCGCGCAAAAGACGCATCTTCCAGACCTGGAATCATTTTAAAAACAGATGCTTGTGAACCATACTTCATCTTCGTCTGAAAGCCGACAATGTTGTAAAGTGTGCCCAAGGCATTATCGCGCCTTAGCTGCACGACTGCATAAGGCTTCACATCAGGTGCATGTGGATTGGTCAAGCCTACGGGTTTCATGGGGCCGTGCCTAAGTGTCTCACGCCCACGTTCGGCCATCACCTCAATGGGCAGGCAACCGTCAAAATAGCCAGCTGTTTCACCTTCATGAAACTCAGTTTTTTCCGCCGCGAGAAGTGCGTCGATGAATGCTTCATACTCCGCGCGTGTCATTGGACAATTGAGATATGCTTTTCGCTCTGCTTCTGTCTCGCCCTTGTCGTAGCGTGATTGAAACCACGCCTTGGACATGTCGATCGTGTCGAAATAGACAATAGGAGCGATGGCATCGAAAAAAGCTAGCGCCTCAGTGCCTGTTTCACGTGCAATCGCTTGCCCTAATGCGTCAGAAGTCAATGGGCCGGTGGCAATAATCCAATGAACGGATTCAGGCAGCGTCCGGATTTCGTCGCGAGATAGTGTAATATTGGGATGTGCGAGCAAACGTTCTGTTACCGCTCTCGCAAATTCATCGCGGTCCACTGCAAGCGCCCCACCCGCCGGTAGAGCGTGACGGTCTGCCATCTCCATGATTAGCCCAGAAGCCGCACGCATTTCCCAGTGCAAAAGCCCGACTGCGTTCTGTTCATCGTCATCTGAACGAAACGAATTGGAGCACACCATCTCTGCCAAATACTCAGTCTGATGTGCGAATGTCTGGGTTTTGGGGCGCATCTCATGCAACACGACCTGCACCCCCATATTAGCGGCTTGCCAAGCCGCTTCTGATCCGGCCATTCCGCCGCCTATAATATGAACTGGCTCTGTCATCTGACGCCCTTTCCTTTGGCATTCAGATAACCTCCGTGCGCGCATTAAGCAAACCGGCATATAAAAAAACCGCCGTCAATGCGGAACATGACGGCGGCAGGGAAGGTCAGGCCAGGGCGGGTTGCGAGAGCAGAGGTCTGACCTGCAGGCAGTCAGGCAAATAGCGGCAGATGAAGCGTTGCGAAAACCACAACAGCAAGCGCGCCAGCAGCGGCGAGGTCTTTCCAGAACAGGGTGTTGTGGTCACGCATGAGAACCTCCACAGTTTATGTTAGCTTAATGTTCTCATATGTCACCGCAGAAATCAAGAACATTAATGGAACATTAGCCAATCGAGAGGTAACGAACTGCCTTGTCCTGCTCCATCAACCAAAGAAGCGTGCGTGCTGCCTCTCCGCGTGTGCTCCTCAACTCGGGATCAGCCTGTAAAAGTTTTCGAGCATCTCTTTGGGCCACTTCCATCAGAGCAGATTGGCGCTCCAGATCGGCAACTCTGAACCGTGGCAAGCCAGATTGCGCAGTTCCGATCAAATCGCCTGCTCCGCGGATTATCATGTCCTCTTCGGCGATCCGAAACCCATCCTCTGTATCGCGCAGAAGTTTCAAGCGTCGTGCCGCGGTTTCGCCAAGAGGTGCTTCATACATCAGCAAGCATGTAGACGCCGCGGCACCGCGTCCGACGCGACCGCGCAACTGGTGAAGCTGTGCAAGACCGAAACTTTCGGCGCGTTCTATCACCATGATCGAAGCGTTGGGTACATTTACGCCCACCTCGATGACGGTCGTTGCAACAAGAACCTTGGTTTCGCCTTTCACGAACCTCGCCATGGCGGCATCTTTCTCGCCAGAAGAAAGCTGCCCGTGTACGAGCCCGACCTGATTTTCACCCAAGGCTGCCCGCAAATGTTTGTAGCGCGCTTCGGCTGCTGTCAAATCGCTAAGCTCGGATTCCTCGACCAAAGGGCAAACCCAATAGGCCTGACGACCTTCTGATATTGCCTCACGCAAATGCGCGACGACCTCTGCCATGCGAGATGTCGAGACGAGTGCAGTTTGGACTGGTTGCCGTCCGGGCGGTTTCTCATCAAGCACAGAGACTTCCATGTCGCCATATTGGGCAAGGGCAAGAGAGCGTGGGATCGGTGTTGCGGTCATTACCAGAACATCCGCGCCTTCTCCTTTGGCTGAAAGCGCAGCTCTTTGCGCGACACCAAAACGATGCTGCTCATCTATGACGGCAAGTCGCAGATCAGCGAATTCAACACCCTTCTGAAACACCGCATGTGTGCCTACCACTATTTTGCTGTGTCCTGCTGCCAGATCGGCCAGTTTACGTTCTCGCTCGGCACCTTTGTCACGCCCCGTAAGCAAATCGAGCTGAACCCCAGCAGCCCGGACCAAAGGCAAAAGACTGTCATGATGCTGACGCGCCAGAATCTCGGTTGGAGCCATCATGACACCCTGCCCGCCCGCTTCGACAGCGATCAGAAGTGCCATCAATGCGACAAGCGTTTTTCCAGCGCCGACATCGCCCTGCAACAGTCGGTTCATGCGCATTGGGCCTGCCATATCGGCTGCAATTTCGGCGATAGCCCTGCTTTGGGCGTTGGTTGGTGTATAGTTCAGGGCAGCTAGCACTTTGGTCTGTAGTTGACCTGTCTGAACGCTGCTGCGCCCTGACTTGCGTCGCGCGCGCGAGCGTGCAAGCGCTAGGGTTAATTGATGCGCGAACAGCTCGTCATAAGCAAGCCTCGCTCGCGCCGGAGCATTTGCGCTCAGATCAGCCAAGCTTCCCGGAGTATGTGCTTTCACAACGGCTTCGCGCCAAGTTGGCCACGCTTCACGCACTTTCAATGCGGGATCTATCCATTCGGGCAGATCGGGCGCCCGCTCAAGCGCGCCTCTAACGGCCTTTCCCATCAGTTTCGCTGTGATCCCGGCGCATAAGGCATACACAGGCTCAGCCTGCGGCAAATGAACCGCATCCTCGAGGCGTAGGATATGATCGGGATGAACCATCTGTGCGATGCCATCGAAAAGCTCGACCTTGCCGGAGACGAGACGCCTTTGGCCGGTAGGGAGCGTTTTTTTCAAGTAATCTCCATGCGCGTGGAAGAAGACAAGTTGCCACTCCATGCGTGCGTCACGCACGATGATTCGGTAAGGTTTGCCACGACTGCGCGGCGGATGATGTGGCCCGATCACTACATCGACTGTGGCTGTTGCTGGTAGATCCAAACCAAAAAGAGTATTTCGGCGCACCCGGTCGATAACATTATGCGGCAGGTGAAACAGAAGATCACGCGGCTTCTCTATCTGCAAGCCGTTGAAATACGATGTAGTTTTTTTCCCGATACCTTCAATGCTCTCCAAACTCGCAAAAAGCGTAAACAGGATTTCTGGCCGCGCGGCCATGTCAGATAGCTCCGATCAGGGAGAGCCAAGCCTCTTCATCCAAGACTTCGATGCCAAACTCTGCCGCCTTCCTCGCCTTGCTACCGGCCCCTGGCCCAGCAATCAGCAGATCTGTTTTCGCCGAAACCGAGCCTGCGACTTTCGCGCCCATTGCTTCAGCTCGCGCCTTGGCTTCCGCGCGGGTCATCCGTTCAAGACTACCCGTAAATACCACAGTCTTTCCAGCCACAGGACTCTCGCTTGAGCGCGATGCAGCTGGGAGGATTTCCAGCAAGTCAGCAAGCTTATCAATCTCCTCAATCTCGGCATGAAAGCTGGTCACAAGCGAGTGCGCCATCACTGGGCCAACACCATCAATAGCGATTAATTCGGAGTAGGCAGAACTATCCGGATCCACCGCCTCTCGCATTGCCGAGCGGAAATCTTCCCAGCGACCGTAATGCGAAGCAAGCGTTGCTGCAGAAGTTTCACCGACATGACGAAACCCGAGCGCATAAATCAGACGTGCAAGAGGGATTCTTCGCTTCTCCTCGATCGCAGCGAAGAGGTTTTGCGCTGATTTCTCTCCCCAACCCTCGCGGTTCTTCAACTGACGCGGATGGCCGGGTCCGAAGCGCGCATGCAGCGTAAATATCTCATGCGGGGTCGTAATCCAGCCATCACGCCAAAAGGCTTCGACCTGCTTGGCCCCCAAGCCCTCAATGTCGAAAGCCGCTCTGCTGACAAAATGTTTCAATCTTTCGACCGCTTGTGCAGGGCAGATCATACCACCAGTACACCGCCGCACGGAATCGCCCGGTTCGCGAATCGCTGGGCTGTCACATTCGGGGCAGCTATCCGGGAAAAGGTAAGGCTGGGCATCCATGCTGCGACGCGCAAGATCAACGTCACGGATCTTTGGAATAACATCGCCCGCGCGGTACACCTCTACCCAGTCTCCGATGCGAATGTCTCCGCCTTCTCGGATAGCTTGACCACGAGAATCTTGCCCTGCGATGTAATCTTCATTGTGCAAGGTCGCGTTGGAGACCACCACCCCGCCTACCGTCACCGGTTTCAACCGCGCAACCGGGCTTAACGCCCCTGTCCTGCCTACTTGAATGTCGATGCCTTCAAGCATTGTCCAGGCACGCTCAGCCGGAAATTTATGTGCAATTGCCCAACGCGGCGTTGTAGAGCGCATGCCAAGTCGGTCCTGAAGTGCAAGGTCATCTAGCTTGTAGACCACGCCATCTATGTCGTAGCCCAGTGTTGCGCGCTGAGCAAAAATCTCGGCGTATGCTTGCAACATCTCATCTGTCGTCGCACACCGCCTGAACAGGGTATTCGTTTGAAAGCCAAAGGCTTTCAAACGATCGATTGCATCGGTTTGCGTATTTGCGATGGGCTCTGAAATCGCACCCCAAGCATAAGCAAAAAACCGAAGTGGCCTGAAACGCGTGATTTCGGGGTCCAGCTGCCGTAGCGAGCCCGCTGCGGCATTTCTTGGGTTGGCAAAGATTTTGCCGCCGATCACCTGTTGTTTTTCATTGAGCGCGGCAAAATCCTGATGAGACATGTAGATTTCCCCACGTACTTCGAGCACCTCCGGGGCATTGTCGATCATATGTGGAATATCGGTAATTGTGCGCGCGTTGGCGGTGACATCTTCCCCGGTTTCTCCGTCACCCCTTGTCGCTGCGTATCTGAGCTTGCCGGATTCATATCTAAGCGACAAAGAGAGACCATCAATTTTTGGCTCTGCCGTAAACTGAGTGATGTCTGTATCTGGTATGTTCAGGAAGCGCCGTATGCTCTGGACGAAGTCAATTACATCATCATCCGAGAACGCATTGGAGAGCGATAGCATGCGACGCGTGTGACGTATCTTGCCAAAGCCCGGTGCTGGAGAGGCTCCGATCTGGTTGCTGGGGCTGTCAACGCGCTTAAGCTCTGGGAATCGCGCTTCTATTGCTTCGTTTCGATTACGAAGCCGATCAAATTCTCCATCCGAGATGAGGGGTGCATCTTCTGAGTGATAAGCCGTATTTGCGCGGCCCAGGATATCTGCAAGGCGTTCGAGTTCAACGCGTGCGGTGGCCTCGTCGAGTTCGGCCACCGCAGGTTCAATTTTGGAGCCCTCGGACCTTGGCTTCTCTGTCACACTAGTGCCCCTGCTGCAAACCGGTCAGTGCAAAGTGATAGGTCTGCTTTTAGTTCGGGTCCAGCCCCTGCATGGCACTTTTCAATCAGGCAGACAGAACGTCACGGGTCAGCTTGCCTGGTTCCACAACTGGGTCTCGCAACACGTATCCACGGCCCCATACAGTGTCGATATAGCTTTCTCCTCCAGTTGCATCTGCCAATTTTTTCCGAAGCTTGCAGATGAACACATCGATGATCTTGAGTTCAGGCTCGTCCATGCCACCGTATAGATGATTGAGGAACATTTCTTTGGTTAGAGTTGTTCCCTTGCGCAAGCTAAGCAATTCGAGCATCTGGTATTCCTTTCCAGTCAGATGCACGCCTTGCCCATCAACTTCTACCGTTTTGGCATCGAGATTGACCGCAATCTTGCCAGTACGGATAATTGACTGGGCGTGACCTTTGCTGCGACGGATAATCGCATGGATTCTCGCTATCAGCTCTTCGCGATGGAACGGTTTGGTCATGTAGTCATCGGCACCGCCACCAAATCCCCGCAGTTTAGTTTCCGTATCACATGATCCCGTAAGGATAAGTACTGGTGTATCCACTCGCGCAAGGCGAACCTGACGCAGCACATCCAGTCCAGCCATGTCCGGAAGTTGCAGGTCCAGAAGGATCAGGTCATAGTCATAAAGCTTGCTGAGTTCGACGGCGTCCTCACCGAGTTCTGTACAATATACATTGAAATTTGAGTGCGTTAGCATAAGTTCAATGCTTCGCGAGGTTGTAGGATCATCTTCAACAAGCAAGACACGCATCAAGGTTCTCCTTCATTTTGTTAATCCTATCTTCTCGCGAAAAAGTTAACTCTCTGTTACCGTACTTAACAAGTAACAACTCAACTTAAGGTTGTCTATGCTTTTGTAATGCGGTGACCTTCAAGCCATCAACCCCGTGTTTGTTGATTGCGTCTTGCCATAGCTGGAACTCTTCTTCGGATAACGCATAGCGTTCCATCGCGGACTTACGTGAAAGCAAGCCTGTCTCCACCGCCTTGATGACAATGGCCTTTCGGCTTGCGACCCAACGTTTGGTCTCCCTTGGTGGAAGGTCTGCGAGGGTCAAAACCGTTCCGTCATCCATGGTCACTGCACGAGGACCATCTACCCTTTTGATATACATCTGGTAATTCCTTCTTCACCCATTTCCCACAGATGAATCCAGAATTGCGTGTTGTTATTAACGTCACGTTGACTGCGCGGTTTTTGTTCACTTGAGAATACAAAGAATTTTCCTATATTTCGATCATTCTCCGGAGATGCAGAATGCCCTATGATCCGATCCTGAATTCGCTTGGCCTGCCCAAACCCGCCGCAGAAACACGCGTGGTCGTGGCTATGTCGGGGGGCGTCGATAGCTCTGTCGTTGCGGCAGAGTTGGCGCGTGAGGGATATGATGTCGTGGGTGTGACACTGCAACTATATGACCACGGGGCAGCGCTGGCGAAGAAGGGGGCATGCTGTGCCGGACGCGATATTCATGATGCGCGCCGCGTGGCTGAAGAAATGGGTTTTCCCCATTATGTTCTGGATTACGAATCGCATTTCCGCGAATCTGTGATCGACGAGTTCGCCGACGCTTATCTTGCGGGTGCTACACCTGTTCCGTGCATAAGATGTAATGAGCGCGTCAAATTCCGCGACCTGCTGGAAACAGCCCGTGATCTCGGGGCAGATTGCATGGCAACCGGGCACTATATTCAGCGCAAGATGGGTCCAGCCGGCCCGGAATTACATCGTGCCGCTGACCCAGTTCGCGACCAGAGTTATTTCTTGTTTTCCACGACGCGCGAGCAGCTCGAGTATTTGCGGTTCCCGCTTGGCCATCTGGAAACCAAAGCAGAAACACGCGCACTTGCTGCGCGGCATGGTTTAAGTGTGGCAGACAAACCTGACAGTCAGGATATCTGTTTTGTGCCAGACGGAAACTACGCACGCGTGATCGAGAAACTGCGCCCCGGTGCAGCCGATCCCGGTGATATTGTTGATCTTGAGGGGCACGTTCTGGGACAACATCATGGCGTCATTCATTATACGATCGGTCAGCGCAAAGGGCTGGGAATCGGTGGCCTTTCCGAACCGCTTTATGTTGTTCGCCTAGATCCTGAATCGCGCTGTGTAGTTGTTGGCCCAAAGGCGGCACTCGCTACCCGCCGCGTTCCCATACGCGAGATCAACTGGCTTGGTGACGCCGCTTTCACTTCAAGAACGGAATGGGAACTGGAGGTAAAGCTTCGCTCGACCCGTCCACCTGCCCCGGCAGTTATTCGGCCGATTTCGGAACAGGAAGCAGAGGTGGAGTTACTAAACCCCGAAGAAGGGGTCAGCCCGGGCCAAGCCTGCGTGTTCTATGCGCCGGAGGGTACGCGTGTATTTGGCGGTGGCTGGATCTGGAAAGGCCGCAGATAAACGTGTACGTCTCCAATCGATTATACGCTGTCGATGCTCAGATCGGGCTGGCCTAGTTCTGACGGGATGATGATGGAACACATGAAGCCGCTCGTGATGAGCTGTGGCGATCCTGCCGGAATCGGCCCGGAGATCTCGGTCGCTGCTTGGGAAGCGCTCGGTGCCTCCATTCCCTTTGTCTGGATTGGAGACCCTGCTCATCTACCAGCGCAGTCGCGTTGGGAAGCAATTGAAAACCTCTCGGAAGCTGGTAACGTATCTGAAAAGGCTTTGCCGGTTTTGCCGCATTCTTTTGCAACCGCTGCGCAGCCGGGGAAACCGGACAACGCGCATGCCCCAGCTGTCATTGATGTCATCGCGCGAGCAGTTGCGCTGGTTCAATCAGGGGCAGCCTCTGGCCTTGTAACTTGTCCGATCAACAAGGCAGCGCTCAAGCGCGGTGCTGGATTCGGCTTTCCCGGACACACTGAATATCTCGCTCAACTTGCTGGTGGGGCATCGGTTGCTATGATGTTGGTCTGCCCCGAATTGCGGGTCGTGCCGGTGACTATTCACGTGCCTCTGGCAGAGGTGCAAAACGCGCTTTCAGCGCCACTTCTGGAACGGAGCGTGCGGTTAACCTATGAGGCATTGCGACGGGATTTCGCCATTTCACAGCCTCGCTTGGCGGTGGCGGGGCTCAATCCGCATGCCGGTGAGAACGGAACAATCGGACAGGAAGAGATTACCTTGATCCTGCCGGTCCTGGAAAAGCTCCGCTCAGAAGGGATCATGCTGGAAGGGCCGTTGTCTGCTGACACTATGTTCCATGCTGCTGCCAGAGCGCGTTATGATGCCGCGATATGTATGTATCATGATCAGGCGCTCATCCCGATAAAGACAATTGATTTCGCAACTGGGGTGAATGTGACTTTGGGCCTGCCTTTCATTCGGACGTCACCTGATCACGGCACAGCATATGATATTGCAGGCAAGGGTATCGCGGACCCATCATCACTGATTGCAGCGGTTCGGCTCGCTGACCAAATCGCGCGGCGGCGCACATGATAGATGACCTTCCGCCCTTACGCGATGTGATCCGCGCATATGAGTTGCGCGCCAAAAAAAGTTTTGGTCAGAATTTTCTGCTCGATCTCAATCTTACCGCCAGAATTGCGAGGGCTGCGGGGGATCTGACAAAGACAGATGTTCTGGAAATCGGTCCGGGTCCGGGGGGGCTAACGCGCGGGCTTCTGGCCGAGGGCGCGCGTAAGGTTTTGGCAATCGAGAAGGACGTGCGATGTCTGCCTGCGTTGAAAGAAATCGCGACAGCCTATCCGGGCCGACTGCAGATCATCAGTGGCGATGCTCTCGATGTGGATCCTCTGGAACACCTGACATCTCCTGTAAAAGTGGTGGCAAATCTTCCCTACAACGTGGGCACGGAGTTGCTGATCCGCTGGATGACACCAACAAACTGGCCACCGTTCTGGGAAAGCCTAACTTTGATGTTCCAGCGCGAAGTAGCTGAACGGATTGTAGCGAGGCCAGGTTCCAAGGCGTATGGCAGGCTGGCGATAATGGTGCAGTGGCGTGCAGACGCAAGGATTGTTCTGAACCTACCCCCCGAAGCCTTTACACCGCCACCCAAGGTGAGTTCTGCCGTTGTTCATATAACGCGCCTCCCTGCCCCACGATACCCCGCTGATCCTCGAATATTGGAACGAGTTGTCGCCGCCGGCTTCAACCAGCGAAGAAAGATGCTGCGCGCTAGTCTAAGGGGACAGCACTCTAATATTGAGGCGGTATTGGAAAAGGCCGGTATCCGGCCAACAGCGCGTGCAGAGGAAATCGAGCTTGAGGCATGGTGCTCACTGGCGCGTGTGCTTCAGGCTGCAGCATAGTCGGCATTCAATCCGAAACAGTGGGTGTCTCTCTTGGTTTGGGGTAATAGCGCTGAAATTCTTCACGCAGCCAAGAGACGGCGCATTCATCTATCCGGTCTGTCTGACGCAACAGACTTTGCCGTGTTCGCGCCGAATGCTTGAGCATGATCCGGCGTGCAACGGCATTAATGGAGCGTTGACTCTGCGCAAACTCCGGCTCGGGAATGAGCGCGGCGATGGGACTGCCCAACAGCAAAAGCGTGCTATAACCATCCAGGGCAAGATAGAGGGCCAGTGTGCATTTCTCTTTCGTTTCAGGGCATTTTTGCGCACATGCGACACGCAGAGGCAAAGCATAGGGGCTAAGGGAAAGCCAATCCTTCAACTCTTCTTCGGCAACAGTTAATCCGGCAAATCTGCGTATCGGATCACCCGGCGGGCGCTGATCGGCCTCTGCCGGATCGTATGTGCGTGTCTCGGTCAGATGCATCAGGCTTTCCGGAAACCATGACTGTGCCCGAAGCTCTGAGTTGAAGCCAGTTTCAAAGCGGCTGATCAGAACAAGAAGCGTTTCTCTGGCCGCGCGCATTTCACCTAATTCGGCAAAGCGTTCGGCGATCTCGGTGCCGCCGCGTAGTTGCCAAAGTGACTCCCAGAGCCGGGCCAGTTCACTTTCCTCGACAATATGGCTTATCCAGTTCCGGCCCGATATGCCGCCGGGCGCCCTCAAGAGCGCGATACGTTCTTCACGACTAAGTGCGATGAGATCCGGCCCCTGAAGAGACGCTCTCTTGTCTATCAACCCGAGCAAGTTTCTTGCCGCGATGTTTTCTTCTTCCTGCGCCAATGCTGCGAGGCGGGGGACGGAAGCAAGATCGTCTCCGTCGAGCCACGATGCCAGCGCATCACGAAATTCCGGATTCTCAGAGCCTGAAATCATCTCTGCCTGGGTTGAAGCTGTAGACGCAATTGCTGCGAACACACTTATCGCAGCCGCGCATAATGCTTTCGAGAGCTGGTCACGCCATGGCGTCGGGTCGGGGCTGCTCATTCCTCTCCTCCCATTTGCCCCCATTATGCAACTCATACTCAGCTTCGGCAAGATGGAGGAAGCCAGCCGTCAGCAAGGATACCCTTCCCCCCAAAAGAAAAAACCACCTCGTTAATCGAGGTGGTCTAGTCGGCCCGCGCACAAGCGGGACAGGGAGGAAAGTGCTTTCGTTAGCATTAAGATGCGATGACGAAAACATGACTCTAGACTAACGATTTTTTTGTCTTGGGCACATTGATCTGGGTCAATGAGCCGCGCATCAGAAAGAAAACAGTCAACAGAATTTCTGTTTATTCCACCTATTGTGGAAACACCCGAGAGTGATAATTTCTAATCTGCCTTCTTCTTGCCACAATTTGGTTGCCAAGAGCTTGAGGCCAGCCGCGACGAAGATACAGTATGGAGGCTATGCGGCAAGGCCAATGCAATTCGGTGTTGTGGCAATGTGTCAAAACTTGGGCAGAGCCGAAATGATGGATATTTTCAGCGAAATCGACCTTAAAACAGCACAAACTGAGGCTGAATGGCTCGCCCGCCTTGACGAAATCGCAGACGAGTTGGGTGCTTTCACACCGCTAGGGGCCCATCATGCAGCGTTTTTTGCCGATGGCGATGACACGCTGTTGGTGAGTTTCGAGGTTATCGGAGAAATCCGGGCACAATCACCTGACCATTGCCCCCGCGCCTTGGGAATAGCACATCGTCACGGCTGGTCCTGCCTCACGATTCTTGCACGTGAAAATCGCTTCTACCGTGACAGTGAGGTTCTGGATTTCTTTGACGCGCAGATAGATACGAGTTTCTTCGACAGTTTCAGGCGCGTTCTTTTTTTCGGGACCGGGCCTCAGGGCTATGCCGCATGTACGTTCAGTCTCGCCGCACCGGGGGCGACTGTCCTTGCAATCGCACCCCAAGCCACCCTTGATCCTGAAATCGTACCTTGGGAGCACCGTTTCACGTGGCAGCGCCGATTGGATTTTCGTAGCCGCTTCGGATATGCTCCAGATATGTTGGACGGTGCGCGCAATGCGTTTGTTATATATGATCCGGCACAAATGCATGATGCGATGCATGCCGCGCTCTTCCGAAAACCATTTGTAACGATGATGCGTTGTCCGGCCTTTGGCGAGGAGACAGTCGCTGCACTTGATCGGATGCGACTTGTCGATCTTCTGATCGAGGCCGCAATCCGCGGACGCCTTTCGCCGGCACGGTTTGCCGATATGATGCGCCGGCGCCGTGAAGATGGGGCGTATCTGCGCGCGCTTGTCAGCCGGACGGTGGAGCGCAACCACCCTGCACTAACTGTCATAGCTGCGCAACATGCCCTCGCCCGGCACGACAGCCGTGCTTTGCGGCGCACGCTTGCCAGCATGCAAGATCGGCTGGATGAGATGCAGGACTAGACACGAATCCATCTGGATCAGGACCATGATTCTCTTATAGGGAAAAGTCATGAGCCAGAGCATAACCATCCCCCGCCCCGATGACTGGCATCTGCACCTGCGTGACGGTGCGATGCTTGCAGGGATCGCCCCTGAAACGGCACGGCATTTTGCGCGCGCCATCATCATGCCGAATCTCGTTCCACCTGTTGTCACAAGCGCAGATGCAACGGCATATCGAGAGCGCATTCTGGCCGTTACGAGCGCAGATTTCATTCCCTTGATGACGCTTTATCTGACTGAGGATACTGACCCAGCCGATGTTGTCGCAGCCCACAAGGGTGGGATCATCTCTGCCGTCAAACTCTATCCGGCTGGCGCAACCACGAACTCGGCCTCGGGCGTTGTGAATTTTGAAAATGTATACCCGGTGCTTGAGGCGATGGCCGAGAACGGTATCCCTCTCCTGTGTCATGGAGAAGTCACTGACTCCGAGATCGATATTTTTGATCGCGAGGCAGTGTTCATCGACCGCGTACTCGACCCAATTCGCCAAAAGTTCCAGGGCTTGAAGGTGGTCATGGAGCATATCACCACCGCCGATGCCGTAGCCTATGTACAAGACCAACCTGAAAACCTTGCGGCTACGATCACGACGCATCATCTGGTGATTAATCGCAACCATATCCTCGTGGGCGGTATCAAGCCTCATTACTACTGCTTGCCAGTCGCAAAGCGCGAACGTCACCGGCAGGCGCTCGTGAATGCTGCTATTTCGGGTGACAAACGGTTTTTCCACGGCACAGATAGCGCTCCCCATACGGATGACGCGAAAGAATCCGCTTGCGGGTGTGCTGGCTGTTTCACCGCGACAAACACACTCTCGATCCTCGCGCATGTCTTTGAAAACGGCAGCGCGCTGCAAAACCTTGAACGGTTTACATCACGAAACGGACCCGGTTTCTACGGGCTACCCGTAAACAGCGACACTATCACACTGGTTAAGTCAGACAGCCCCGTTGAGTATCCGGCAAAAATCGAAACCGATGCTGGCCCGGTCACCGTTTTCGATCCCGGATTTCCACTTTTCTGGCGCGTTGTTCAATGAGCGCTTGCCAAGATGCGCCCAAGAATTCTGCACAGGATTTGCTCAGATCAGGGCATTTTCAAGCCTTGGCAGAAATGCTCGAACAGCTACAGGATAAAACACTTGCGCAGATCCCTCCCGAATGTGTCGATGCTGCGCTGACCTGGCAGGTTGATCAGTGCAGATTCGACGACGTGAACGCTCTCTACCAGCGGGCGCAACGGCTCGAGATATCCGTTGAATTGCCTAGAGGGTTGGCACAGCAAATGATGAGGATGAACCGCCCATCCGATGCTGTTGATCTCCTCAACGAATGGCGCGCGACTGATAATAAAGACGCTGCTTCTTTCGCAAAACAGGTTTTAGCATTACAGACCATGCGTGCGGATCAAGCCGCATTGTCAATTTGCAAAAAAGCAAGGACCAAGTTCCCAAGCAACGATCAGTTGGCATTGTCTGAAGTGATCCTGAGTCTTCGGCTCGGTGTGGTTGAGCCCGTTCTCGATACTCTCAAAGCACTATCTTCAAGGCGTGACCAACCACTTTGGATACATGCTCTGCTTCGGGCGCTTCAAAGTGACGAGATTGATGCCATGGGGCTTTCCTTGAGCGTGCCTCGGGAGTTGGTCTCTCCCAAAATAATCCTCTCGCTCGCGCGCGGCTTGTACGAGATCCATGAACGAAATGCCCTATTGGCAAATTTGATGCCACATGATCGTGTGCTGGAGCTCGGGACAGGCCTTGGCGCAATGGCATGTTGGGCCAATCAGAGACAACCCGAAGTTCCATTTGTTTCGATTGAAGCCAATCCTTCGCTTGCCCCTCTGATCATGGAGAATTTCAAGCGTAACAACTGCACAGCACAGGCCATCAGTGGGGTTGCCGCTTTGCATGAAGGTTACACCGAGTTTAATATTGAAGGTGATTTCTGGGCTTCCTCACAGGTGACAGGATCGCCCATGTCGACCAGTGTCAAATTACCGTGTGTCAGCATTCCCGACCTGCTTGCAGAATTCAGACCAACGATCATGGTTGTCGATATAGAGGGAGCAGAGGCAGACTTGCTACCGGGCCTTTCGCTGCAATCTGTACGCAGGCTAATCGTCGAAATGCACCCGCAATTCATTCCCCTGGCTGATTGCGCAAAGCTATGGCGTAAGCTTATTGATGATGGGTTTTATCCTCAGCAGGCTAAGGGCTCGGACAAGGTAGTGGTATGGAATCGAATCACGGATTCCAAGGCTCATCCGAGTGAAATACAGAAAGGCTCAAGCCAATGATCCCAAGCACTTATCCAGATCGCGACACTGTTGCCCGGCTCACTGCACGGATGCTTCTTGATATTAAAGCCGTGCATTTCAACGCTTCAGAGCCGTTCACTTTTGCCAGCGGCTTGAAGGCTCCCACCTATATCGATTGTCGCAAACTCATCAGCTTCCCCCGAATCCGCTCATCGCTTATGGACTTCCTGACCTGTCGCGTAATGGAGGACGCAGGCCTAGAAGCTTTTGACAATATTGCAGGCGGCGAGACCGCCGGCATCCCCTTTGCAGCACTTGTTGCCGAACGTATGGCATTACCGATGACCTATGTGCGCAAAAAACCGAAGGGCTACGGGCGGAATGCGCGGATTGAAGGTGCGATGTCCGAGGGGCAACGCGTGTTGCTTGTTGAGGATTTGACAACCGACGGTGGATCAAAGCTGAGTTTCGTGGATGCAATCCGCGAAACTGGCGCAGAATGTGCACATACCGCCGTCATCTTTTACTATGGCATTTTTCCAGAGACCGAACCACGCCTTGCGGAGCACGGTGTCCGCTTGCACTATCTGTGCACATGGTGGGATGTGCTGGCCGAGGCACGTCGCGGAACGGATTTCGATGTTGAGACGTTGGATTCGGTTGAAGCCTTCCTGCGCAACCCACGCGCATGGCGATAAGATAGGCGATCGCTAAGCTATTTCGGTTCGTCTTTAGACTGCCCCAAAGAGTCTGTCAGCAAATCGTCGATAAAGATGCTCATCAATTGCCCGCGACCACTTACACCAGCTTTGCGGTAGATCGCGTTTGTCTGGGCTTTGACTGTTCCTTCCGAAGTGTTCCTGAAACGAGATATTTCGAGGGTTGAGAAGCCTTTGAGGACAAAGAATGCAACGTCGCGTTCAGCAGGTGTCAGACCCCATTGAGAAAAATGTTGTTGCAAAACCTCCATGAAGGCACCCGAAGCGCGCTCTAGTTGTGCTTCCGCTCGACCAAGGCGGCGCTGTGATTGAGTTAGCAGTGCTGCTGACATAACCAAACCGATCAGAAGCGCAATGGCTGCTCCAATCTCGAGGATCTCGCGGCGCTGCCAGTCCAATGGCTCACGTTCAATTCCAAGAAGCGACATTGCAATATCGCTGATAAAGAAAAGTGCGCCCACTGCTTGAACCAGAATCATAAGCGGAAAAACAAATCTGAATTTCACCAAGCCCCCTTTGCTTGACCCGCGCACAAAAAAATCTGATCGTAAGCTTGCGCAGCAGTCTGTTGCTAATTGATAAATTCCAGAAGTGGTTCTGTCGTAATAAGCGTACCGCCACGCGGCATCCCATCTTGACCTTCAGCAGGTATGCGCGGAGCTGTGAACTCAACCGCGTAATCGCGCAAGACTTGTCCTGACGAATTGTCCAATATGATTTCACGCCAAACCTGTTCACGCGAAGCTACAAAGCGCATGCGCCCGAGCAAAGTTCGCGTTACCGTTACCACCTGATACCCTTGATGCTCCAGCGCAACCTTGACCATTTCTGATGTAATCCGATGGTCTTCTGTATAGCCCGCTGTAGGCGCCGAGATGAGCAGCGCCAAACAAATCACCCCGAAGCCTCGGCTATTGATCCACATGAGTTGGAGTAACTCGCTTACCACAAATCTGCGCAATACAAAAAACTGCAGCACACGCACCAAGTCGTGCGCTGCAGTCATACTCTGTATACTCGTTACTCAACGCTATGCCATTCACCGGCAAATGCGTTCCCCTGCCCTCGGGCGCCTTTGCGAAAGGTTTGTCAGCCCGCTACTTAACTTGAGGCACCTGCTACATGGCCTGACAAAATGGGCATCGACTCCGAAATCAACTGGCAAACTGGAAAGCACGCGAACACCAATACGCGCGGGGTCACATTCGACATGACCCGAAGCTTGGTAGGTTTTTTCGGGGCTTTGATCTATCGATATTCAGTTTATTTAATATGAATAAACTATAGTTTGTGCCCCATATCAAAGCCCAGATGCTTGGCGACAGTGAAGATATCTTTGTCTCCGCGTCCGCACATATTCATGACCAGAAGATGATCCCGCGGCAACTCTGGCGCAATCTTGAGAACATGTGCCAACGCATGGCTCGGCTCCAGTGCCGGTATGATACCCTCCAGCGCACAGCTTGTCTGGAAGGCACTTAACGCTTCGTCATCCGTTATTGAAACATACTCCGCGCGCCCGATATCCTTGAGCCATGCATGTTCCGGCCCGATACCAGGATAATCGAGCCCTGCCGAAATTGAATGACCCTCAAGGATCTGACCATCCTCATCCTGCAGCAGATAGGTCCGGTTGCCATGCAGCACACCCGGACGCCCGCCTGTAAGTGATGCGCAGTGTTCCATCCGGTCATCAACGCCCTTGCCCCCGGCTTCCACGCCGATGATGGCTACGCTCTTGTCATCGAGGAACGGGTAAAACAGCCCCATCGCATTCGAGCCGCCACCAATCGCGGCAATGATCGTGTCGGGCAGTCGCCCTTCACGCGCCATGAGTTGCTCCCGTGTCTCCTTGCCTATGATCGACTGGAAATCGCGCACCATTGCCGGATAGGGGTGTGGACCGGCCACAGTGCCAATGCAATAAAATGTATCGCGCACATTCGTGACCCAATCGCGCAGCGCATCATTCATAGCATCCTTGAGTGTGCCGCGACCCGAGCGCACCGGCACAACTTCGGCGCCCAAGAGTCTCATCCGGAACACGTTAGGAGCCTGTCGCTCGACATCATGCGCGCCCATATAGACTACGCATTTCAACCCGAAGCGCGCGCAGACAGTGGCCGTGGCCACACCATGCTGCCCTGCCCCAGTCTCGGCGATAATGCGGGTCTTGCCCATCCGCATGGCAAGCAGGATCTGGCCCAGCACATTGTTTATCTTATGCGCGCCGGTATGGTTCAGCTCGTCGCGCTTGAGATAGATTTTGGCACCACCGCAGTGTTCGGTAAGCCTTTCAGCAAAATATAGCGGCGACGGGCGACCAACATAATGCGTCCAAAGATCATCCATCTGTGCCCAGAAACTCTGATCTGTCTTGGCTCGCTCATACTCCGCTTCCAGTTCAAGGATCAGCGGCATCAGCGTTTCCGAGACGAAGCGGCCACCATAGATGCCGAAACGACCCTGCTCATCGGGGCCTGTCATAAAGGAATTGATCAGATCATCGGGCATTGTCGGTCCTCTGGGTCACTTTCACTTCGTCCTATCGTCCGGGGGGCGGTCAGACAAGCAGATTGCGCCTGTGTGCATTATCGCTCAAGGATAAGTCTGTCGCCTTCGATGGCGATGCGCGCATAGCGTCGCAGATAGCCCATTCCCAACAGGGAAATGTCCAGCTCGCCCTCATTGACAAACGCCGAAACGTTCTGGTCGCGGATTTCAAGATCGCCATGCGCAAGCACGACCTCTTCAATTGTGACGCGGGCAATCCCGACAGTTCCGTTGGCAGTGCGCGCGCGCCCAAGATAGGCGAGGCTCTGCGGGTCGATCCCGACCCGCGCCGCATCTGCCTGCGAGAGCACAAGATCAGAGGCGCCAGTGTCGATGATAAAATCGACAGGAGTACCATTTACGCCAAGCTCAATATGAAAATGCCCATTGCGTCCGGCCCACAATACAACTGAACCATCGCCAGCAACGGTTATACTGTTATCGCGTGTAAAATCTTGCCAGAGACCATAGCCTGCGGCAACGCCCACAATGATCAGCCCCCACAAGATGAGATGCCGCAGGCTCTGGCCGATATTCTGCGTGCGCGCAATCAAGAAATAGCTGATCAGGACTGTCCCCCAGACGCCCAGATAGATCAGCCGCATGATCTGGTCACTATCCATTCTCTGCCCCGTCCCATCACCACTTCTATCATCTGGTATTCCCAGCCACAGAAGTCATCTGTTTTCACGTCTGTGTGACATCATGATCATAGATCCAGTCAAATTTGCGCAAAGGCGCGCCAGGAAAGAACTTGCTGCCCATACGCAATACCTGATGCGCAATCTGCGCCAATGGCGGGCGCAGATGATAGTTGCGTGCATTGCTGTTGGCAGCCTCTACCACGCGGATCACGCGAGCTTGGCGGGCTTTCTGATAGCCGGCCAGCGCTGATGGCATGTCAGACGAAAGCTCGAGCATCCGCGCCAGCACGAATGCATCCTCCAACGCCATGTTAGCCCCCTGCGCCATGAACGGTAATGTCGGATGTGCCGCATCACCCAGAAGCGCCGCGTGATCCCCATGCCAGTAATTCGCAACCTCATGTCGAAAGAGGCCCCAAAGCCACAGTTGCTCGACTTGCGCCAACCAGTCGGGCACCGGGCCACCAAAGCCCTTAAAGGCTGCGCGCAGATTCGTCGGGGAGTCGGGATGATGCCACCCCTCTTGCACCCAGTCGCGGCGCTCCTCAACGGCCACGATGTTTCGCAGCGCACCTTCCCGCAATGGATAGCTCACAAGATGCCGCCCGGGCCCCATGAAGACCTGCGCCTCCGGCGCAGCATCTGGTTCACAGGGGATCAGCGCGCGCCAAGCAACCTGTCCGGTGAAAAAGGTTTTTGCCAGGCTTGCCGGGTTCAGAGCGGGGCGCAATACAGAATGCAGCCCGTCTGCGCCGAGCAGAAGATCCGCTGAAAGCTTTTCTCCCCCTTCAAGAGCAACCGATGGGCGTGAGCCTTGCAAAAAAACTTCACTTGCACGGGCGACAAAGCGCGTTTCAAGCCCGTTGCATCCTCCTTCCAGCACAGAAATGAGATCTGCACGGTGGATCAGGTGAAATCCGGGGCCGCAATGCGGGAGACCAAGACGCAGCACACTTGTGCCCTTCCTGCCCTCGCGCAGCACAACAGCGTTGCTACGCAAGCTAACTGCCTCCAACGCCCGGCCCTGGCCCAATGCCCCAACAACCCGCGCGCCATTCGGGCTGATCTGGATCCCGGCGCCTACCTCCAAAAATCCTCCAGCCTGTTCAAGCAGGCACACAGAGGCACCACGTTGCAGAAGTGCCGCCGAGACAGCAAGCCCCGCCACGCCGCCCCCGATAACGATCACTTCAAGCCCGGAAAGCCGCATTCACTAACCTTGATATACTAAAACACCGGGCCAATTACGCGCCCGGTGTTTCTCTGTTCATTGCATTTTTGCCGGATCAGCAAGGCGCTTAATCGTCGCGGTGGACGCGCTCGTTACGTTCATGCGCTTCCTGCGCCTGCAAGGTCATGGTGGCGATTGGACGTGCATCCAGACGTTTGAGCGATATTCTCTCACCCGTCGCTTCGCAATAACCGAACTCGCCGTTCTCTATGCGGCGCAAAGCAGCATCAATCTTCGAAATGAGTTTGCGCTGGCGATCACGGGTGCGCAATTCCAGGGCCCTGTCAGTCTCTTCCGAAGCGCGATCGGCCACATCGGGAATGTTGCGACTGGAATTGGCGAGTTCCGCGAGCGTTTCCTGACTTCCCTTGAGGATATCTTCCTTCCAAACGATTAGCTTGCGGCGGAAGTACTCAAGCTGGCGCTCATTCATGAAAGGTTCGTCTTCGGCTGGTCGATAATCTTCCGGAAGAAATACTTCTGGTTTCATGCCCCGCTCCTGTGTCTCAAGCGGATCATAAGTGTTGAGGTTTCCCATCTTGATTCACCTATATCCCGCACTCTACGCGCCGGATAGCGGATGCACCCGCAATTGTCACGCCTTTTCATATAGCGCTGCATGTGCAATCCCAGAAGTTGTCGCCCTCATACCTTGCCGCGCTCTCGGGGGCAGGCTAGGTTGCTGCAGACACGCGCTTTTTGACCGCGCATTGATTTATCAGGGACAGCGATGCGATTTACCTCTACGAAGAACTACATTGCTAGCGATGACCTGCAAGTGGCCGTCAATGCCGCTGTCACCCTGCAACGCCCGCTGCTGGTCAAGGGAGAGCCGGGAACTGGCAAAACCGAATTAGCAGTGCAGATCGCGACCTCGCTTGACTTGCCGATGATCGAATGGTCGATCAAATCCACCACGCGGGCTCAACAGGGACTTTACGAATACGATGCAGTCTCGCGCCTGCGCGACAGCCAGCTTGGCGACCCGCGCGTGAACGATGTGCGCAATTACATCCGCAAGGGAAAGCTCTGGCAGGCTTTCGAGGCCGATTCCCGCGTAGTGTTGTTGATTGACGAGATTGACAAAGCCGATATCGAATTTCCCAATGACCTGCTCCAGGAACTCGATAAGATGGAGTTCTTTGTATATGAGACCGGTGAGACCATCCGGGCAAAGCAGCGCCCGATCGTGATCATCACCTCGAACAATGAAAAAGATTTGCCGGATGCTTTTTTGCGACGCTGCTTTTTCCACTATATCCGCTTTCCGGATCCCGAAACGCTGAAGGCAATCGTCGAAGTGCATTTCCCGGCGATCAAGCCAGCGCTATTGGCGGCAGCACTCACACAATTCTACGAATTGCGTGAGACGCCCGGGCTGAAAAAGAAACCCTCCACATCAGAGGTTCTGGACTGGTTGAAACTGTTACTGGCCGAGGATCTTTCGCCAGAAGACCTGAAACGTGACGGGGTGAATGCATTACCCAAACTCTATGGTGCATTACTGAAAAACGAGCAGGACGTGCATCTGTTCGAGCGGTTGGCTTTCATGGCGCGCAGGCAGGGGCGGTAGGGGATCGCATGACCTTCGAGATACGCAAGCTCCACCCAAACGATCGCGGGCAATGGGCCCTGCTTTGGAAGGACTATCTGGCCTTCTATAAAACCGAACTCCCGCAGGGAATTTACGATGCGACCTTCGATGCTTTCTTCACTGAAGGTGAGCACCACCCTCGCTGCCTTGTGGCGGATCAGGCGGGTGAACTTCTCGGGATCGTGCATTTCATCCACCACGCGCATTGCTGGAAGCCGGAGGGCGTGATTTACCTGCAAGACCTCTTTACGCAGCCGCGAGCGCGCGGCACGGGCATTGCGCGCGCTTTGATAGAGGCTGTCTATGCTGACGCAGATAAGCGCGGTGCGCCATATGTCTATTGGCTCACACAGGATTTCAATCACACTGCGCGCAAGCTCTACGACCAGGTCGGGATGCTGACCCCATTTCTAAAGTATCAGCGCCCGCAATGAGAGTTTTCTTCATTTTTGCAGGGCTCAGTGCGTTGGTGGCTTGTGCGGCTCCGGATATGGAGCCAGCGCCAAGGATCGATCTGTCCGTGCAGTCACGCGCAATCAGTTCCGCAGCCCTCTTCGGCGCGCCACGGCCCTTGCCGACAGAGCGCAGCAATTTTCAGATAGCTGAGGATATACTTGAACTTGGTTTCAGGTTGGAATCGGGGCGTGAGATCCCGCATTTTTCCCGGTTCGAGGAGCCGGTTTCTTTGCGCCTTTCCGGTAGTCTGCCACCACTCGCAGCGATAGAGACAGAAAGACTGTTGTTTCGGCTGCGCTCCGAAGCAGGTATCGACATTCGACGGGTCGATGCAGGCCCTGCACAAATCGTTGTCGAATTTGTGCCGCGCACGGAGATGCGGCGGCTGGTTCCGGACGCCGCTTGTTTTGTGCTCCCGAATATCTCGAGCTGGGATGAGTTCCGGGCCGCACCGAGATCAGACAGATTGGACTGGGCGCGGGTAATCGAACGCGAAAAGGCGCTGGTTATCGCTCCGGCAGATAGCACAGTGCAAGAGATGCGAGATTGCCTTCATGAAGAAGTAGCCCAAGCCATGGGGCCACTGAATGACCTGTTCCGAATTGGCGAAACGGTCTTCAACGATGATAACTTCCAATCAGTACTGACGGGTTTCGACATGCTGGTGCTGAGGGTCTGGACGCATCCCTCGCTTAGTTCCGGCATGAGCAGAAACGAGGTAGCGCAGCGACTGCCGAGGATCCTTGCCCAACTAAACCCGCGCGGCACACGCGCGAGCGCAAATATACCTATCGATCCGCTTCCAACTCCTCGCGCATGGACAGTCGCGATTGAAGAGGCTCTGGGTGCGCGAAGCCGCAGGCAGAGTTTTTCATTTGCGCAAGCCGCTTTGCGGATCGCCTTGAATGAAGGTTGGCGCGATGAGAGGCTCGCATTCAACCTCTTTCTTGCTGCGCGCTTTGCCCCACCGGGCGAAGGTGTGCAGGCGCTGGATGCCCTGGCAACGGCTGCCTCAATTTATGGCTCTCGTCCTGGAGGTTCCGTCCCGCGTGCGCATGTAGAAATGCATTTGGCTGCACAGGCGCTCGCCTCCGGGCAAGATGCGATTGTGTTGCGCCTGACCCAATCTGCAATCGAGCCTGCGCGTCGCAGTGAGAATGGCGCACTTGTTGCAACACTCATGCTCCTGCGCGCTCAAGCGCTGGAGCGGACGGGGCGCGTAGCAGAAGCCGAAAGATTACGGCGCGAATCGCTGCCCTACGCACTTTTCGGCTTCGGATCACAGGAAGCCGCAGATAGTAGACGCGCCGAAATCAAAGCTTTGATCCAATGAAGGAACTGTAGAGAATGATTGTTATTCTGGGCGCTATCGCTGGTGCAATGTGGGGTGTTCGTTCATCGCGGCAACGCAACGGCGACCGAAAGGATATAGCGCAATATGCTGCCGTGGGTGGCATTCTTGGGGGGCTTATCGGTCTTTTCGTAACCATCGGAATCGAAAAAATCCTTTGAGATAAATGTTTCTCTCCTTCTTTCAGTCGCTGCGTGATCATGCTGTCCCGGTAACGCTTCGGGAATTTCTTGCGTTTCTGGAAGCGGTCCAGAGCGGACTCGTGACATACGATATCGAAGGCTTCTACTATCTCGCCCGCACAGCGATGGTGAAAGACGAGCGCCATCTCGACCGCTTCGACCGCGCGTTCGCGCATAGCTTCAAGGGTCTCGAAGATATAAGCCTCGATCAGATATTGGACGCGGTAAACCTGCCGACTGACTGGTTAAAGAAGATGGCAGAAAAACACTTATCACAAGAGGAGCGCGCCCAGATCGAGGCTTTGGGCGGCTTCGACAAACTGATGGAGACACTGCGAAAGAGATTGGCAGAGCAAAAGGATCGCCATCAGGGCGGGAATAAATGGATCGGGACTGCAGGCACCTCACCTTTTGGCGCCTATGGATATAACCCGGAAGGCATACGCATAGGCCAGGACGGTTCACGCCATCGTCGTGCTGTAAAGGTGTGGGATAAACGCGAATTCCGAAATCTGGACGACAAAGTGGAGCTGGGCACCCGCAACATAAAGATTGCACTTAAACGCTTACGCAAATGGGCCCGAGATGGCGCGCAGGAAGAACTCGATCTAGATGGCACGATCCGTTCGACCGCGGAACAGGGTTGGTTGGATGTTCGAACCAGACCAGAGCGACGAAACGCAGTCAAGGTTCTGCTTTTGCTTGATATCGGCGGCTCCATGGATGACCATATCCGTGCTGTGGAAGAACTTTTCAGCGCGGCGAAATCCGAATTCAAGCATTTCGAGTATTATTACTTTCACAACTGCCTTTATGAATCCGTCTGGCGCGACAATGCAAGACGCTGGACCGAGCGCCTGCCAACATGGGATCTGTTGCGCAGTTATGGCAGCGATTGGAAATGCATCTTTGTCGGAGATGCGGCTATGTCACCCTATGAAATACTCTATCCGGGCGGTGCCAATGAGCATTGGAACGAGGAATCGGGAGAGCGCTGGCTCAGGCGTGCGCGTGCACAGTGGCCCGACCATCTCTGGATCAATCCCACACCCGAAGCGAATTGGCGCCACACACAGTCAATCAATATGGTTTCCGAGATTTTCGAAGGCCGCATGGTGCCAATGACGCTGGATGGCCTGTCGCGCGGAATCAAGATGCTTGGGCGCTGACATTGCATGAGATACGCGCTCTAAATAAATGATAAATAAGCAAAAAAATGCCGATACATTTGCATTCGGTGAAAACGCACCTTAGGTCTCTTGGCGACGCGGAAGATACAAACTCCCGCGCGCAACATACAGGAGAGATATATGAAACTGCACACCCTTCTAAGCACAACGCTGCTTGCCACTGTCTTGGCAACTTCGCCGCTTCTGGCGCCCAATGTCAGTGCACAAGAGCATGTGGAGGGCGCCGAACTTGTTGCGGATGAAAACAAGGTTGATGCTTTCATCACGGCAGCGCTTGCAGTCGCTCAAACGCGTCAGACCTATATGGCACAACTCGAGCAAACGACTGATGAGGATGCTCAAATGCAGATCGTTCAGGAGGCTGATGCTGCAATCCTGACGGTCGTCGAAGAGACGCCTGACATCACCGTGGACGAGTACATTGCAATAGGTGAGGCTGCAGCCGCTGACCCGGAACTGGCTGCAATGATCGACGCACGTTTCGCCGAGCGACAC
>SLDY01000038.1 GCA_007125005.1 Natronohydrobacter sp.
ACCAGACCCATGCGAGCATCGCCCGACAGAGCAACGTCTGCTGCTGCAACGCCTGCCGACATGACCAGTGCGGTCGAAGCAAGAAGAAGCTTTTTCATTTTTTTCCCTCGTTGTCTAAGGATTTCCTCGCCTCACCAGTTGCGGCGAGGTCTGAGCCTGTTTCATCTTTTCGGCGGGGTTTTTCAAGTCAAAGCGATGCGGCCTTCGTCAGAGCCTGCCTATCTGGTGCAGAATTGCCACGCCTTTTTCGCAGGGCCTCTGAGGCAGCCATACCATTATAGAAGTATAGACTATCAATACCCCAGCAAACACGGCGCAATGCATGATGTGCAGCCCCTTGTTCAGTCGGGGCGAAAACGCTAGACATTCATTGGTGCGATGAGAGGGGTCTTAGGCGATGTCAGGCAGGAAAGTATTGCGCGCGGCTGCGGTTTCGGGTCTGGTCGTCACTTTGGCCGGATGCGGCGGTGGCGGGTTCGGAGGCTTTTTTCAAGGCGGTGAACGGTCTCGCGCGGCGGCCGCAGAGATACATGCGCAAGAGCGGCTGGGTGGCCCCACACGGCAATCAACAGTCTGGGATCTCTTCTCGAACGCGCAGCCTCCCAGCACCACGGTAGAGGTGAATCGTTATCTCTGGAATGCCTCGCTCGAAATCCTCGATTTCCTGCCTGTGCAATCGGTGGACCCGTTTTCGGGTGTTATCGTGACAGGATTTGGCACACCACCGGGTGGCGGGCGCGCTTATCGTGCGGCTGTTCTGATCAATGACCCCGCGCTTGATGCGCGGTCGCTTAATATTGCCCTCATGACAAGCAGCGGCCCTGCCAGTCGAGAAACGATTCGCGCGGTGGAGGATGCGATCCTGACACGCGCACGCCAACTGCGCATCCGCGATCGCAGGCTCTGATCTGGACCTTGCCGTGAGGCGGCGCTAAAGATGCCGGGCCGGTTGCGCCCGGCTTTTTGCATTGCCCAGCCACAGGAAACACCATGTCGAGCCCAACTGACGCGCGCTACAGCCCGCAAGCGATTGAAGCGAAATGGCAAACGGCCTGGGACGCGGCAGAGGTGTTCAAGGCCCGTCGCGACCCTGCGCGCCCGAAATATTATGTGCTCGAGATGTTTCCCTACCCCTCGGGGCGCATCCATATGGGTCATGTGCGGAACTACACGATGGGCGATGTGGTTGCGCGCTACAAGGCCGCGCAGGGCTTTTCGGTGCTGCACCCGATGGGTTGGGATGCCTTCGGGATGCCTGCGGAAAACGCGGCGATGGAGCAGGGCGGCCATCCCAAGGACTGGACTTATGGCAATATCGCTGTGATGCGCGATCAGATGAAGCCACTGGGCCTGTCGATTGACTGGTCACGCGAATTCGCGACCTGCGACCCTGAATATTACGGCCAGCAGCAGGCCATGTTCATCGACATGCTGGAGGCGGGGCTCGTCTATCGCAAGAATGCGGTCGTGAACTGGGATCCGGTGGATATGACCGTGCTGGCCAATGAGCAGGTGATCGACGGCAAGGGCTGGCGCTCGGGCGCCGAAGTAGAGCGCCGCGAGCTGACGCAATGGTTCTTCAAGATCAGTGACTACAGCGAGGAATTGCTGGAGGCTCTCGACGGGCTGGAGAACTGGCCCGAGAAGGTGCGGCTGATGCAGCGCAACTGGATCGGTCAGTCGCGGGGGCTGCAATTCGCCTTCTCGACCATTGACGCGCCCGAAGGCTTTGACCGGATTGAGGTCTATACCACGCGCCCCGACACGCTGCTGGGGGTGTCTTTCGTTGCAGTCTCGCCCGATCATCCGCTGGCCAAACAGCTGGAACGCCATGATGCGGAGGTGGCGGCGTTTGTTGCGGATTGCCGCAAGATCGGCACCACGGAGGAGGCGCTGGAGAAGGCCGAGAAGAAGGGGTTTGACACAGGCATTCGCGTGCGCCACCCCTTTAATAACGAATTGGAATTGCCGGTTTATATCGCGAATTTCATCCTGATGGATTACGGCACTGGCGCGATTTTCGGTTGCCCCGCGCATGACCAGCGCGACCTTGATTTCGCGCGTAAATACGGGTTGCCGCACCCGGATGTGTTTTTCGCTCTGGACAAGGATGAACCCGTCGAGACTTTGGCGTTCGTGCCGCCAAAAACCGAGCGCGTGCGCTACCTGCGCGGGTTTGCAGGCGAGGAGATCCAGACCGGCGAGCAGGCTGTCGAGGCTGCGATTGCATTTTGCGAATCACAAGGCGTTGGCCACGGTGTGACGAAATATCGCCTGCGCGACTGGGGTCTGAGCCGTCAGCGCTATTGGGGCTGCCCGATCCCGATTGTGCATTGCGAGACTTGCGGTGTCGTGCCCGAAGCGAAGGCGAATCTGCCCATCTGTCTGCCTGATGATGTAAGCTTCGACCAACCCGGCAACCCGCTTGACCGCCATCCGACATGGACACGCTGCACCTGCCCGAAATGCGGCGCATCGGCGCGGCGCGAGACTGATACGATGGATACTTTCGTTGATTCGTCGTGGTATTATGCCCGCTTCACCTCGCCCCGCGCCCCGACGCCGACCGAGCGCGAAGAGGCCGATTACTGGATGAATGTGGATCAGTATATCGGCGGGATCGAGCATGCGATCCTGCATCTTCTTTATTCGCGCTTCTTTGCCCGCGCGATGGTGAAGACAGGGCATCTGCCCGAAAGTGCAAAAGAGCCGTTCGATGCGTTGTTTACACAGGGCATGGTGACACATGAGATATACACCACGCGCGATGATAAGGGTCGGGCGATCTACCACCTGCCCGAAGACGTGGAAGATGGGAAACTGAAGGCCACAGGCGAGCCCGTGCGCATCATTCCCTCTGCCAAGATGTCGAAATCCAAGAAGAATGTGGTCGATCCGGTCAATATCATCAGCGCTTATGGCGCCGATACGGCGCGTTGGTTCGTCATGTCCGACAGCCCGCCCGAGCGCGATGTGGAATGGACCTCCGCCGGGGCCGAAGCGGCGTTCAAGCATCTTGCCCGCGTCTGGGCACTCTCCGAGCGTATCGCGGAAATGGAGGAAGGCGCGCCGTCCGAGGCGGATACTGACCTCATGCGCGCGATGCACACGGCCATCGCCGATGTAACGAAATCCATAGAGAATTTTGCCTTCAACAAGGCAATCGCCGAGCTTTATGCGTTTAACAACACGCTCTCGCGCAGCACTGCTTCGGGGGCAGCACAGAAAACCGCGATGCGGGTATTCGCGCAACTCATGGCACCGATGGTGCCGCATCTGGCCGAGGATATCTGGGCGCGGCAGGGCGGCGCGGGGCTGGTCGCACAGGCCCCATGGCCCAAGGCCGACCCCGCGATGCTGGTGCAGGACACGATCACCCTGCCGATCCAGATCAATGGCAAGCGGCGCAGCGAGATTGAGGTGCCTGCGGATCTTGCCAAGGAAGAGGTTGAAAAACTTGCGCTGGCGGATGATGCTGTTGTGCGGGCGCTGGAAGGCCGCGCGCCGAAGAAGCTGATCGTGGTGCCGGGGCGGATTGTGAATGTTGTTATCTGATCGCAGAGCCTTGCTTCTGGGCCTTCTGGCCCTGCCTGCCTGCGGTTTCACGCCTGCCTATGCACCGGGCGGTTCAGGTCAAACCTTGCGCGGGCAGGTGGTGGCGCGAGATCCCGCGAGTTCTGCGGAGTTCGACTTTGTTGCGGCTTTTGAAGAGCGTCTTGGCCGCCCGCGTGCGCCCCGCTTTGCGTTGGCCTATGAGATTGATCTGTCAGAACGCGGTGCCGCCCGTGTGGCGGGGGTGGGCGAGACCCGGATCACACGCTTTGGCACGATTCGCTATACCCTGACCGAAATCGCGACAGGCGAGATCATGACTGAAGGCAGCCTGCGCAATTTTTCCAATTATTCGACCACGGACACACAGCTTGCCACGCGCCGCGCAGAGGAAGACGCCGATCTGCGGCTCATGCGGCTGCTGGCCGATCAGGTGGCCGCCCGGCTGATTGCCGCGCTAGCGGAATGAAGCTGAACGCGCGCGATCTTGCTCGGCTGATCGCAAAGCCCGACCCTTCGCTTGGCGCGCTGCTGATCTATGGGCAGGATGCGATGCGCGTCGCGCTGAAACGGCAGGAGCTTGTAGCCGCTATCATTGGTTCTCAGGGCGAGGCAGAGATGCGACTTGAACGCATGCCGGCCGCCGAGTTGAGGCGCAATCCTGCGCTGGCGCTGGATGCCATCAAGGCGCAGGGCTTTTTTCCCGGCCCGCGCGTGGTGCTGGTGGAAGATGCCAATGATACGGCAAACGATGCGCTTGCGGGCGCAGTGAAGGAATGGCGCGCAGGCGATGCACAGCTTGTGGTGACCGCTGGTGCGCTGAAGGCCAGCGCGAAGCTGCGCAAGCTTTTCGAGGGCGCGAAGCAGGCAGGCGCAGTGGCACTTTACGATGACCCGCCCAGCCGCGAGGAAATCGAGGCGGCGCTTGCCAAGGCTGGGCTGGAAAAGATCGACGGCGAGGCGATGCGCGATCTCAAGGCTCTTTCGCGCCTGCTTGATCCCGGCGATTTCCGCCAGACGCTGGAGAAGCTCGCGCTCTACAAGCATGGTGATGCGACGCCGCTTTCGCCCGAGGATGTCGCGGCGGTTGCACCCATCAGCCATGAAGCGGCGGTCGATGATCTGCTTGATGCGGTGGCCAATGGGCAGGCCGATCATATCGGTCCGCTGCTGGTTCGGTTGCAGGCGCAGGGGGTGGCGGCGGTCACGCTCGCGATCATGGCGATGCGCCATTTTCGCAGCCTGCATGCGATAAGCTGCGATCCGGGCGGCCCGTCGGCAGGCATCCAGAAAGCCCGCCCACCGATTTTCGGGCCGCGCCGCGACAAGCTTCTGGCGCAGGCGCAGCGCTGGGGGCTGATGCGGCTGGAGCGCGCGCTTGGCGATCTGGTCGAGGCCGATCTGACCTTGCGCTCGGCCTCGAACGCGCCCAGCATGGCAGTGATGGAACGCGCGCTGATCCGGCTTGCAATGCTGGTGCGGCGCTGAGGAAAGGCAGTGCGATGTATACAGTGATCGGAAAGGCCAATAGCCGCGCGACGCGAGTTCTGTGGATGCTGGAAGAACTGGGCCAGCCTTATGAGCATGTGCCCGCGGCGCCCCGCTCTCAGGGCGTTGTGAGCTTCAACCCGGCAGGCAAGGTGCCAGTGCTGATCGAGGATGGCACGCCGATCACTGATTCGACAGCGATTATCCAGTATCTCGCAGACAAGCACGGTGCGTTGACTTTCCCTGCGGGCACGCTTGATCGTGCGCGACAGGACAGCCTGACGCAATTTTTGCTCGATGAGTTGGACTCGGCGCTCTGGATGGCTGCCCGACATAGTTTCGTGCTGCCCGAAGAACTGCGTCAGAGCGCGATCAAGAAATCGCTGATCTGGGAATTCGGCAACAGCCAGAAAACGCTGGTGCATCGGATGGGTGAGGGACCGTTTCTGATGGGCAGGCAGATGACCGTGCCCGATATTATCCTCACCCATTGCGGCATCTGGGCGAAAGTGGCCAAGTTTCCGATACAGGAAGCGCGACTCGCCGACTATCTCGAGCGCATGACCACGCGCCCGGCGCTGGTCAAAGTGCTCTCGATGATGGGCTGATCAGCGCCGCGCCGGATCTGCCGGATAGGTGCCAAGAATGCGAAGGTAAGATGTGAAATAGCGCAGCTCTTCAAGTGCAAGCGCTACATTGTCATCGTCCGGGTGGCCTTCGATTTCTGCAAAAAACTGAGTTGCAGTGAAAGAGCCATCCACCATGTAGCTCTCAAGCTTAACCATGTTTACGCCATTGGTGGCGAAGCCACCCATCGCTTTGTAGAGCGCTGCCGGAATATTGCGCACGCGGAAGAGGAAGCTGGTCATCATGCCATGATCACCGCGACGTGTCTCATTGGCCTCACGGCCCATGACCAGAAAGCGCGTCGTGTTGGTGCCGTGATCCTCGATATGGCGGGCCAGCACATCGAGCCCGTAGATCTCGCCGGCAAGCTCCGAGGCGAGTGCGGCCATCGTGGCCACGCCCGATTCGGCCACTTCGCGCGCAGACCCAGCAGTGTCAGCGCCTTTTACCCGATGTATCCCATGCGTCTTGAGGAAGCTGCGGCATTGACCAAGCAGCATCGTGTGGCTTTTCGCATGAGTTATTTCCGAGAGCTTCACACCGGGCAGGGCCAGCAGGTTGATATGCACCCGCACGAAGGCTTCATCGAGAATATGTAGCCCGCTATCGGGCAGAAGGTGGTGGATATCGGCCACCCGCCCGAAGGTGGAATTCTCGATTGGCAGCATTGCGAGGTCAGCATCGTGGCTGCGCACCATCTCGATCACATCCTCGAAAGTGCGGCAGGGCACGGCCGCCAACTCGGGGTGCTTCAGGCGGCAAGCCTCATGTGAATAGGCGCCGGGTTCTCCCTGGAATGCAATCTTGCCAGTCATGTTTCCGCTCACAAAGGCTGGTTTTCGTCCAAACGGACACTACGCCGCGCTAACTACCGCTTGAAACCTGCAAGGGGAAGCGGGTAGATATGCCCAAATTGTCTGGGCGACGGGATTGCGATATGTTTGACACAATGGTCATCACCAAGGCGGTTGCCGCATTTTGTGGCGCGCTGCTGGTTTTTCTTCTTGGTAACTGGGCCGCTTCGGCACTGTATGTTCCGCGCAATGCGGGTGCAGAGCAGGCGTTCATCATCGATACTGGCGCAGACGATGTCGATGCAGAGCCCGTTGCGGAACTGACCTTTGAAGAAGCCTTCGAGATCGCCGATGCCTCCGCAGGATCGCGCCTGTGGTCGCAATGCCGCGCTTGCCATGCGCTCGAAGCTGGCCGCAATTCGGTTGGCCCCTATTTGCATGGTGTGGTGAACCGCGAGATCGGTGCTGTTGACGGGTTCAACTATTCCGGTGCGCTCAATCAGGCCGGCGATATCTGGACGCCGGAGGTTCTTTCGCAATTCCTGCTTAATCCGAATGCGCTGACGCCGGGTACCTCGATGAGCTATCGCGGGATGGCCAATGTGCAGGATCGGGCCAATCTGATTGCCTATATGGAAGCCGAGAGCCAGTAAGGCATAGAAAAATGATATCGTTTTACAGGCCGTTCGCAATGCGAACGGCCTGTTTTCTTTTCCTCAACTGCAATCAAATTACCTTGTCTGGAGTGCGAAACTCTTGCGCATGGCTCGACAGACCCGCACAAAGACATAGACACAGAGCATAACCAAAGCCGGAAACAAGGCGTCAACAGGAGGAATTTGCCCGTGACCGATGCAGCCTTCACGCGATTTCGGAGTTTGAATTGGCAGGCTTCCGCGGCAGTGGCGGGGCTTTGTCTGGCGATGGCGCTGCCCGCGCGTGCCGAAGATGCCCCGCGCATGATCGAGGCGCATGGGTATTCCTTCTATGGCGATCTGAGTTACGAGCCCGATTTCGAGCATCTGCGCTATGTCAATCCCGATGCGCCCAAGGGCGGCACGATCTCGATTTCGGCGCAGGGTACCTTCGATTCGATGAATCCCTTTACCCGGCGCGGGCGGGCAGGAGTGTTTTCCTCCTCGATCTATGAAAGCCTGCTCGAGACTTCCGAGCCTTTCGGGAGCGGGCTGGTCCCGGCGGATGCGTATGGCGAAAGTTACGGGTTGTTGGCGCATTCGCTGGAATATCCAGAGAGCAAGGAATGGGTAATTTTCCATATGCGCCCCGAAGCGCGGTTTTCCGACGGCACCCCACTAACAGCACATGATGTCGTCTTCTCGCATAACCTCTTTCTCGAACAGGGCTTGCCCTCTTATGCGCAAGCCGTCAGCGCGCGTGTCATCGACGCCGAGGCTTTGGATGATCATACAGTGAAATTCACCTTCGCTGATGGTATCTCGCGCCGCTCGCTCATCGATCAGGTGGGCTCCACGCCCGTTTTCTCCAAAGCCTGGTATGAGGAAACCGGCGCGCGGCTGGACGAATCGCGCATGGAGATCTCGCCGGGTTCGGGGCCCTATGTGCTGCACGGGTTCGAGGTAAACCGCCGCATCACCTACCGGCGCAACCCGGATTACTGGGGCAATGATCTGCCGATCAATCGCGGGCGGCATAATTTCGATGAGATACGGGTCGAGTATTTCGCCGATGGTGCTGCGGCTTTCGAGGCGTTCAAGACCGGCGAATACACTTTCCGCGCCGAGAACAATTCGCGCCAATGGGCCACCGGCTATGACTTCCCCGCGATCAATCGGGGCCATGTAATCCGTGATGAATTGCCCACAGGCTTTGCGCCCACGCCTACTGGCTTTGTGTTCAATCTGGAGCGCGACTTCCTTCAGGACAAGCGCGTGCGCGATGCCATCGCGCTGGCGTGGAATTTCGAATGGACAAATGCCACGCTGCAATATGGCCTCTTCAACCAACGCGTATCCTTTACCCAAGGCACGCGTTTTCAGGCCGATGGTCCACCCGAGGGGCTGGAACTGGAGCTCCTGCAATCGCTCGGTGATCTGGTGCCAGAGGCAGTGCTGACCGAGCCTGCGCGGATGCCACATAGCTCCAATCCTGAGCGCCTGACCGACCGCTCCAATATGCGCCGCGCGCGGATGCTGCTGGAAGAAGCTGGCTGGGATGTGGATGATGCCGGGGTATTGCGTAACGCCAATGGCGAGCGGATGACGATAGAGATTCCTGTCTCGTCAGCCGGGTCTGCAACCATGGATTCCATTATCGAGACCTTCACGCAAAATCTGCAAGGCCTCGGGATCGACGCGCGCTTTCAGCGCATCGATCCGGCCCAGCATACTGACCGGCGCCGCAATCGTGATTATGACATGATCTTCGATCAATACGCGGCCTTCATGGATACGGGCACAGGTCTGCACCAGCGGTATGGCTCGGAAGCGGCTGATGATGTGTTTAACCCCGCAGGGCTGCGCAGCCCGCTTGTCGATGCCGTGATCGACCTCTCGCTTGATGCGCCAGATCCGGAAACGCGGGATGCCGCCTTGATGGCGCTTGACCGTGTTTTGCGCTATGAGCATTTCATCATCCCCGCATGGTATAATGACGTGGTCTGGATCGCGCATTGGGATATCTTCTCGCGGCCCGAGGAGACGCCCCCCTATTCCACGGGTGAGCTGGATTTCTGGTGGTTCAATGCCGAGCGCTTCGAGGAATTGCGCGCAGCAGGGGCGCTGAGGTAACCGATGGGCGCTTATATCGCGCGCCGCCTTGCCCTGATCATCCCGACATTGTTCGGGGTGATGGTCATCAATTTCTTTCTTGTGCAATTCGTGCCCGGTGGCCCGATCGAACAGGTCATTGCCCAGATGGAAGGGCAGGGCAATGTGTTTGGCGGCTTTGACGGCGGTGCCGCGGATGTCAATGTCGGTGCCATCGAGAATGAACGCTATCAGGGTGCGCGCGGGCTCCCGCCTGAATTCATCGCGCAGCTGGAACGCGAATTCGGGTTCGATAAACCCCCGCTCGAGCGGTTTTTCCACATGATGTGGAACTACATGCGCTTTGATTTCGGTCAGAGCTATTTCCGCTCGATCTCGGTGGTTGATCTGGTGATCGAGAAACTGCCAGTTTCGATCAGCCTTGGCTTGTGGTCCACCCTGATCGCCTATCTGGTCTCGATCCCGCTGGGCATCCGCAAGGCTGTGCGCGACGGCTCGCGGTTTGATACTTTCACCTCGGGGCTGATCATCGTGGCCTATGCGATCCCCGGCTTTCTTTTCGCAATCCTTTTGCTCGTGCTCTTTGCAGGCGGGTCTTATTGGCAGATTTTCCCCGCGCGCGGGCTCACCTCGCCGCAGGAGGTCTGGGACCAACTCAGCCCGCTTGGCAAGGTGGCAGATTACTTCTGGCATATCACACTGCCGGTGATCGCGAGCACGATTTCGGCCTTTGCAACGCTGACATTGCTTACGAAGAACAGCTTTCTGGATGAAATCCGCAAGCATTATGTGATGACTGCCCGCGCCAAGGGTCTGGCCGAGAACAAGGTGCTTTATGGCCATGTCTTCCGCAATGCGATGCTGATCGTTATCGCGGGCTTCCCGGCGGTGTTTGTGGGCGTGTTCTTCGGTGGCTCGCTCATCATCGAGACGATCTTCTCGCTTGACGGGCTCGGGCGGCTGGCTTTCGAGGCCACAGTGGCGCGCGATTATCCGGTGATGTTCGGCACGCTCTTTGTCTTCGGGCTGATCGGGTTGGTGGTCGGGCTGATATCGGATCTGATGTATGTCTGGATCGACCCGCGCATCGATTTCGAGACGCGGGAGACCTGAGCCATGGATCAGCGCGTCGATAATTTCGTCTCTCCCCCCGATCAGTTGCCCGAGCCGGATGCCAAGACCAAGATGCTGCCGCCGAAGAAGCGCTTCGGCATCACCATCTCGGCGCTCAATCGCCGCCGCTGGCGCAATTTCCGCGCCAATCGCCGCGCCTTCTGGTCGCTCATCATCCTTGGGGTGCTCTATGGGCTCTCGCTGTTCGCCGAGTATATCGCCAATGACCGGCCCATTCTTGTCAGCTTCCGGGGCGAGTTGCATTTCCCGATCCATCGCTTTTATCCCGAAACTGCGTTTGGCGGGGATTTCAGGACCGAGGCTGTCTATCGCGACCCGGAAGTGCAATGCCTGATCAAAACCGGTGGGGCGGAACTCTGCCTTGATGATCCGCGCGAGGCGATGGCGCAAGCTGCAACTGGCATTGTTGATGGCGAAGAGATTGTGCCCGGCTGGATGATCTGGCCACTGATCCCCTATAGCTACAACACGATCAACGATATCGGCCGCGCCGCGCCCTCGCCACCGGATGATCGCCATTTTCTCGGCACGGATGACACGGCGCGCGATGTGCTGGCGCGGATCATCTATGGTTTCCGTCTCTCGATTACCTTCGCGCTGATCGTGACCGCGCTGACCTCGGTGATCGGCATTGCCGCAGGCGCGGTGCAAGGTTTTTTTGGCGGGTTGATTGATCTCATATTCCAGCGCGTGATCGAACTCTGGAACTCGGTGCCCTCGCTTTATGTCATCATCATCCTCTCCTCGATGTTCATGATGAATTTCTGGTTGCTGGTTTTCCTGATGACGCTTTTTGGCTGGACCGGGCTTGTTGGTGTGGTGCGCGCCGAATTTCTGCGCGCGCGCAATTTCGAATATGTGCGTGCGGCCCGCGCGTTGGGTGTTTCGAACGTAAAGATCATGTTCCGCCATGTGCTACCTAATGCAATGGTTGCTACGCTCACCTTCCTGCCGTTTATCATCACCGGTGTGATCGGCTCGCTCGCAGCACTGGATTTCCTTGGCTTCGGCCTGCCCTCATCGGCACCCTCTCTTGGCGAGATGACGCTACAAGCGCGCAACAATCTGCAAGCGCCGTGGCTGGGCTTCTCCGCCTTCTTCACCTTCGCGATCATGCTTTCGCTTCTCGTCTTCATCTTTGAGGGCGTGCGTGACGCGTTCGACCCCAGAAAGACCTTCGCATGAGCCGCGTTCTGGACGTCCAAGACCTATCTGTGACCTTCACGCAGGAGGGCCGCGAAGTGCGTGCCGTGCGCGGCGTTAGCTTCCATGTCGAGAAGGGCGAGACTGTTGCACTGGTGGGCGAGTCTGGCTCGGGCAAATCAGTGAGCGCGCTCTCCACGGTGGGGCTTTTGCCGGATTCGGCGCAGGTGGAAGGCTCGGTCAAATTCAAGGGCGCAGAGCTTGTCGGCGCCCCGGACCGTGTGTTGCGTGGAGTGCGCGGAAATGACATCAGCTTCATCTTTCAGGAGCCGATGACCTCGCTCAATCCACTGCATACGATTGAGACACAGGTTACGGAAAGCCTTGAATTGCATCAGGGCGTGAGCGGTGCGAAGGCCCGTGCGCGGGTGCTGGAGCTTCTGGAGAAGGTTGGCATTCGCGATGCGGAAACGCGCATGAACGCCTATCCGCACCAGCTTTCGGGCGGGCAGCGCCAAAGGGTGATGATCGCGATGGCGCTGGCCAACGGGCCGGAACTGCTGGTCGCGGATGAGCCGACCACGGCGCTCGATGTGACCATTCAGGCGCAGATTCTGGAATTGCTGGTCGATCTGAAGCGTGCCGAAGGGATGAGCCTTCTGTTCATCACCCATGATCTGAACATCGTGCGCCGCTTTGCCGACCGGGTTTGCGTAATGCAGGGTGGTGAGATCGTGGAGCAGGGACCGACTGCGCAAATCTTCAGCGATCCCCAGCACCCTTACACGAAAAAGCTGCTTTCAGCAGAATCCACTGGCCAGCCGGAACCTGTGCCCGGTGATTCCCGAGAGATCCTGCGCACTGAGAAATTGCGCATATGGTTTCCGATCCAGCGCGGATTTCTGCGCCGGACGGTTGGGCATGTGAAGGCAGTGAACGAGGCCACGCTCACGCTGCGCGCGGGCGAGACGCTTGGAATTGTCGGCGAGTCCGGCTCGGGCAAGACAACACTGGCGCTTGCGATCCTGCGGTTGATTTCCTCTCAGGGGCCAATCTGGTTTGAGGGAGCAGATATTCAGGGACGCAAAAGCCGCGATCTGCGTAATTTGCGGCGGCATTTGCAGATCGTGTTTCAGGATCCTTTCGGCAGTCTTAGCCCGCGCATGACTGTGGAGCAGATCATCGCCGAGGGGCTGGGCGTGCATGGTGTGCCTACCGGGCGTTCTGAACGTGAGCTTGTGGCAGAGATCATGACCGAGGTGGGGCTCGACCCGACCACGATGGAACGCTACCCGCATGAATTCTCGGGCGGCCAGCGCCAGCGCATCGCCATTGCGCGCGCGATGATCTTGCGCCCGAAACTCGTGGTGCTGGATGAGCCAACATCGGCGCTCGACATGACCGTGCAGGTGCAGATCGTGGAGTTGTTGCGCAATTTGCAACGCCGTCATGGTTTGGCCTATCTCTTTATCAGCCATGACTTGCGCGTGGTCCGTGCCCTCTCGCATAAGGTCATTGTGATGAAACAGGGCGATGTGGTTGAGGCCGGACTGATCGATCAGGTGTTCGAGGCTCCGCGCAGTGACTACACACGCCAGTTGCTGGCTGCCGCGTTTGACATGACAAGTATCGGGGCAGCCTGAGCATGGGGAAGGGCGTTTGTGAATATTCTCTTCATACACCAGAATTTCCCTGGCCAGTTCAAGCATCTCGCCCCGGCCTTGCAGGCGCGCGGGCACAATGTCGTTGCGCTGACGGCTGAGAAGAACCTTCAGAAAACCCCGATCCGCACTTTGCGCTATCCAACCCCGGTGCCACCGCCGGACCCGAAGGAGGCGCGGCTGGGCCGAACATTTACTGGCATGACCGACCGCGCGCAGCGTGTGGCGCTTGCGGCGGCTCAGATGCGCGATCAGATGAGCTTCATGCCGGATGTGATCTTCGGACATAGCGGCTGGGGTGAAACGCTTTTTCTGCGCGAGATCTGGCCCGAGGCCCGCCAGCTTGTCTATGCCGAATTCTATTACGCGACTGAGGGGCTGGATGTCGGGTTTGATCCCGAATTCAGCCCGATTACGTTACCTGTGCGGATGAACGTTGTTGCGCGGCAGGCGCATTTGGCGTTGCCCATGTTGCAGGCTGATGCGGCATTGTCACCAACCGAATGGCAGGCTGATACCTTTCCACCCGAATTTCGCCACAAGATCACAATTACCCATGACGGCGTTGATACCGACACGCTGAAGCCCGATCCGCAGGCCAGTTACCGGCTGCCCGATGGCCGTGCGCTGCGGGCAGGTGATGAGGTTCTGACCTATGTTGCGCGCAATATCGAACCCTATCGGGGCTCGCATATCTTCTTCCGAGCGCTCCCGGCCATACTGGCCGCGCGGCCGGAGGCGCAGGTGATCATCATCGGCGCTGATGGGGCCAGTTATTCGGCGGCACCCAAAGAGGGCACATGGCAGGACGTATTCGTAAATGAGGTCCGCGCGCGCCTGGACATGTCGCGCGTTCATTTTGTGGGACGGCTGCCTTATAACGAGTTTCTTTCGGTGCTACGGATCGGGCGGGCCCATGCGTATCTGACTGTGCCTTTCGTGTTGTCCTGGTCGATGCTTGAAGCGATGAGCCTTGGCGCGATGGTTATCGGATCACGCACGGGCCCAGTCGAAGAGGTCATCAGAGATGGCGTGAACGGGCGGCTGGTGGATTTCTTTGATATCGAGGGATGGTCCGAGGCGTTGTGTGATGCGCTTGCAAGGCCAGATCACTATATGCCCATGCGGCAGGCTGCGCGACGCTCTGTCGTCGAGAATTACGACCTCAAGCGGATCTGCCTGCCTAGGCTGATCCGCTTTGTTGAGGAACCGTAAACGGCTCAAACCGCAGAGCTGTGGCCCGCCTTGTCCATTGCATATTCATCGAACATCGTTGCAATCATCCGCGTGAGCGGACGGCCCTCGGTTGTGATCTCCAGCGCGTTGGCCGACAGTTTGACAAATGCTCCAAACCGCTTGGCGGTCTGTTCCAGAAGCTTATCGAGCGTGGTGGCATCTGCCCCAAAGCCATCAATCAGTTCTGAGCGTGAGAGGCGGAAATCACACATCAATGCCTCGATAGCCCGACTACGCCAGATATCGTCATCGCGGAAGGCATGGCCGCGCGTTGTCGAGAAATGACCGGCCTCGATCGCTTTTTTCCAATGCGCTGTTGCCGGGGCATTCTGTGCAAAGCCTCGCGGAAAGCGCGATATGGACGACGCGCCCAGCCCCACGAGAACAGGCGATGTGTCGTCGGTATAGCCCTGAAAATTCCGCCGTAGCTTGCCTTGGGCGGCGGCAATCGACAAACCGTCATGCGGGCGCGCAAAATGGTCGATGCCGATTTCATCATAGCCATCCCACATGAGCAATTCGCGCGCGGTCTCAAACAGATCGAGGCGCTCTTCGGGGCGCGGAAGGGTATCGGAGGGGATCATCTGCTGGCGGCGCGCCATCCAGGGGACATGCGCATAGCCATAAAGCGCAATCCGGTCCGGGTTCAGTGACAAGAGCTTTTGAACAGAATCAGCCATCCTGCGCTGTGTCTGGTTAGGCAGACCATAGAGAATATCGGCGTTCAGGCTCTTGATTCCGCGTGCGCGGATCGCGTCGGCGGTTTCTTTGGTGATTTCGAAACTCTGGTCGCGTCCGATTATCCCCTGAATTTCGGGGTCGAAATCCTGCACTCCGATAGACGCGCGCGTCAGTCCCGCCTCCGCCAAGGCATCAAGGCGGGCTTCGTCGATCTCATTGGGATCGATCTCGACCGAGAATTCGCCACCTGCCGCCATTGGAGCGATGTCGAACACATGTGCGGCGAGGTCGCGCATGGCTTCCGGCGGCAGCATTGTCGGCGTACCACCGCCCCAGTGCAACCGTGAGAGCCGCACGCCTTCAGGCAGATGCGTGCGGAACAGCTCCAATTCTTTGTGCAGTGAGTCCGCATACGCCAGGACCGGCGCGTTGGAACTGGTGCCCTGCGTTCTACAGGCGCAGAACCAGCATAGTCTGCGGCAGAAGGGCACATGCAGATAAAGCGATATTGTGCTGCGCGGCTCAATCTGCTTGATCCACTGCGAGAATGTGGAGTGCGGAAACTCGGGCGAAAACTGTGGCGCTGTCGGATAACTTGTGTACCGTGGCACACGAGCATCAAATAAACCGAGTTCTGAAAGTTGCTTTAGGTGAGGCATGTGGTTACGTTTATCTGGCACTTCACAAAACAACCTTGATATAGATCAAATATTATGACCCGTGTGACCCCCAAATCGCTCTCCTTTTCACAGGAATGCAAGGATTGCCCCATACGTCATCGTGCCGTATGCGCGAGGTGTGAAGCTGATGAGCTCAACCATCTGGAGCAAATCAAGTATTACCGCAGCTTCGAGGCGGGTCAGACTGTGGTCTGGGCGGGCGATAAGATGGATTTTGTGGCCTCTGTTGTCACCGGGATCGCAACCTTGTCGCAGACGATGGAGGATGGCCGCAGGCAGATGGTCGGTCTGTTGCTGCCCTCGGATTTCGCGGGGCGTCCGGGGCGCGAGACTTCGGCATATGATGTGACGGCGGCCACTGATCTGGTGATGTGTTGCTTCCGCAAGAAACCGTTCGAAGAGTTGATGTTTCGCACACCACATATCGGTCAGCGCCTGCTGGAAATGACACTTGATGAACTGGATGCCGCGCGTGAATGGATGCTGCTTCTGGGCCGCAAGACGGCACGCGAGAAGATCGCGAGCCTGATCTGCATCATCGCGCGGCGCGATGCCTCGCTGCAACTCACCGCATCGGATGGGGAACTCCGGTTTGATCTGCCACTTACGCGTGAAGCGATGTCGGAATATCTCGGCCTGACACTGGAGACAGTGAGTCGCCAGATGTCGGCGCTGCGCAAGGAAGGGTTGATCCTGACTGAAGGCAAGCGCCAGATTGTCATCCCGGATTACGATCTCCTTCTGGAGGAGACAGGCGATGACTCGGACGGAGGTTTCCTGATCTGATTCAACGATTCTGGCAGATTTGTGGCGCGGCATAGCCAGACCGTCAGCATTTTTCCGCAATTCTTCCGCAAATTCGCCTTGTCCGGCTAGTCTTCTGAAACTCCGACTTTGGGGGTCAGTGGAAGGGAATTCCATGGCACATACAGTGATAGGGCAATCGCGATCAAAATTCGGCACAATACGGAACTCTTCGCGCGAGTTTGACTGGAACACGGATTATGAAGATCTCATCACACCGGCCTCAGCGCCTGTGTTAGATCCAGAGCCCGAACACGCGATGCCGCGCAGCCGTCTCACATTTGCACCTGCGCAACAGACGTCGCTGACCACCCCAGCGCATCAGACGCCTTTGCAGGGCCGATATACTGAAGCCCCCGCACGAGAGCGTGGCACGTCGAAATCGGTCTGGATGGCAGCAGTTTGCGCGGCCTTTCTGGCGGGGCTCTTCACTGACAGAACAGAGGTCGGAGATGTGTTCGCGATGGGCAAACCCGCAAGCGGCTTTCCTGCAACATTCGGTCTGGACGCCAACGCCTTTGTCTCGGCAGAAAGAGGCGAAACACTCCCGAGCGAACTCGTTGCCTACGATCTGCAGCAGTATCAGCGGGTCAGCGCCGATCTGAGCCGCATGAGCATTGCTGACTTGCAGGATTATCTTTCGGCCACGCGACATCAATTGCGCCACGCCCCGGCCAAGATGGAGCCGTTTCACCGCGATATGCTCTTCCTGCTGAACGCTGAAATCGCCCGCCGCGGCGGTTAACCCGAACCGCTGCGCGCGTAGGCATCCAAACGCGCAGCGGTCTTCTCAACTCGTTCAGGCAGGTCTGGCGTCAGCGCGCCATGAAGACCGGAACTGTGGTTTCTTCCAGCAGGTTACGCGTGGTGCCCCCGAGGATTGCCTGCCGCAGCCGCGAGTGGCTGTAGGCCCCCATAACCAGCAGGTCCGCCCCTTGCTCTGTAGCGTGCCGCCGCAAGATGTCGCTGACGCGCGGCAATGTCTTGGCAACAACAGACACTTCTACCTGCACTCCATGCCGCACCAGCATCTGCGAGAGCAGCCCACCGGGATCTGAGCGTTCTGCTCCGTGGCTGGGCGGATCGGCAACAACGATATTCACGAGATCGGCTTCTTTCAGGAAGGGCAGCGCTGCGCGGGTGGCATGGAGCGCTTCATCGCTCTGGTTCCATGCAAGCACAATCTTTCGGAACTCCGGAATTTCTGCGCCGGGTTCAGGCAGGATAAGAACGGGTGCATCCCCCTCGAAAAGCGCAGCCTCGACGATGATTTCATCCTGCGGTCCGCGCCCCTCGCCATAAGGGCGTGGCATCAAGACCAGATCGGAGAACCTTGATTTGAGCCCCACAAAGCCATTTATGCCGCCAAGTGTCAGCACTGTGCTGTCTGTGCTCCAGCGTAGATCGGAGTTTTTCAGTTTTGCACGGGCGGCCTCTTGCAGCGTCTCGGCCTGTGCGCGGGCCTGATCCAGCGCATCCTGATAGATGATTGCAGGCGCACCGGCGTAAAAACCCACAGATTGCGTCGCATCGATTCCCATGCAGCAGACCTCAAGATGCGCATCGTGTCGGTGCGCGAAGGCAATTGCCGAATCGAGTTGTGCGGCTGCATCAATATCGGATGCAAGAAAAGTGCAGATGGATTTGTAAACCATGCGCGGGTCTCCTCTGTTCGGCGCTTGGTGCGGATATTGCCAGTGAAACTTCACATCTGCGATGATCTGGCGCAAGGTTTCACAGCTGAGTTTTTGACCTGAATCAAAGTCCTGTCCAAGGTGCCGTGACAAAAGGCGACATGCAAAACAGTGTCTGCTATTGATATTTACCTTGGCGGCACGACAAAAAAGGGACGCAGAAAATGTGGGATTACATTAAGCTGGCCGTTCTGGGGGTCATTGTGGTCTTTGCCGCAGTCGCCGCCAGCATGGCTCGCGATTTGCCATATCTGGTCCATATGCTGGCGATCATGCTTGCGAGCGCGATCACCTTCATATGGATCATCCGCCGTATCGGTGAGCCCGTGCCGGTGGCAAACCCCAATGAATACATGGATGGACCGGTCCGCTACGGCGTGATAGCGACAGCTTTCTGGGGGGTTGTGGGTTTTCTGGTGGGCGTTGTCATTGCGTTCCAGCTTGCGTGGCCCGAACTCAATTTCGAATGGGCACAAGGTTATCTCAATTTCGGGCGGTTGCGTCCTTTGCATACCTCGGCGGTGATTTTCGCCTTTGGTGGTAACGCGTTGATTGCCTCTGCGTTTTATGTCGTGCAGCG
>SLDY01000137.1 GCA_007125005.1 Natronohydrobacter sp.
CCAGAGCCAGAGCCAGAGCCAGAGCCAGAGCCAGAGCCAGAGCCAGAGCCAGAGCCAGAGCCAGAGCCAGAGCCAGAGAAAGTTGCCGCCAAGGTGCAAAGCCCGCAAGAGGCCTTTGCAAGCACACGCAGCCTGCCCCCGGAAGGCCCTGCAAATGCCTTCCAGAATATCGCTACACTCAAGCCCAAATCGCAGCGCCAGCCCGCAATCCGCCCCGGTGCGCTGGCAGATGCCTTGCGCCGCACGCCCCCCTCGAATGACCGGATCAAGAGCGCAAAACCGCTTCTAGGCCGGCTGGAAGCGCTGGTCGCACGGCTCTCTGCGCCCCTATGAACGGGCGACAGGTTTTGTCCCCCTGCCCCTGAATTCGGCCTTGCCCTTGGGCATAAATCTTGTAGATAAGGCGGCACAGAGCGTCGGGCTATGGCGCAGTCTGGTAGCGCGTCCGTCTGGGGGACGGAAGGTCGCAGGTTCAAGTCCTGCTAGCCCGACCATATCATGAAATCAAATTGCTTAACGTTTCATAGCGCGCTCGAAGGCCGTTGACATATCCTTCCAGGCTTTTTCCATTCCCTCGCGAATATCACTCCATGCCTTCTCATTACTCTCGCGCGCCTCGTGCAGTCGCGCCTCGAACGCATCGCGTTGCTCCCGCAGTTCGGCGAGCTGCTCTTCATATTTCAGCTTCATATCGGCCTGAGCTCCCCGCGCCTGCGCCTCCATCTTCGAAATCTCGGCATTCCACTCGTCAAGCTTGGCCTTGGTCTTTTCGATGTATGCGTTGCGGTCCATATCGACCTCCCTTTCAATATGTTAGGCCCTGAAAGGTAAGAAATCCGCGTTCAGCTTGCAAGCCTGTCGGCCTTTGCCACCCTTTCCTCCGGCCATGCCATCCGCTATGAGACACATAAACCCTTCGTGCCGGGGAGGCATCATGTCACGCATCGGAGTCCTGCCCGCACAAAACCTGCGCGCCATGATCACGCGCGCCGAGATTACAGCAGAGCCGCCGATTACCGAGGCCCAAATCCAACCCGCGAGCCTTGATCTGCGGCTGGGTGATCGTGCCTTCCGTGTGCGCGCCTCATTCCTTGCAGGAAAAGGCCGGACTGTGGCCGAAAGACTGGCCGATTTCGAGATGCATCAGATGGAGCTGAGTGCAGGGGCCGTGCTCGAAAAAGGTTGCGTCTATGTGGTGCCCCTGATGGAGCATCTCGCCCTGCCTACCGGGATACAGGCCGTCGCCAATGCCAAAAGCTCAACCGGCAGGCTTGATCTGCTTACCCGCATTATCACCGATAACGGCACGGAGTTTGACCGCGTCCCCGAAGGCTATCACGGCCCCCTCTATGCCGAGATCTGTCCGCGTTCTTTCTCGGTTCTCGCGCGCCCGGGCATGCGGCTCAACCAGATCCGCTTTCGTCGTGGTCAAGCCGTGCTCACCGATGCCGAGCTTGCAGCGCTGCACACTGCGCAAACACTGGTCCCGGGCATACCGGTCATCTCTGACGGGCTGGGCTTTTCAGTCGATCTGCGCCCACGGTCAGGCACGCTGGTCGGCTACCGCGCCAAACCCCATACGGGTGTGATCGATCTTGACCGGATCGGCGCATATAACACCGCCGATTTCTGGGAAGAACTCCACAGCACGGATGGCCAGATCATTCTTGATCCCGGCGCGTTCTATATACTCGTCAGCCGCGAAGCCGTTCATATACCGCCCGAATATGCCGCTGAAATGGCCCCTTATCTGGCGATGGTGGGTGAGTTTCGTGTGCATTACGCAGGCTTTTTCGATCCCGGCTTCGGCCATGCTCCGGCAGGGGGTGAAGGCGCGCGTGGTGTGCTCGAAGTGCGCTGCCATGAAGCGCCTTTCGTGCTGGAACATGGCCAGATCGTCGGGCGGTTGGTCTATGAACGCATGGCCGAGCGGCCCGAACGGCTTTACGGGGTGGAAATCGCCTCGAACTACCAAGGTCAGGGACTAAAGTTATCTAAACATTTCAATGTATTGTAGGGCGATGTTAGAGTTTCTTGATATCATCGACATCGCCTTCCTGATCACAGCCTTCGTGACACTTTTCGTTGTCATCGATCCGATTGGCACCGCCCCGCTCTATCTGGCGCTGACCCAGGGCATGACGCCTGCGCGCAGGCGGGCGATAGGTATCCGTGCCTGCGTCATCGCAGCCATCCTGCTGGCGCTTTTTGGCATCGCGGGCGAAGATTTCCTGCGCTCGATCGGCATCTCCATGCCTGCTTTCCAGATCGCCGGCGGTATCTTGTTGTTTCTGACAGCGCTCGACATGCTCTTTGACCGCCGCACCCAGCGGCGCAAAGATCACGCTGATGAGGGCAATGCCATGCCTGCAGATGACCCGTCTGTCTTTCCGCTGGCGATGCCGCTCATTGCAGGGCCGGGTGCGATGGCAACGATGGTGCTGCTCATAGGTGAGGCCGGTCGCGGCGTGCCCGGCGTAGCGTTGGTCACGCTTGTGATGCTTGCTGTGATCGCTCTGGTGCTGGCGGCCTTTCTCCTCGCCGGACCGATCGAGCGGCTCCTGCGTCGCACTGGCACAATGGTGATGACACGGCTTTTCGGGCTCCTGCTCGCGGCTCTTTCGGTGCAATTCGTCCTTAACGGAGCCACGGCAATCGGCATCCTCCCGCAGAGCGCTCTGGCTCTCTGACCCTCTAGATATTGAAAGGGTTGGCGAAGCGATAAAGCCTTGCTAGTCTCTGACCCAATGTGCCTTGCCCAGAGCCGTCATTCATGCGTCATAGTCTTCCCACGATCCCTCAGTTCTATGTGACCGCGCCCCAGCCCTGCCCCTATCTCGCTGGCAGGATGGAGCGCAAACTCTTCACGGCGTTGCAGGGCGATCAGGCCGAGGCGATGAATGACACGCTGTCAAAACAGGGTTTCCGGCGCTCGCAGAATGTTCTCTATCGCCCATCCTGTGCTGATTGTTGCGCCTGCCTGTCGGCGCGCATCCGGGTGCAGGATTTCGAGCCTTCGCGCTCGCAGCGTCGTGTGCTCAATCGCAACAGCCACCTGCAGCGCCATGTTACCTCGGCATGGGCAACCGAGGATCAGTTCGACCTCTTCCGCCGCTACCTGGATTCGCGCCATGCCGATGGCGGGATGGCGGATATGGATGTGTTTGAATTCGCTGCTATGATCGAAGAAACTCCGGTCCGCACGCGGGTTCTGGAATATATCGGCCACAACGCCAACGGTCGGCGGCAATTGCAGGCTGTATGCCTCAGCGATGTGCTGGATGACGGTCTTAGCCTTGTCTATTCCTTCTTTGACCCAGAACAGGCTGCACGCTCACTCGGCAGCTATATGATTCTTGATCATATCGCGCTGGCGCGCCAGATCGGCCTGCCCTATGTCTATCTTGGCTATTGGGTGCCGGGCAGTCCGAAGATGGATTACAAGGCGCGCTTCTCGTCACTGGAAGTCTATTGCGAAGGCAGCTGGCAGCCTATGCGTGATCCTTCACGATACTCGGGCACCACCCATCCGCTCTCTGTCAAACCCATTGCAGAGCAAGTGGCGGGGCTTACGCTGCCTGAAAGTCTGAGTGCGCCGATTGCCCCCATGCGCCCGAAACACGGAAAATGATCACTTCAGCCTTGCAGATTGTGGATGGCACGCACACCGCTATAACGAAAGCCTAACGCAGCATCACAACAACTTCACGCTGATGCGGGCTGTCGCGATGCTCGACAAGGTAAATCCCTTGCCAGCGTCCCAGCATCATCTCTCCGTCAATCACCGGGATCTGAAGACTGGTGGGCAATAATGCGGCCTTGATATGCGCTGGCATGTCATCGGGGCCTTCTATCCGGTGCGTGAGCCAATTCATCTGCGGATGATCGGCATGTGGTGCAAGGCGCTTGAGAAACCCCAGCAGATCAACCTGCACATCTGGATCGGCATTTTCCTGAATGAGCAGGCTGGCAGAGCTGTGGCGGATGAACAATGTGGCCACGCCACTGCCTTGCAGCAGAGGCACAACGCGGTTTGTGATCTCGTAAAACCCCGCACCCCGCGTAGAGATGGTCAGACGCTGACAGGCAAGTGTCTCCATCGCGCGATGCGCCTTAATTGGCTTTGCGCGTTGGCGCAAAGGGCAGTGGCATCACTGGCACACCATCCTCCAAGAGCGCCTTTGCCTCTTCCGCTGCTGCTATGCCGTGAATGGGGCGCTCGGGAACGTCACCAAGATACATAGCCCGCGCCTCACTCGCGAATTCTTCGCCAACATAGTCAGAATTGGCCTCCAGATAGGCGCGCAATTCCTTGATGCGACGTTCGACATCGGAGGCTTTCCTCGGGGGCTCGGCGGTCGCAGGCTCTGCAGCAGCCCCCGAGATAGCCGGCGCCATCAATGCTTTCTCAACGTCGCTTGTCCCACAATGCGGGCATGTCACAAGCCCACGATCATTTAACGCATCAAAGGCCGGTCCCGACTGGAACCAGCTTTCAAACGCATGACCATTGGTGCATTTCAGTGAAAATCTGATCATTTGAATCAAGGTGTCTTTTGATGAATCAAGGTGTCTTTTGAAAGTCGAGAAGTAAACAACAACCTTGTCAGATCAAGTGAAAATGACTTGTCGAACCCCTCTGCACGGCTAATTTCCGCTTATCTTTAAGGAGAGTCTATGCTCAGGATTGCCGCTTTCGCGTTTTCTCTGTTTGCCCTGCCTGTGCAGGCATTCACTTTTGCAGGGCTTGATGGAAGCCATATTGACCTGAACGACTGGCGCGGTCAGCCTGTCCTTGTGGTCAACACGGCCTCACTTTGTGGATTCACTCGGCAATATGGCGATATGCAGGCGCTTTACGAGCAATACGGCCCGCAAGGGTTGGTTGTTCTTGCAGTACCCTCTGATGATTTTCGGCAGGAATTTTCCAGCAATGAAGAGGTTGCCGAGTTCTGCCGTGTGCAAACAGGGCTGACTTTTCCTATCACCGAGATCACCTCGGTGCGCGGTGCTGGAGCACATCCGTTCTATCAGTGGCTTGCCTCTGAGCACGGTCATGTGCCGAGTTGGAATTTCAACAAGGCATTGATCGGCGTAGACGGCGAGTTGATCGGGTTCTGGGGCTCATCGACACGCCCCGTCGCGCGCGCCATCACCCGCCCGATCCGCTCTGCACTGCCTTGATCCAATTTTTTTATCATATGAAAACATTTTTCAAAAATACCGGTCTTCGTCTTTGTTTTGGCAATCCGGGCAGAGCAAGTTTTTTTATATGATGAAACCTTTTTTCATAGGCTCCGAAATCTATCGTGGCTCGAGCTACGGCGCATGGCATCCCCTTCACATCCCTCGTGTTTCGACCGTGATGGATCTTGCGCGGGCTCTGGGTTGGTTGCCGCAGGCGCAATATCGCTTGAGCCCGCGCGCAAAACCCAAGGCTCTGACGGCGTTTCACACCCCCGATTATATTGCCGAGCTTCAGGCAGCCGAGGCAGCGCAAGAGGTGAGCGCCGAGACGCGAGAACGTCATGGGCTGGGCAGCACAGCGAATCCTGTCTTTCCAGAGATGTTCCGCCGCCCTGCTACTGGGGCGGGTGGTGTGATACTCGCAGCAGAACTGGTGCGCGATGGCGGGGTCGTGCATGTGCCCGGGGGAGGCACACATCACGCGATGGCCGATTATGCGAACGGGTTTTGCTATCTCAATGACCCTGTCCTGTGTTTGCTGGCGCTGCGCCAACTGGGCTTGGCGCGCATCGCCTATGTCGATATCGACGCACATCACTGCGATGGCGTGGAGGCGGCACTCTCTGGCGATGAGGACATGCTGCTGCTCTCGGTGCATGAGCAGATGCGCTGGCCATTCACTGGCAAGCTCGAAGACAAGGGCGGTGGCCGGGCAATCAACCTGCCTGTACCGCGCGGGCTGAATGACAGCGAGATGGGCGTGATCCTGCAACGGCTGATTGTGCCAGCCCTTGTTAAGTTCGATCCGCACGCCATTGTTTTGCAATGCGGTTCAGATGCAATCGAGGAGGACCCCCTGTCGCGGCTGGCGTTGTCGAACAACGCACATGTAAAGGTGGCGCTCGCCCTGCGCGCCCTTGCCCCGCGCCTGATCGTTTTGGGCGGCGGCGGCTACAATCCATGGTCGGTGGCGCGATGCTGGACACGGATCTGGGGTGCTCTGAACGGGTGGTCTTGCGAAGGGGCGTTGCCAGAGGGCGCGCAAGAGGTGTTGGCAGCGCTGAGCTGGAATCGCCGCAGCATTGGGCGCAGCCCGCCTGAACATTGGATCACCACGCTCAATGATGCGCCACGCGAAGGCCCGATACGGCAGGAGATCGAGCAGCGAGTGGCATATCTGGGGGTTGAGCTTTCGCTTTCTCCGCATATGCCGCGTGACATCAGCAGAAAAACGGCTTGAGCGCAGGGTCGGCACGTTTGCAGCGCTTGCACGATGCCCCTACGGCGCATAAAGAGTTGCGCGAAAACCAATGTGGAGAAGGACCGGCCGATGCCGCTTCTGGTCATGAAATTCGGCGGCACATCCGTGGCCGATCTTGAACGCATCCGCAATGCCGCAGAAAAGGTGCGCGCGGAGGTCGAGCGCGGCTATGATGTGATTGTCATCGTCTCGGCCATGGCGGGGCGCACCAATGAGCTTGTGGGATGGGTCGGTGCGACCTCGCCGCTTTATGATGCCCGCGAATATGATGCTGTGGTCAGTTCAGGCGAGAATGTTACCGCCGGTCTGATGGCGCTGACGCTTCAGGAGATGGATATTCCGGCACGCTCCTGGCAGGGCTGGCAAGTGCCGATCCAGACCACAAGCCAGCATGGCGCGGCGCGGTTCGTTGATATTCCGCGCGCTAATATTGATGCCAAGTTTGGCGAAGGCTTCAAGGTGGCAGTGATTGCCGGCTTTCAGGGTGTCAGCCCGGAGGGGCGGATCACGACACTCGGGCGTGGTGGCTCGGACACAACCGCTGTGGCCTTTGCTGCGGCATTCGAGGCTGAGCGTTGTGATATCTATACGGATGTTGATGGCATCTACACGACCGACCCGCGCATCACCTCCAAGGCGCGCAAGCTGGAGAAGATCAGCTTCGAGGAGATGCTCGAACTCGCCTCTCTGGGAGCAAAGGTGTTGCAGACCCGCTCCGTGGAGCTGGCAATGCGCTACAAGGTGCGGCTGCGTGTGTTGTCATCATTTGATGATACAGATGAAACATCAGGAACTCTGGTCTGTGATGAGGATGAGATCATGGAATCGAAAGTCGTCTCGGGCGTGGCCTATAGCCGCGAAGAAGCGAAACTGACCCTTGTCACTGTTGAGGATCGTCCCGGTATTGCCGCCGCGATTTTCGGGCCGCTCGCTGATGCGGGTGTGAATGTGGACATGATCGTCCAGAACATTTCGGAAGATGCGCAGGGCCACGATAAGCCAGTGACCGATATGACATTTTCCTGCCCCGTTGATCAGGTCGCTCGCGCCCGCAAGGCACTGGAAGCTGCGCGGGATGCAGGCCATATCTCCTATGAGACCTTGCAGGTTGATGAAGATGCCGCGAAGGTCTCGGTCGTGGGGATCGGGATGCGCAGCCATGCCGGTGTTGCCGCGCGCATGTTCAGCGCACTTGCTCAAGAAGGCGTCAATATCAAGGTCATCGCTACGTCCGAGATCAAGATTTCGGTGCTCATTGACAGAAAATATATGGAACTGGCAGTGCAGGCGCTTCATGATGCGTTTGAACTGGACAAGGCGGGCTGACCCAAGCAGGCGCCGACAAATTTGGAGGGGCCATGCCCCACAGAACCGAGACTGACAGCCGAAAGCTGCTCCGCAGATTGCGCGATGAGATGTCGCTGTCCAATCCCGGACAGGAGCGGCTGGACCGGATTACAACGATCATTGCCGAATCGATGGGCGTTGAGGTCTGTTCGATCTATCTGTTTCGCGATGCCGATACGCTGGAGCTGTGCGCCACTGAGGGTTTGAAACCTGATGCGGTGCACAAGACGAGGTTGCGGCTGGGCGAGGGACTGGTGGGCAAGGTCGCACGCACAGCCAAGCCGCTGAACACCGCCAACGCGCCTGCAGAACCCGGCTTCAGGTATATGGCTGAAACAGGTGAAGAAGTGTTCACCTCGTTCCTTGGTGTGCCGATCCAGAGACTTGGCGAGCGGCTGGGCGTGCTTGTGGTGCAGGCCAAGGAGCCGCGGCTTTATTCGGAAGACGAGATTTACGGCCTCGAAGTCGTGGCGATGGTCATTGCCGAGATGACAGAGCTTGGCGCTTTTGTTGGGGAAGAGACAAGTTTCGCAGCGACCCACAAGCACCCCATCATGTTGCGCGGTGTGACAGCGCAGGAAGGAGAGGCCGAGGGCGAGGTCTGGCTGCATGAACCGCGTGTGGTCATCACCAATCTGGTAAATGATGACAGTCAGGCCGAACTGGCACGGTTGGAAGAGGCTGTGGAGCAGCTGCGTGTTTCTGTCGATCAGCTTCTGGCGAATGCGGGCGGGCGTGACAAGGAACAGCAGGAGGTCTTGCTGACCTATCGGATGTTCGCCCATTCGCGTGGATGGCTGAAACGGATGGAGGAGGATATCCGGCTCGGGCTTTCCGCCGAGGCCGCGGTCGAGAAAGAGCAATCCACTGCGCGCGCCAGACTGGAGACTGTGCCAGATGCCTATCTGCGCGACCGCCTGCATGATCTTGATGACCTCTCCAACCGGCTATTGCGAATTCTCACGGGTCAGGGAAACGAGACCGGTGCAGAGATGCCGGACCGGCCGATTCTGGTGGCGCGCAATATCGGGCCGGGAGAGTTGCTTGAATACGGGCGGCGTCTGCGCGGGGTGGTGCTGGAGGAAGGCTCGGTCGGCAGCCATGCGACGATTGTAGCCCGTGCGCTGGCGATCCCGCTGCTGATCAATGTGCCACGCATCACCACCGAGGCGCTTACAGGCGATCATATCCTTGTCGATGGCACGGAAGGTGTGGTGCATCTGCGCCCCGATGACAGCATCGCATCTGCGTTTCGTGACAAGATGGCGATGCAGGCCAAGGCGCAGGAGCGCTTTGCCAGCCTGCGCGACAAGCCTGCACAGGCGCGCTGCGGCACGCGTATAAGTCTCAAGATGAATGCAGGGCTCATGGCCGATTTGCCCTCGTTACCCTCTTCCGGGGCCGAAGCGGTGGGGCTCTTTCGCACCGAATTGCAGTTTCTGGCACAGGACCGGATGCCGAAGCGCTCGGATCTGGTTGCCAATTACGCCCGCGTGCTGGATGCCGCCAAGGGCAAGCGGGTCTATTTCCGCACGCTTGACATCGGTTCAGACAAGGTGATGCCGTATATGAAGCGCCCTGATGAACCCAATCCGGCGATGGGGTGGCGGGCGCTGCGCGTGGGGCTCGACAAACCCGGTGTGCTCAGAATGCAGTTGCAGGCGCTGATCCGGGCTGCCAATGGTCGGGCGCTGAGCGTAATGTTCCCGCTTGTGGCAACAGTAAGCGAATTCACCAGCGCGCATGACATGTTCATGCGCGAGATCGAACGCGAACGCAGGCTTGGGCATCCACTGCCGGAAAAGGTGGAAGTGGGCGCGATGCTGGAGACCCCGTCACTTGCCTATGCGCCAAGAAGTTTCTTCGAGAGCGTGGACTTCCTCTCGATTGGGGGCAATGATCTCAAGCAATTCTTTTTTGCAGCGGATCGCGAGAACGAGTTGGTGCGGCGGCGCTATGACACGCTTAATGTCAGCTTCCTGACCTTCCTGCAGGTGATCGTGGATCGTTGCCATGAGAGCCACACGAACCTGTCTTTCTGCGGTGAGGATGCCGGGCGACCGATTGATGCGCTGGCGCTGGCAGGAATTGGCATTCCATCGCTCTCGATGCGCCCGGCCTCGATCGGACCAGTGAAATCACTGATCCGGCGGGCCAATCTCAACGAGGTCTCGGAATTGATCGCCCGCGTGCAAGCACGCGGGCTTGAAAGCGCACGGCCTGCGCTTCTGGATTATGTTGCAACGCTGGTGGAGTGAGCGGGAGCTTTCGTGACCTCGCCGCGCAGTCTGTCCCATGCACCCGGCACAAGCTCCAGACCCAGAATGCGCGCAGGATTCGTGGGCGGGGGCATCTCGATCTCTTCCAGCTTTGCGAAACCGAAGCGGCTGTAATAGGGTTCATCGCCCACAAGCAGCACACGCGCCCAGCCTGCGGCGCGCGCGCGCGCGAGGCTTTCTTGCATGAGCCAGCCCCCCAGCCCCTCGCCTTGATGCGTTGGGTGCACGGCAATCGGCCCGAGAAGCAGCACATCTGCTGCGCCCACGCGCACTGGCCAGAAGCGTATCGCGGCGGCAAGGCCATTTTCGTCGCGCAGCACGAGGCAGAGATCGGCAACGGGCGGCACGCCGTCGCGCAGCCGATAGGAGGAAAGCGCCTCGCGACCGGGTGCGAAGCAGAGATCAAAGAGCGCCTCGACCTCCCACCAATCGGCGGGTGTTTCCTGACATAGCTGCATTCGTGACCCGCGCGGTTCTGTGCTGGCAGCGCCCCTAGCATGGCGTTAGGGTGCGCGCAAACAGATCGGAGAGTGAGCGCATGTTCTACGAACCCCGGCATGGTCACGGCCTGCCGCACAACCCTTTCAATGCCATCGTGACGCCGCGGCCTATCGGCTGGATTGCGACACGCGGCGCGAACGGTCAGGATAATCTTGCCCCGTATTCGTTCTTCAACGCTGTTGCCTATGTGCCCCCGCAGGTGATGTTTGCCTCGACCAGCACCAAGCCCGACCGCGATGGGACCAAGGATTCGGTTGCAAATATCCGCGAGACAGGGGTTTTCTGCGTCAATATCGTGGAGTTTGCAGCGCGCGATGCGATGAACGCAACTTCAGGCCCGTGGCCACGCGAGGTTGATGAATTCACGCATGCAGCGCTAGCACGCGAGGACTGCCGCATGATCGCGGCTGCGCGTGTGGCAGATGCACCCGCATCGCTTGAATGCAGGATGACAGAGATTGTAAAACTGAAAGGTGAAGCAAATTACCTCGTTCTGGGCGAGGTCGTGGGCGTGCATTTGCGCGAGGATTGTCTGGTCGATGGCTACTTTGATATCACAAGGTTCCAACCGCTCGCGCGCTGTGGCTACCGCGATTACGCCGTTGTGGAGAGTGTATTCAGCTTGAAGCGACCGGGCGAGTGACCCTCGCCCGCCACAACCTATTCCGCTGCCGAGGGTGTTGGGCGGGGGCTGTCCGCTCCTGATTCGTCACCAGAGGCTTTTCGTGGCTTGCGCGGGGCACGGCGCGGCTTTGCGGGTGTGCTCGCGGCATCCCCCTCTGCATCGGCCTTGGCAGCACGCGGTTTGCGACGATTGGCAGGCTTTGCAGGTGCAGCGGATGTTTCGTCGTTGTCTGCTTGCGCAGGCGCGGGTTTCTGCTGGCTTTCGGGCGTTTCGACCAAGCCCGTGTCCTCTTGCCCCTGATTGCCCGGATCCTGCACCGAAAAGGCGCTCTCGTCGTTCGACTCGCGCGCGGTGCCGTTCAGATGCCGCTGATTGTCTTGCGCATCGGATCCTCTCGCGACCTGTCGCTCATCATCGCGACGGTTATTGTGCTGATCGCGGTTATCCTGCCCGGAATTGCGGCGATCATCATTATGTTGCCGGTTGCGTTCTTCCTGCTGCAGACGCCGGGCTTCCTGTTCGGCCTGCTGCTCACGCTGGGCCTGGGCAAGCATGCGGGTGTAATGCTCGGCATGCTGCTGGAAGTTTTCGGCCGCCACGCGGTCATTGGACAATTGCGCATCACGGGCAAGCACCTGATACTTGTCGATGATCTGCTGCGGGGTGCCGCGCACCTTGCCTTCGGGGCCGGAGCTGTCAAATACGCGATTTACGATATTACCAAGCGTTTTCGGGCGGTTCGATTTCGAACGCGAACGTTTGTTGGGTGATCTCATGTGTAACTATTTCCTGCCTGTCATGGCACGCGCTACAGGCCGTCTGTCAAAGCGCTTATGGCGCCGCTCCGGACTGCGTAACTGGGGGCATTGTGGCGCAGCTGGTCGTGATTTGCCGCCACCTGCAACCTCAGATGGCACGGCTGATGGCACATGGCAAGCCCTCAGGGCGGAAAATCTCGATTCTGTGCAGGTTTTGGCAGATTTGCCATAGCTCGGCGCGTTTACGGGGCCTGTGCAGCCACAACACGGCCACGACCAGTCATATCAGGCAGGATTCGCGGCGCGCGCATCCCCGCGCCTGTCATCAATGCTGCGACCTCTGGTCCCTGCCCTAACCCGATCTCGACCATGAGCCAGCCTTGCGGAGTCAGGAAATCGCACGCCTTGGCAGTGATCATGCGATAGGCCGCAAGTCCTGTGCCGTCACATGCGGCAGGGACGAGGGCCATGCGAGGCTCCCAGAGCCGGGTATCGGGAGCGAGTGAGGCATGGGCAGGCGCAGCGATATAGGGCGGGTTCGAGACGATAAGGTCAAAACGGCCTGTCACGGCAGAATACCAGTCCGAACGGCGCAGATCGGCGCGCTGCGCAACCCCGAGGGACCGTGCGTTGTGCAACGCAACGTCGAGCGCGGCGGCAGAGAGATCAACACCCGTGCCGGTTGCCTCTGACCGTTCGGCAAGTAGCGTGAGCAGGATCGCACCGCTGCCGGTGCCAAGATCAAGCAGGCGCGCGAAAGGCAGATCAAGGGCGGCTTCAATGAGGGTTTCGGTCTCGGGGCGCGGATCCAGCACATCCTGAGTGACACGGAAGCTGCGGCCCCAGAAAAGGCGCTGACCCGTGATTTGCGCCACGGGTTTGTGCTGAGCGCGGGCGGCTATGGCATCGCGAAAAGCCGCAAGCTGTGGCGCCGTTACAGGCTCTTGAAGGGCGAGCGTGAGGCGTTCTGGCGGAAGATCGAGCGCATATGCCAGAAGCCAGCGCGCATCACGTGTGGCCCCGTCGATTCCCGCTGCACGCAGGGCTGCGACACCTTCGGCGAGCAGGGCCTGCGCTTGCATCACGCCTCCATCGCGGCCAGACGCGCAGCCTGATCGGCGGAGATGAGCGTGTCGATCATCTCGTCCAGATCGCCCTGCATCACAGCATCGAGCTTGTAGAGCGTGAGATTGATGCGGTGATCTGTCATGCGCCCTTGCGGGAAATTATAGGTGCGGATGCGCTCGGAGCGATCGCCAGTGCCCACTTGCGCACGGCGCGCATCGGCGCGGGCCTCTGCGGCGCGCTGCCGCTCCATGTCATAGAGTTTTGCGCGCAGCACCTGCATGGCGATGGCCCGGTTCTGGTGCTGGGATTTCTCCGAGGAGGTGACGACGATGCCAGTCGGGATATGCGTTATGCGCACAGCGGAATCGGTGGTGTTCACATGCTGCCCGCCAGCGCCCGAGGCGCGCATCGTGTCGATGCGGATATCTTGCGCGGGGATGTCGATATCGACCTCTTCTGCTTCTGGCAGAACTGCGACTGTGGCTGCAGAGGTATGAATACGCCCGCCCGATTCGGTGACCGGCACACGCTGGACGCGGTGCACGCCCGACTCGTATTTCAACCGCGCAAACACTCCCTCGCCTGCAATGCGCAACACAGCCTCGCGCAGGCCACCCAGTTCGGTCTCCGACAGACTGACCATCTGCACCTGCCAGCCACGGCTTTCGGCATAGCGCTGATACATGCGCAAGAGATCGGCCGCGAAGAGGCTTGCTTCCTCGCCGCCAGTGCCGGGGCGTAGCTCGATCAGTGCCGGGCGCGCATCTGCGGCATCCTTTGGCAGGAGTGCAATGCGCAGGGATTGCTCGAGTTCGGGGAGCGCAACCTCAAGGCGGGCGAGTTCTTCCAGCGCCAGATCACGCATTTCCGGGTCATCGCGCATGGCGAGCGCCTCATCGCGATCCATCATCGCCTGCTGATAGGCCGCAATTTGCGCAACGACCGGTTTGAGCTCTGAATACTCGCGGGTGAGCGCGCCAATCTCTTCAGGCGCCACGCCTTCCATCAAACGCGCTTCTAGAAAGCCGAACCGGCGGGTAATCTGATCGAGCGTGTCCGAGGCAAACATGATCGCCGTGATGGCGAAAGCCGCGCGCACGGTCAAGGCCCGATGCAACATGGCGCTTGCTGGAGCCCTGCCTTGCGCTGGACGAAAGGCAGCAGAGGAATTAGAACCGTATCTGAAGCCGAAGGGCTGTTTATTCGGATTAAGGATCACATGGGCGATTTCGCCGCGTATCTTGATACGGCTTTTTGGGTCACGACCGGTGCGATCTTGCTGTTGCTGGTAATTTCGGGCTTTTTCTCGGGTTCGGAGACAGCTCTGACCGCGTCCAGCCGAGGCAAGCTGAAGGCACAGGCTGACAGGGGAGAACCAGGTGCGGCCAAGGCGCTGGCGCTGACTGAAGACAGCGAGCGGATGATCGGCGCGATCCTGCTGGGCAATAATCTTGTCAATATCCTCGCCGCATCGCTGGCAACCGCGCTTTTCACACGGCTCTTTGGTGATAGCGGGGTCGCGCTTGCAACGCTCGTCATGACGCTGCTGGTGCTGGTTTTTGCCGAAGTCATGCCCAAGACCTATGCGATCTCGAACCCCGAGAGCTCGGCCATGCGCGTGGCGCCGTTGCTGCGCTGGGTGGTGGCGGTCTTCTCGCCTGTGGTGACAGTGGTGCGTTTCGTTGTGCGCAGGGTGCTGGCGCTGTTCGGGATAAGCATCGATCCTGATAGCAACATCCTTTCAGTGCATGAGGAAATCGCGGGCACACTAGCGCTGGGGCACTCCACAGGCTCTGTCGAGAAGGAGCATCGTGACCGGCTGATGGGTGCGCTTGATCTCTCGGAACGCACGGTCGAGGAGATCATGCGCCATCGCAGCCAGATCGAGACGGTGAATGCCGATGATCCGATCGAGGACATTATCGCACAATGTATCGCCTCGCCGCATTCGCGCCTGCCGATGTATCGCGATGAGCCGGAAAATATTATCGGCATCCTCTATGCTCGCGATCTGGTGCGCGAGATGCACCGGCTGGTGCTGGAGGCCGGGCGCGATTATGCCGCCATCAGCGCGCTAGATCTGAATGCGCTGGCCCGCCCGCCCTATTTCGTGCCCGAGACAACGCCGCTCGATGAACAGATGCAGGAATTTCTGCGTCTGCGCCGGCATTTCGCTCTGGTTGTCGATGAATATGGCGCGCTGCACGGGCTGATCACACTGGAAGACATTCTTGAAGAGATCGTGGGCGAGATCGAGGATGAATATGATACCGAACTCGCCCCCGAGATCGAGGAAGGCGAGAATGGCGAGGTGCAGGTGGATGGCGCGATGACCATTCGCGATCTGAACCGCGCGATGGACTGGTCACTACCGGATGAGGAGGCCGTGACAGTTGCAGGGCTGGTGATCCATGAGGCGCAGACCATCCCGGATGAAGGGCAGGTTTTTTCATTTCATGGCTGCCGTTTTCAGATTCTGACGCGCGAGGGAAATCGCATCACACGGCTAAGTCTGCGCCGCATGGAGGATTAGCAGGGCGTCAGGGCACGGATGCTTTGCAGATACAGTGCCGGGGTGGCTGGCATCTTTGCGAGAAAACCCAAGCGCGTGGATCGCGCTCGGGACTTCAGCGCCGCTCGTCCTGCTCTTAAGCGGCCTTGTTGCCCGTGAGGGCGAGGAAGACATCTTCAAGATCGGCCTCTTCGCTGGAGACATCAACGATCTTTCCGCCTGCCGCGCTGAGGGCTGCGAGGATTTCGCCGGCGGTTATCTTGCCTCGCGGATAGGTGAAGGCAAAGCGTCCATCGGCGCGGTGCTCAAGTGTCACGCCCTCGGGCAGATCGAGTTGCGCGGGCGCTTCTTCAAGGCGCAGAACAAGGGTCTTGGCATCCAGCCGATCAAGCAAGGCCTCGGTCCTGTCACGCACGACAACTGAGCCATGATCGATGATAGCGATCTCGTCGCACATCTCTTGCGCTTCTTCGAGGTAATGGGTGGTCAGGATAATGGTCATGCCCTGAGCGTTGAGCTTGCGGACATTCGTCCAGAGCATCTGGCGCAACTCGATATCGACGCCGGCTGTGGGCTCGTCGAGCACCAGAACCTGCGGGCGATGGACCAATGCCTTGCCGAGAAGCAATCTGCGCCGCATCCCCCCCGAGAGCGTGCGGGCATAAGCCTCGGCCTTGTCGGAAAGGCCGATGAGTTCGAGTATCTCATCGGTGCGGCGCTGGCCTCTGGGCACGCCATAAAGCCCTGCCTGCACTTCCAGTGCGCCGCGCGGGGTAAAGAAGGGATCCATGTTCAATTCTTGTGGCATGACCCCGATCGCGGCGCGGGATTGGCGCGGGTTGATATCCTGATCGAAGCCCCAGATCACCACGCGCCCTGCGGTCTTGTTCACAAGCCCGGCGAGAATGTTGATGAGCGTCGATTTTCCTGCCCCATTCGGCCCCAGAAGGCCGAAGATGCTGCCCGAGGGTATATCGAGATCCACACCCTTCAGCGCCTCTTTGGCGGCCGCACCTTTTTCTCCTGCATAGGTTTTGCGCAGACCCTTGATTTCGATGGCATTGTTCATTTGTCGATCTCCTGTTCGGAGCGGCAGGTCATGCGCCTGCGCTCTTGCCCTGCGCGTCAATCCCGATATGCTAGAGTGCAGAGCTAATGCAGCCTGCCCTACATGACAAGGACGTGACCCGCGATGACGCCTGATCCCGCTTACCCTGCTCCGGAAACCGAAACTGTCTCTGCCATGCGCGTAAGCTGTGATGGGGGAGAAGGTGCGCTGGGGCATCCGCGTGTCTGGCTTTCCATCAGTCACGAGACCGGGATGGTCGAATGTCCCTATTGCGACAAGCGCTTCCTGCATGAGGATTGGGCTGACGACCGCGCGGCCTGACTCTGGTCATTGCCACTGCGATGGCTAGTATGTGCTCCAGACAACCAAGGGGGCGCATATGACATTCGGCAAGGGCAGCCATCTGCATCTGATCGACGGCTCGGCCTATATTTTTCGCGCTTATCACGCGCTGCCGCCGCTCACGCGCAAATCTGACGGCTTGCCCGTGGGCGCTGTAGCCGGTTTTTGCAATATGCTCTGGCGTTATCTGGGCGAAAATGGCGCGAGTGCGGATGCGCCTACGCATGCGGCTGTTATCTTCGATTATTCCTCCAAGACCTTCCGCAACGAGATTTACGACCTCTACAAGGCCAACCGCCCCGAGCCGCCCGAAGATCTGCGCCCGCAATTCCCGCTGACCCGCGACGCTTCCCGCGCATTCAACCTCGCAACCATCGAGATCGAGGATTACGAGGCTGATGACATCATCGCCACACTGGCACGGCAGGCGCGCGAAGCTGGCGGGCGGGTGACGATCATTTCCTCGGACAAGGATCTGATGCAGCTTGTGGGCGACGGGGTCGAGATGCTCGATGCGATGAAGAACAAGCGCATCGGGGTGGAAGAGGTGGTCGAGAAATTCGGCGTCGGACCTGAGCGCGTGGTGGATGTGCAGGCGCTGGCAGGTGATTCGGTCGATAATGTGCCCGGAGCGCCGGGGATCGGGATCAAAACTGCCGCACTCCTGATCAACGAATTCGGCGATCTGGAAACGCTGCTGGAGCGTGCCGAAGAGATCAAGCAGCCCAAGCGCCGCGCGAGTCTTGTGGAGAATGCCGAGCTGATCCGGATCTCCAAGCGCCTTGTGCTGCTCGACGACCAGACCCCGCTCGACTTCACACTTGGGGATCTGGAAGTCCGAGCACCTGAGCCCGAGGCCCTGTTGGGCTTTCTCAACGATATGGAATTCCGCACGCTGACCCGCCGCGTGGCCGAGCATTTCGGCACCGAACCCCCGGCCCTGCCCGACACTGCACCCGCGGCGCAAGCGGAGGCGCAGGGCGCGCGCCCTGAGCAACCGGCGTTTGCCGAGGCCGAGTATGTCTGCATCCGCGATCTGGAGGCATTGCGTGACTGGGTCGCCGAAATCGAGGAGCTTGGCCATGTCGCGGTCGATACCGAGACCACCTCGCTTGATGAGATGCGCGCGGAGCTTGTGGGGATCTCGCTCTGCGTAACGCCAGGACGTGCGGCCTATATTCCGCTGCAGCATCGCGCAGGCGGGGGCGATCTTTTCGGCAGCACAGAACTGGTCGAAGGGCAGATCCCGCTTGATTTGGCGCTGAAGGTGCTGAGGCCAATTCTGGAAGACCCGGCGATCCTCAAGATCGGGCAGAACATGAAATATGATGCCAAGATCTTTGCGGGGCTGGGGATCACGGTTGCGCCCATCGATGACACGATGCTGATGTCCTATGCGCTGCACGGAGGGCTGCACGGGCATGGGATGGACACGCTCTCGGATCGCTACCTCAACCACCAGCCCATCGCCATCAAGACGCTTCTGGGCAGCGGCAAATCCGCGATCACCTTCGACCGCGTGCCAATCGAGGAAGCCACGCGCTACGCCGCCGAGGATGCCGATATCACGCTGCGGCTGTGGCAGATGTTCAAGCCGCGCCTGCACGCCGCGCAGGTAACGCGCGTTTATGAAACACTCGAGCGCCCGCTGGTGCCGGTACTTGCCGCGATGGAGCGGCACGGGATCAAGGTGGATCGCGACGCGCTCTCGCGCATGTCAAATGCCTTCGCGCAGAAGATGGCGGGGCTCGAGGCGGAGATCCACGAGCTTGCGGGCGAGACATTCAATGTGGGCTCACCCAAGCAACTGGGCGAGATCCTCTTCGACAAGATGTCGCTGGAGGGCGGCAAGAAGGGCAAGACCGGGGCCTATGCCACGGGGGCGGATGTGCTGGAGGATCTGGCCGCCGAAGGGCACAACCTGCCTGCCCGCGTGCTGGACTGGCGGCAGCTTGCGAAGCTGAAATCAACCTATACCGACGCCTTGCAGGACCATATCCACCCCGAGACTGGCCGCGTGCATACCTCTTATGTGATCACGGGGGCAGTGACGGGGCGGCTCTCCTCGACCGATCCGAACCTGCAGAATATCCCCATCCGCTCTGAAGAGGGGCGGCGCATCCGCACGGCTTTCGTGGCCGAGCCCGGCCACAAGCTGGTCGCGCTGGACTACAGCCAGATCGAGTTGCGGATACTGGCGCATATCGCGGGCATCGACAGTCTGAAATCGGCCTTTCGCGAGGGGCAGGATATCCATGCGATGACGGCGTCCGAGATGTTCGGCGTGCCGATGGAGGACATGACCTCGGAGGTCCGGCGCCGCGCCAAGGCGATCAATTTCGGGGTGATCTACGGGATTTCGGGCTATGGGCTTGCCCGCAATCTGCGCATTCCGCGCGCGGATGCGCAGGCTTTCATCGACACCTATTTCGAGCGCTTTCCCGGCATCCGCGCCTATATGGATGACACAGTGGCCTTTGCGAAAAAGGAAGGACGGGTCGAGACGCTGTTTGGACGGCGTATCCACACACCGGAGATCAACGCCAAGGGCCCCGGCGCAGGCTTTGCGCGCCGTGCCGCGATCAATGCGCCGATTCAGGGCACAGCGGCCGACATCATCCGCCGCGCGATGATCCGGCTGCCAGCAGTGATTGCAGAGATGCCCGCGAAGATGCTGCTGCAGGTGCATGACGAACTGGTGTTCGAGGTGGCAGAAGACGCGGTCGAGGCAGTGATCGACCGGGTCCGCGAGGTGATGGAGGCCGCCGCCGAGCCTGTGGTGAAGCTGAGCGTGCCGCTGGTGGTGGATGCAGGCGTGGGCGAGAGTTGGGCCGAGGCGCATTGACGGGTAGACCGGGGCTTTGTCGCGAGCCGTAGAACCGGGGCTCTGCCCCGGACCCCGGGATATTTTTGACAAGGATGAATGTCAGATCAGTTTGAATTGATCGACATCGACAATGCCGTGATCAGTGATCTTGAGATGCGGGATCACGGGCAACGCGATGAAGGCGAGTTGCAGGAAGGGTTCTTCGAGCGTGACACCAAGCGCGATGGCCGCCGCGCGCAGGGCGGTGAGTTGGGCATGGACCTCTTCATAACTGTCGAGTGACATGAGACCCGCGACAGGCAGCGGAAGTTCGGCGAGGATCTTGCCGTCCTGCGCAACAACGAACCCGCCTTCGATCTCGGAGAGGCGGTTTGCGGCGCAGGCAAGATCGGCATAGTCGATGCCAACCGCGACGATATTATGGTGATCATGCGCGACCGTGGCCGCAATCGCACCACGCTCAATGCCGAAGCCGCGCACGAAACCGGTGGCGATATTGCCGTTCTTGCCATGGCGCTCGATCACGGCAACGCGGGCGAGGTCGCGCGCAGGGTCAGGCCGCTTGTCGCCCTCTTGCGGCGCGATGGCCTCGCGCAGGTGTTCGGTAATGATCTTGCCTTCGATAATGCCGATAACCGGCGTATCGGGCACGCTACCAATGCAGCGGAAATTCTCGGGCGCGACCTTTGGCGCACGCACGGAGTTACGCGCAACTGGCGGGATGGTTTTGCGCGCAGCGAAAGCTGCCTCGGAGGTGACCTGCCCAGCGCAGAGGACAAGCGACGCGCGGCACTCGGCGAGATCAGGCAAGGCGACGATATCGGCACGTTTGCCCGGCGCGATCTGACCGCGGTCTTTGAGTCCGAAAGCCTCGGCCGCCGAAAGCGAGGCTGCGCGATAGACCGCGAGCGGATCGCAACCGCGCGCGATGAGCGAGCGGATCATATGGTCGAGATGGCCATGCTCGGCGATATCGAGCGGGTTTCGGTCATCCGTGCACAGGCACATATAGGGTGCAGTCACCGGCGTCAGAAGCGGCGCGAGGGCCATCATATCCTTGCTTACCGAGCCTTCGCGGATCAGGCAGCGCAAGCCCTTTTGCAATTTCTCGCGGGCCTCTTCCGCGCTGGTCGATTCATGTTCGGTGCGGATACCGGCTGTGACATAAGCATTGAGATCTCGCCCCGAGAGCAGCGGTGCGTGCCCGTCGATATGACGGCCTGCAAAGGCGTGAAGCTTTTCCATGCAGCCGGGATCACGATGGATCACGCCGGGGAAATTCATGAATTCCGCAAGCCCGATGACCTGCGGGTGATCGGCGAGTTTGAGCAAGGCAGCCGCGTCGAGCGCGGCGCCAGCGGTTTCCATATGGGTGGAGGGCACGCAGGAGGACAGGTTCACGCGAATATCAATGACTGTGCGCGTTGCTGCATCAAGGAAATACTGGATCCCCTCAAGGCCCGCGACATTCGCGATCTCATGGGGATCGCAGATTGCCGTGGTGATGCCACGCGGGGCCACGCAGCGGTCGAACTCGAAGGGCGTGACAAGCGAGGATTCGATATGCAGATGGGTATCGATAAAGCCTGGCACGAGCGTCTGGCCGGGAAGCGTAATCACGTCGCGACCTTCATAGTCCGCGCCAATCCCGATGATGATGCCATCGCTGATGGCGACATCGCCTGCAATGCGTTCGCCTGTCACAATGCAGAGCACTTCAGCGCCGCGAAGGACCAGATCTGCGGGTATCTCGCCGCGCGCGGCAGCTATGCGTGTCTCAAGGCTCATGAAGCGCTCCGTATTCCTGTCGCGCATACTCTGCCCAATGGGCCATGGTGACGCAAGCGCTCAGGCGGGTGCTCTGGTGAGGGCGTTTTCGTAGAGCGCGTAATCGTCTGCGAATTTGTCCTCAAGCTGCGCGCGCAATTCGGACGCAAGGGTGATCTGCCAATCGGGGGAGACGTTATGACGCTCGAGCGCCACAGGTTGCTCGAGCCGTGCGCTGAGCCAGTCCGTGAAAGCTGCCATCGCGTCATAGCGGAAGAGATGGTCCACCGTCGCGCGGGTTTTCGGTTGGGTGAGAAACCGACCCGGCCGCCCGACTTCGGCGAAAGCAGGTTGCGGATCCATGAGATACCCCTCGACAAACTCATCGAAGCTCATCCCGCGTGTGCTGCGCGGCGTGCCATTGAGCCACGCGCCTTGGCGGAACCGAAACCAGCTTCCCAGCCAATCATCGAGCCTGCGGATGAGCGCCGTGGTTTCGGGTGGTGTGTCGGTGAACATCAGTATCGCCTTCTCGACCCGCCATTTATAGCGCTGGAAAGTGCAGTGTTTCAGCCTTGGATCATTCTGAAAGACGATATCGGCCTGTGAGGCAAGCGCGTGCTCAATTGCTGTACTGCCGCTTTTGGGCGCGGCGAGAAAGACCAGTTTGTGTTTGTGGAAATAGAGCATCTACGCCTCTTGCTGCTATGCTTTGCTTGTGCCACCGGCGGTGGGTCGCTGCAAGTCTCAGGCGAGGGGCCGGATCACTGTGACCTTGTCAAAGATTGCCGAATGCTCGCCATGAGAGGTCTTGTCCCAGTAAAACGGTGCAGAAATCAGTTCCCAGAGCGCTTTATAGACCGCCAGCACTGCAAGTGGAAAATAGCCGTGCAGGCTGGGCAGCCAGAGGCGCAGATGCCGATGCCCCGAACTGCGAAGGGCAACATAGCCAACTGTAAGCGTCACCGCCTCCGACAGCAGGAAGACGGCGATGAAACCATACATGACTGCTGTGCTGAACACTTCCTGCAAAGGATGACCAAGGCCTGCAAGCATGAGCCAGAAGGTCCAAAGCAGCGGTGCGAGCATGAATTGCACAAGCGTTCCCAGAAACAGCACCTGCACACCGAAAAACCGCCAAGCGCCAAGCTGATGCCATAGAGCGCGCGGGTTGCGCATGTGCACAAGCCATGTCACGGCGTAACCCTTAAGCCAGCGCGAGCGCTGTTTGATCCAGGGGATGGCGCGGCAATTCGCCTCTTCCAGTGTGACAGTATCGAGAAGCTGCGTGTAGTAACCATGCCGCGCAAGCCGGATACCGAGATCTGCATCTTCCGTGACGTTATGCGCATCCCAACCACCTAGTTTTTCGAGAATGTCACGGCGGAAGAAGAGAGTCGTACCGCCAAGCGGCACGGCGAGGCCAAGGCGCTGCATGCCCGGCAGGATGATGCGGAACCACGTGGCATATTCGATTGTGAAGCATCGCGAGAGCCAGTTGGTACGAGCATTGTAGAAATCGAGCACACCTTGCACGCAGGCGAGATGGGGCGGGCCACTCTGAAAGCAGCGCACGATGCGATGGATCTGGTTGGGCTCGGGCGCATCTTCTGCGTCATAGACGCCAATGATGGATCCGCGCGCAAAGAGCATGGCATAGTTCAGAGCCCTTGGTTTGGTCTTGAGTGGCGCATCCGGCACGACGACCACGCGCATCCAGCGCGGCAGATCGTAGCTGTCGAGTGCCGCGCGGGTGGCGAGATCATGCTCCTCCACCACCAGCAGGATATCGAGCAATTCGCGCGGCCAGGTCAGCCGTGATAGCCGGTTTATCAGGCGCGGCACAACACGGGTTTCCCGGAAGAGCGGCACCAGCACAGTTACGATGGGCTGGCGCTGCGCAACGATCGCGCGATGCTCCTGCGGGAGGGACGTGTCTGTCTGACTGCGGTTTTGTGCTGCAATCGCGGCTGCGACCTTCAGGCAGGAAGTTACCGCAAGCGAAATACTTGCGATAACCGTGAGCATCAGCAATGTGGCGAGCGGCGCTAAGAATGCGAGCAGGGCGATGAGAATCAGACTGGCCGCAAGCACATTTCCGAACCAGCGGCTTTGCATCCTGCGGCAACTCTCATCCTCTGCAACACAGGTTTCGGCCCAGAGTTTCAGACGATTGCGCCGCGTTTTGAGCAGTGCGCCCAGCAAATCCGCTTCGCTGGTAATGACCATCGCGACAGGGCCAAGGCGCGCTTCGAGCATAGGACGGATGCGCTCGAAATCCGACGGACGTGCGCTCGCGATGACGACAAGGCCGCCTGCGCGCCATAATGGGAGGCATTTCAGACTCAGGCAGCGCGGGACGCCGACTATGTCAATCAACGCCGGGTCGGGCATGGTTTCTGCTGAAAGCTCGATATGGCTCGTTTCATACTGTTTCGCGAGCGCAGTATTGAGTTCACCTTCGGTAATCAGATTTCGGGTGATCAGGATATCGCCCAGATAGCCTGCCTGATGCGACTGCGTTTCGAGCGCGCGCATGAGATCGTCATGCTGGATCAACCCCATATCTAGCAGAATTTCGCCAAGCTGCCTGCGCTTCGCGCTCGGCTTGCGCCGTAACACGAGCTGCAGCAGCGGTGCCCCGGCGTTCTCTGCCGCGCGCGAATCCGCGATAACAGATCTGTAGCCCATGCCTTCACGCCTTGATCTTACCCACGCCCATTACACGGATGATGGGTAAACAAAGCGTTAACTCGGGCAAGACTCAGCCGGTTTTGCGCGCTGCCATCGAGGCTGCAAAGCGTTCGAACAGGTAAAAACTGTCTTGCGGGCCGGGACTGGCCTCGGGGTGGTGCTGAACCGAGAAAACCGGCTTGTCGCGCATACGAATGCCGCAATTCGAACCGTCGAAGAGCGAGGTGTGGGTTTCGATGACGTCGTCTGGCAGGCTCTGACTGTCCACGGCAAAACCATGATTCATAGAGGTGATTTCCACCTTGCCCGTGTCATGATCCTTCACCGGATGATTAGCGCCGTGATGGCCATGGTTCATCTTGATCGTGCGCGCACCAAGCGCGAGGGCAAGCATCTGGTGACCCAGACAAATCCCGAAGACCGGCAGGTCCGCCGCCAGAACTTCGCGGATCATTGGCACAGCATACTCTCCGGTCGCTGAGGGATCTCCGGGGCCGTTCGACAAAAACACCCCATCGGGCTGCAGCGCGAGCACATCCTCAGCGGTTGCGGTAGCTGGCAGCACTGTCACATCGCACCCTGCAGAGGCAAGGCAACGCAAGATATTGCGCTTGGCACCATAATCGATCGCGACAACCTTGTGCTGCGGCGCGGTCTGACGGGTATAGCCCTCAGGCCATGCCCAGCGCATCTCATCCCAGCGATAGCTCTGCGCGCAGGTGACATCGCGCGCCAGATCGAGGCCCACAAGGCCCGACCAGCCGCGTGCCTTTGCCACCAATGCCTCGATATCAAAATTGCCATCGGGATCATGGGCAAGCGCAACATGGGGTGCGCCTTGCTGGCGGATGGCGCGTGTCAGGCGGCGCGTATCCACACCACCGATAGAGATGCGCCCTCGCTTTTGCAGCCAAGTTACGAGATCCTCAACGGCGCGCCAGTTTGAGGGTGCTGTCGGATCCCATTTCACCACCATCCCGGCAGCGACGGGCTCGGCGGTTTCGTCATCTTCGGGATTTACACCAACATTTCCGATATGAGGGAAGGTAAAGGTAACGATCTGCCCGGCATAGGACGGATCGGTCATGATTTCCTGATATCCGGTCATGGCTGTGTTGAAACACAACTCGGCCACGGTCTCGCCCGTAGCGCCGAAACCACGGCCGTAAAAGATGGTTCCATCCGCAAGGGCCAGGCAGGCTGTTGCTTTAGGCAATTGGGCAGACATTCGCGCGCCTCCGTAAGGTCGGATTTGCCCGCATCCCTATGCCGCACGACGGGAAGAATCAAGCGCCCGAACCGCCTGCAACAGCCGCTTGTCGTGGGAGATCAGCTTCGATAGGTTGGCGCGAAGGTGAAGCATCCTTGAAGGAGCCCGGTGATGTCTCTGCGCGAGAAAATTTCCAGCGAGTTAAAGACCGCGATGAAGGCACGGGATACAACCCGGCTGGCGACCTTACGGCTGATCAACGCCGCGATCAAGGATCGCGAAATCGCCGCGCGCGGCGAAGAACGGGCTGAGAGCGAATTATCGGATGCAGATCTGACCGCAGTGCTCACGCGGATGGTCAAGCAACGCCGCGATTCGGCACGCGCCTATGAAGAAGCTGCGCGGCTTGATCTGGCAGAAACAGAGATTGCCGAGATTGCCGTGATCGAGAGCTTTCTGCCGCGCCAACTTGACGAGGCCGAAATGGAACAGGCGATTGCTACGGTGATTGCCAAGACCGGCGCCACCTCTGTGCGTGACATCGGTAAGGTGATGGCTACACTCAAAAGTCGTTATGCCGGACAGATGGACTTTGGCAAAGCGGGTGCTATGGTCAAGGCACGCCTTGCCTGACACACTCTGGACCTGAGCAGAAACGCGCTACCTCTTTGTTCAGATCAAGGAGGATAGACTATGACTTCACGTATCGTCACGCTCGCAGCGGCATGTAGCATCTTTGCGCTGTCACCCCTCACAGCGGAGACATTTGACTATTCTGTTGGTGACACCGTGTTTGAGGGCTTTGTGGCCATGCCAGAGAGTGAGCCCCGCGGTGCAGTATTGATCGTGCATGACTGGGACGGGCTCAACGCGCATGAAATTGCGCGCGCCGAGGCGCTGGCGGAGGCGGGTTATGTTGGCATCGCCCTTGATCTTTTCGGGCGCGATGCAGTGTTGGAAGGTATCGAGGATTATCGCCGCGAAACCAGCGCGCTTTATGGCGACCGCTCGGAATTCCGCGCTCGGATGCAAGCCGGAATCGAGGCGGCCGCTGCGATGGCGAACATGCCTGCGCAGATGGTGCTGACAGGATATTGCTTTGGTGGTGCGGCCGCACTTGAAGGTGCGCGCGCCGGCTTTGAGATGGCGGGGTTCGTGAGCTTTCATGGCGGTCTCGCCACGCCTGACGGACAGGATTACAGTGCAACCGAAGCGCCTGTGCTGGTACTGCATGGTTCTTCAGATCCTGTTCCTGGATCCCGTATGGCAGACCTCGCGGCGCTGATGGAAACGCTTCAGGAAGCAGGCGTTCCACATCATGCACGCATTTTTGGCGGGGCGCGGCATTCCTTTACGGTTGAAAGCTCGAACGACTGGGATCCACAAGCCAATGCGGGCGCCGAAGCTGCCCTGCTGGAATTTCTGGACCAAATCTTCTGAGATTCAGATCGAATAACGCGCCTCGGACATCGAATCCTGCCTGAGGCGCGTTTCAAACGCCAGCGATATATGCTGCTTGAGCGCCTCATAGGCGCGATCCCCATCACCTGCAGCAATGGCCTCCACGATCTTGGCGTGCTCCTCCAGCGTTTGCTGCCCACGCCCTGCGAAAGAAATTGATGTCGTGGCCAGAAGCGCCATCGAGCGATGCACAAGATCGAGTTGCTGGACAAGATAACGATTATGCGAGGCCAGATGAATCTGTTTATGAAACCGCTTGTTGGCGCGGCTCAAGGCCTGCGGATCATCGATGAGCGCGCGGTCTTCCTCGATCATGGCGCGCAGCAGACGGATTTCTTCCTGCGTCGCATGCCGTGCAGCAAGCCTAGCGGCGAGCCCTTCAAGTTCAGAGCGCACCACGTAAAGCTCTGCCAACTGGTTGTGATCGAGCGATGAAACAATGAGTGAGCGGCCATCTCGCGAGAGCAGCGCTTGGGTCTCCAGACGTTGCAGAGCCTCCCGCACGGGGGTACGAGAGACCCCGAAGCGCTCCGCCAGTTCGGATTCAACCAATCGGTCGCCGGGTTTGTAAATGCCGAAATCTATCGCCTCCAGGATCAGCGTATAGGCATCTTTAACGGGCTTGGTCTCGGTGCTCATAACAGTCTCGATGCGTTTTTCTTTTACAAAAGCCGGGATTGCAGCCGATGACAAGCCCTCTTGGCTTGCGGCAGACGCTTTGAGCGCTAGGATAGACGCTATGCCGGCAGAAAAATTTCGTCATATCGAGACTTGGGTCTTCGATCTAGACAATACACTTTACCCGCCTCAGATGCGCCTCTTCGATCAGATCGAAGCGCGTATGACAGGCTATGTGATGCAAACACTTGGCGTTAATCAGCCCGAGGCCAATCGGCTGCGCAAGGAGTATTGGGCAAAATATGGAACGACGCTGGCGGGTTTGATGGCAGTACATGACATAGATCCCCTGCCCTATCTTGTTACTGTGCATGACATTGATTTCTCGGTGCTCGCCCCGGACCCTGATTTGCGCGGCCAGATCGCGGCGCTCCCGGGGCGGCGGATTGTTTATACCAACGGATCTGCCGATTACGCACAGCGTGTCATCGAAGGGCGCGGATTTTCGGGGATTTTCGATGCGGTATATGGTGTTGAGGACGCGGGTTTTCGGCCAAAGCCCGAAGCTGCGGCCTTTGAGCAGGTGTTTGCACGCGACGGGCTTGCGCCCGACCGAGCAGCGATGTTCGAGGATGATCCGCGCAATCTTGCAGCACCTCATGCGATGGGAATGCGCACTGTTCTTGTAGCGCCGCATCCCCATGAAGCTGCGCATATCCATCACCACACGGATGATCTGAGCGGATTTTTGGCCAAGCTGCGCCTCTGAGCGACGAATTGACAAGATGTCGCGCGACCTTCTGTCGTGCTGCAGCGCAGCATGAAAAGCTGTATCGAAGCTGCATCAATCAGGAGGATGACCGATGGCCGACACAACCGCAACACAGACGACCCGCATCGAATTGCCCAGAATGCTGGAAAGCGAACCTTGGGGCATCTGGGCTGCAATCGTGTTCGTAATCGCAACGCTTGTAGTTGCTGTGCTGAGCATGGGCGTTACCGGGCTCGTTGTTGTGATGGTTCCCGCCGCGATTGGCATGCTCGCGCTATTGAGCCTGATCGTCTTCGGATAAGCGGGCGTGGCCTCTGCCCCACAAGACACCAGTGCGGCAATCTGACCTGCTGATCTCAAGCGTCTGTATTCATACATCCAAGATGTCACTTTACAGGAGCAAGCAAGATGGCATCGCGTTCTGATCCACATCGCAAACCGAATGACTGGCGCAATGAAGAAGAGCCATGGCCGTTCTGGGCGGCGATCATGGTCTTTCTCAACGCTATTGTCATTGCAGGTATGGTCTGGGGACTGCCGGGTATTGTGACAGTCATGGTGGGGGCGGCAATGATTGCCGTTGTGATGCTGGTATTGATCGTCTTCGGATAGCACCGCTGCACTGACACGAGGCTGCCCTTGCGCCTATCGCAGACGCGGGGGGCGATCGGGATCACTTCCCGGCAGATTGTCCGGAGTTCGGCTTTCTGGCGGCTGCGGCAAATCGAATTGAAGCCCAACCCGCGCGAATTCTGCAGCGCGAGGAGCATCTGCTGGCAGGAATGTTACATCCAGCATCCCCGCCTCGACACCTGAAAAGCCGAGTGCGGCTTGCACAGCGCGTGCGAGTGCGGCTTCTGAGTCCGGCGCTGGATCTATAAAGGCCAGCATGTGTCCGCGGGTGCCATTGTCGTATTCGACACCAGTAAGATAGGCCATGCGCGCAAGCCCTTCCATGCGCGCAAGCTTCTGATCCAGCGCGAGAAGCAACGCCTCCGGCAGCCCTTTTGGCGGGTGGAGCGCAACCGCATGCGAGGTCAGCTCTTCAGGGCGTTCGGCTACCATCTGTGCCAGCCAGTCCAGAATTTCGGGCGGCAACAGGCGCGACGACGGTGCAACGCCCAGATTCAGCCCCAGCCCCAGTGCCTGCCCGGCCAGCATCTCGACCAATGCACGCCCGGACATCGCAGCATAAGGCGATGGAAGCCCAGTAAACTCGGTCAGACGCTCTTCACTGTCAAAAACCAGAACGATCCTGCCATCTTCCAGATCGAAGACCTTTGGCTGGATGTGTTCACCGACAGGTTCATGCTCCAGCAGAAGCACCAGTTCCGACTCGAGTAACCGACCGTAATAGCGCAACCTCTTCGCCGTATCTTCGGGTGCGGCCTCGCAATCACGCCAAGCCTGATCGAGCAGGGTTTCAGTCATGGTCAGAGCTCTCCTTTACACCGGGCAGCTAAAGCGCGCATGCCAGCTTGGCAAGACCGGAGCGGCTGGCTTGTTTTTCGTGCCTGCAGGTTCTATTGCACATGTGAAGAAACTTGGGGGCCACATGCTCGCGCGCGGAACCTCTGCCAGACCACTGACCGGCATTGTGCTAAACCTCTCGGCCCTGCTTGTACTCTCCAGCATGGCGGGTGTGGTAAAAGCCGTATCTGCGCATGTGTCCACAGGGCAGGCCGTTTTTGCGCGCGCCTTTTTCTCGCTGCCCTTTATCCTTATCTGGATCGCGATGCAGGGCCCGTTAATGGACGGACTGCGCATGGCACGACCGCGGATGCATCTTTTACGCGGTCTTCTGGGCTCGGCAACGCTGGGGATGAATTTTGTTGCGCTCGCACTTCTGCCGCTGCCGGAAGTCACGACGATAGGCTTTGCCGCCCCAGTGCTGACATTGATTTTTGCCGTGGTTTTTCTTGGCGAGCGTGTGCGCCTTTTTCGATGGACGGCCGTTGGGCTTGGGCTTGTGGGGGTCATGATCGTGGTCTGGCCACGTCTTGCACTGGGTGGTGAAGTTGATCAGATGGCAAGACTTGGTGCGCTCATGGCGCTGGGCGCGGCGTGCACTGCGGCGCTGATCAAGATCATTGTCCGGCGCATGGTGGCAACCGAGACCACTCCGTCTATCGTTTTCTGGTTCGCGATGACAGCAAGCCTGCTGTCACTGACCACGCTTCCTTTCGGTTGGGTCATCCCGTCGGGCGAGATTTTCTTGTTGCTGGTGCTCACTGGTGCCTTGGGCGGCATCGGCCAGTTGATGATGACAGCCAGTTATCGCTTTGCGGATGCCTCGGCGCTTGCGCCCTTCTGGTATGTGCAACTCTTCTTCGCCACGGCCATCGGCTATGTATTCTTCGGCGAGATCCCGACAGGACCGATGATCGCAGGCGCCAGCCTGGTGATTGCCTCGGGTTTGCTGATCCTGTGGCGCGAATCGCAGCTTGGCAAGCAACCTCAGGAGCGTGTGCCCCTGAACTGAAGGCATCTCACGGGTGCCTTTTACAACGAGCCGGGGCGTGGTTCTGTGCGAACGATGCAAAGCCCCCCGATGCGATGGGGGGTGGTATCAATGCCTCATTTCTGTTTTGATCGCGCCTGTTGAAGTCTCCAGGGAGCCAGCCGCATGCGTAAAGCCATCATTGTCTTACCCGCCGCCCTTGCACTTGCTGCATGTATCGAGGTTGATATGACACTCGATATTCTTGGCGATGATGAGGCGCGTATCAGCGGCGCCATGCAGATGCAGCGCCAGATTTATGAGATGTCAGGCGCGGATGATTCTTTCTGCGCACCCGAGGATGGTGGCACCCTGACCCTGACGGAAACACATGCACGTTGCGAGTTTGACATGGCCGGCAGTTATGCCGAAGTCATGATGGACGAAGACAGGTTCGGCCCCGGCGAAGATACCCCCGGTGAGATCACCTCGCTTGGTGACGGGCGCGTGCGTGTTTTTCTGCCGCTTGGCATGATGGGCGGCGAAATCGATGAGATGGCCGAAGATCCTGCCATGATGGCCATGATGCAGCAGATGATGGCAGGAATGTCGGTGAACTATACTGTGCGCGGGCGGGAGATCGAAAGCTCAACTGGCACGATCTCGGAAGATCGCACCAGCGCAACCATCAGTTTCGGGGTCGATGACATCTTCGCCCCAGCAGATCAGCGACCAGTCGATTTCGAGACGATCCTGCGTTACTGACCTGCTATGCGCGCTGGCTATGCGCGCGCACATAGGCGATGAGACCCTGTATGGAGCCATCCTTGGCGCTGACATCTGCCCCTTCCAGAAGGGGCCCGAGCGCTGTTGCAAGCTCCTTGCCCAGTTCCACGCCCCATTGATCGAAGGAATTGATCCCAAGGATCACCCCTTCTACAAATACACGGTGTTCATAGAGCGCGATGATCTGGCCTAATGTGAACGGCGTGAGTTGGGGATAGAGCAGCGTGGTGGACGGGCGACTGCCCGGAAACACCCGATGTTGCGCCTGCCGCTCCAGTTCTGCCCCCTCGAGCCCCTTCTGTGCCATCAAAGCGCGAGCTTCTTCCAACGTCCGCCCGCGCAGAAGCGCCTCGGATTGCGCAAGACAATTCGCCACCAGCAAACGATGCTGATGCGCCAGCCCCGGCTCATGGCCCGCAGCAGCAAGCAGAAACTCACATGGCACAACGCGCGTACCCTGATGGATGAGTTGATAGAAGGCGTGCTGGCCGTTCGTACCCGGCTCCCCCCAGACAATAGGGCCCGATTGCCGGTCCAGATCGCGGCCATCCATTCTGACGCGCTTGCCATTTGATTCCATCTCGAGTTGCTGAAGATAGGCCGGAAGCCGGGCAAGGCGCTGATCATAAGGCAGGACCGCACGAGTTGCATGACCGCAGATCTGGTTGTGCCAGATCCCGATCAAGGCCAGCAGCACAGGCATGTTGTCGGCCAGCGGCGCATCGCAGAAATGCCGGTCCATGGCACGACCGCCCGCGAGAAACCGATCAAAGGCTTCCGACCCGATGGCGATCATCAGGCCCAGCCCGATCGGACCCCAGAGCGAATAGCGCCCACCAACCCAATCGGCAAAACCAAAAACACGCTCTGGCGCGATACCGAAGGCAGCGGTCTTCTCAAGTGACGTCGAAACAGCCGCAAATTGAGCGCCCGGATCCGCCACTTTCTCGGCCATCCAGTCGCGCGCCGTCTGGGCATTCGTCATCGTCTCGATTGTGGTGAAGGTCTTGGAGGCGACGATGACCAGCGTCGTCTCTGGGTTCAGCGGTTTGAGCGTATCGGCAATATGTGCGCCATCGACATTGCTCACATAATGCAGCCGCGGGCCATCGTGATAGGGTGCGAGCGCAAGTGTCGCCATGGCAGGTCCGAGATCCGAGCCGCCGATGCCGATATTGACCACATCTGTTATAGCGCCCCCCTGCCCCTTGAAGCGTCCTTTGCGCACAGCCTGTGCGAAGGCATAAGCCCGCCCACGGATAGCGCGCAGCTCCGGCATCACATCGACCCCATCGACCTCGATCACTGCGGAATCATCAGCGCGCTGTGCGATATGGAGCACTGCGCGCCCTTCAGTTTCATTGATCTTTGCGCCACCAAACATCGCAGAGCGCGCGGATTGCAGCCCGGAACTCTCGGCGAGCTTGAGCAGCAAGCTGCGCCCTTCAGCGTCAATCGCTGTTTTTGAATAATCCAGCATCATATCATTACAAGTCACCGAAAACGCCTTGGCACGCCCCGGTGTATCGAAAAGATCCAGAATATGACGCCCCTCATGGCTACGCTGATGCCTTGCCAGTTCGCTCCAGATGCTCATGCTCTGCCCTCACGTTTGATCTTTTTCAAAACAGCCGAAACGCACCAGATCGGTGCCATCTTTTACTCGGCCCAGTGCACCTGCGCCTGATCAAGAACTGCCGCAATCGGTGCCTCTGACGGAGACAGTCTGGCCGCACGCTCGATAGCCTCGCGTTTGGCAGGCCCCGTGATGATCACATGCACTCTGAGCGCATCGCGCAGCACAGGCCATGTCAATGTAACGCGCGGCTCACCTGCGGCCTTGGCGCGCATCGCCATCAAGGGCGGCGCGTCAGAACGCAAGGCGGCACTCAGGTTATCTGCGCCCGGAAACAGCGATGCTGTGTGCATATCTTCCCCCATCCCCAGCAACAGCACCGAGAGCGGTAAATGGGGCGCAAGCCCTGCACACAACTCTTCCAGCGCTTCCTCGGGTGTGGGGTAATCGGCATAAAGTGGCACGAACTTCGCATGTGCGGCCCGTCCCACCAGAAGCCGCTCACGCAGAAGACCTGTATTCGAGCGTGGGCTGTCTTCGGGCACCCAGCGTTCGTCATTGAGCACGATGGCAACATTCGCCCAGTCGAGTTCTGCTCCGCTGAGTATGTCAAACACCGGACCGGGCGTGGTACCGCCAGGAACCGAGAGCGTAGCCCGCCCTGCGCCGCGCAGTGTTTCTCCCAGTTGCGAGGCAATGCGCTGCGCCAGTCGCAGTGTCATCATCTCGCGATCGGGGTATTCATGAAAATCCATCAGCGAATCTCCCGCCAGCGACGCCCGTCCTTGTGCATCAGCATGAGGGCTCCTTCAGGCCCTGTCGAGCCCGGCTCATAAGGTTCCGGCCTGTCACCGCGACTTTCCCAGCCCTCGATGACTGGATCGACCCAAGCCCATGCGGCCTCCACCTCGTCGCCGCGCATGAACAGCGTCTGATTGCCACGGATCACATCCATGATCAGCCGTTCATAAGCATCAGGCACATCAAGATCATTGCCCAGCGCTTCTGCAAAGCTCATGTCGAGTGCCACATCCTTTAGCCGCATCCCCCCCGGCCCCGGTTCCTTGATCATCACCCGTAGATCCATCCCCTCATCGGGTTGCAGCCGGATGACCAACACATTCTCGCGCCAGAGATTGGATTCGCCAAAAATGGAGTGGGGTGGCTCCTTGAAGGTCACCGCGATTTCCGAGACACGCGATTTCAGGCGCTTGCCGGTGCGCAGGTAGAATGGTGTGCCCTTCCAGCGCCAGTTCGAAATATGCAGCTTCATCGCAATGAAGCTTTCAGTGCGCGACTCGGGGTCACCGGCCTCAACAAGATAATCATCACCGCCTCCGCCGCGATATTGCCCGCGCACGAGTTCACCCGGCTTCAGAGGGTCGAGCGCGCGAATGACCTTGAGCTTTTCGTCGCGCATCGCATCAGGCTCGAAACAATGCGGAGGCTCCATCGCGATGAGGCAGAGAAGCTGCATCAGATGGTTCTGCACCATATCGCGCATCGCGCCGGAATTGTCATAATACTCGCCGCGCCCGCCAACACCCACGGTCTCGGCCACAGTGATCTGCACATGATCTACGAACTGAGCATTCCAGAGCGGCTCGAACAGGATATTGGCGAAGCGCACGGCCATGAGGTTCTGGACTGTCTCCTTGCCCAGATAATGATCGATCCGGTAGATCTGATCCTCGTTGAAATACTCCGCGAGCGACTGGTTGAGCGCGCGGGCTGTTTTCAGATCCTTGCCGAACGGTTTTTCCACAACGATACGCGAGGCACGATCAGCTATCCCACGCTGATGCAAGCGCTGTGCAAGATCGCCAAAGAGGCTGGGCGCAACCGAGAAATAGAACGCCCGCACCACACCTTCACGCATATGTGTGCCGAGTTCCTGCCAGCCGCCATCGCCACGCGCATCAATCTTCACATAGCTCAGCATGTCGATGAAACCCGACAGGACATCTGGCAAAACCTCTGCCTTTGGCAGGAATTCCTCAAGGGCTGAGGCGACCAGATCCTGAAACTCTGCGCGCGTCATCGCGCTGCGAGCAGCGCCAATGATCGCCGCGCCTTCTGGGATCTGGCCCTCTTTCCAGCGTCGGTAGAGGCCCGGCAAAATCTTTCGTTTTGCCAGATCTCCTGTAGCCCCAAAGATCACAAGATCAAATTTCTCAACCGGAATGACGCGTGCAACCATGAGACCCCCCGCAGTTGAAGATGCCTGTTAGCGCTATCAGGGGTGACTTACTTGGTTGCACCGCCGCTGTCTAGCCCGTCTGCGTCAGGCTTCCAGTTCTGTATCCCAATAGAGATAGTCAAGCCAGCTTTCGTGCAGATGGTTGGGCGGGAATCGACGGCCGAGATTACGCAATTGTTCGGATTCGGGCCGCAAGGGACGTGTACGCAACTTCATGCCCGCTTCGCGCAATGTTTTGGAGCCCTTGCGCAGATTGCACGGCGCGCATGCAGCAACAACATTCTCCCAGCTTGTCACCCCGCCGAGTTTGCGCGGAATAACGTGATCAAATGTGAGATCGTTCTTCGCGCCACAATACTGGCATGAAAACTCGTCGCGCAGGAACAGATTGAAACGAGTGAAGGCAACGCGCTTGCGGGGTTTGACAAATTCACGCAGTACCACAACCGACGGCACGCGGATTTCCATGCGCTGACTGCGCACAACATGCTCATATTCCGCGAGGATATCCACCCGATCAAGGAAAACGGCCTTCACAGCATCCTGCCACGGCCAAAGTGACAGCGGATAGTAGGACAACGGCCGATAATCCGCGTTCAGCACAAGCGCAGGAAACTGGCGCAAAGCGACAGGGTCGCGGACGAATTCAGTTCTGAAATCACCATCCAAAGGTACCGCCTCCGATCCGGCAGCCCTTGGGGCGAATGGGTCGCGCCCCGCGGGGCCATAAGAATGCTGCGCCACAGCATCGCTGTGAGAAGAACTATATCTTGCGAAAAGCATCTGGCAAGCGTTTCGAGCGCACCAGATGTCGCAGCGCGGACGCTATGGGCGACAGGTAACAGTCAGATGACAGAGTCAGGGGCTTTGCCCGAAAATGTGGCAGATGGGCCGCTCTGTCAGCCCTCGCGCTCGGCCTCAGTCTGCTCGGCCAGTTCGGCGGTCCATTCGGCGGCGGCATTCACGGCCACGACCGAACTGGATGGCAGAACGCTGACATAGCTTTCGGTCTCCTCTGCCGGGGGAGCCACACGCCGTGTCATGCGCCAGGCCGCAAAGCCCGCAATGGCCGCGAATGTCAGCCCCATCGTCAGCCAGAACCCGAACGGCCCGATCGCATCCATCACCGCCCCCGTGACCAACGGCCCCAGAATCGCACCCGATCCGAAGATGAAGATCAGCCCCCCCGCCGCAGCCGCCATCTCGTCATGTTCCAGCCAGTCGTTGGCATAGGCCATCATCAGCGCGTATAGTGGGGCAGTCACACCGCCCGATAGAAAGGCGAGCGCCAGAAGCACGCTGCCTTCGGGCTGCAGGGCATAGCCCAGCAGGCTGAAGATCGTCCCGATCACTGCGGCGCCAAGGATCACCACGCGCCGGTCCATGCGATCCGACAGCCAGCCGATGGGGAATTGCAGCACCAATGCGCCAAGGAAAAAGGTCGCAACCAGAAGCGCCACATCGCGCGTATCCATGCCCAACTGGCTGCCGAACACTGCGGCCATGCCGGTCTGAGCAGCATAGACTGCGCCAAGCAGGAAGACCCCCAGAGTCGAGAGCGGCACGCGCACATAAAGCGCGCGCAGTGACAGCGCCTTTGTGACCTCGACCGCCGGGACAGGGGTCGCGGCCAGCAGGATCGGCGCAAAGGCCAGGCTGACAAGGATCGAGGCGCCTATGAACAGATCCGCCGTCGTCTCATCCCCCGCGCCCAACAGCGCCTGCGCACCGATCAGCCCCAGCGTCTGCATCAGCATATAGGTGGAAAGCACCTTGCCGCGGGTTTCATTGGTGGCCGCATTGTTCAGCCAGCTTTCGGCGGTCACATAGATGCCTGACATGCAAAAGCCGATGACAATACGCAGCAAGGTCCATGACACTGGCTCGATCAGCAGCGGAAAGGCGATCAGCGCTGCCGACACAAAACTGCCCAGTGCCGCAAAGACCCGCACATGCCCGACCTTGCGGATCAGCACGGGCGCGTAATGCGCGCCCGACAGGAAGCCAACGAAATAGCCCGAGGTGACGATGGCCAGTGCGGTGGTCGAAAACCCCTCGATCCCGCCGCGCACGCCGATCAGCGTGAAATGCATGCCATTGCCCAGCATGATCAGCAATATGCCCAGCATGAGGGGCCAAACACCCGAGAACACCTTGCCCATGATCGCGCCTTTCGCCCGAGCCTGTCTTCTCCCCGTGCTGGCTGTCGCATGGGTCATGCTGCGGCGCAGCGCAAATACCGCCGTTTACTGGCCCCAAAGCGACATCGTGGCATCAGTGCGGATCAGGCACCAACGGGCAGTTTCTCACGCAGAAAGGACAGGGCCAGCGACAGACCATCATGCGCAATCCCATGGCCCGTGCCCTTGGAGACATGGCTGTAGGTCTCGAACCCCGCCGCGACCAGCGCATCCGCCGCTTCGGGCAGCGACGCAAGCGGCACGACCTCATCCTGATCGCCATGTATCAAAAGCACAGGTGGCTTCGAGACCGCCTCAGCCGCCAGAAGTTCCGGCCTCATCAGCCGCCCCGAAAAGCCGACCAGACCCGCAATCGGAGCTGCGCGGCGCGGCGCGACATGCAGGCTCATCATCGTGCCCTGCGAAAACCCGACCAGCGCGAGGCGGTCCGGGCTCAGCCCCTCATCGGCCAGAACCTTGTCGATGAACGCATCGAGATCGGCAGCTGCAGCGGCGAGGCCGGCCAGCGCCTGTTCCTCGCTCGACCCGTCCAGCCACGGGATCGGGAACCACTGATAACCAAACGGATTGGCGCTGCAGCGTTCAGGCGCATCGGGCGCGAAAAACACGGTATCGGGGAGATGCGGCCCGAGCGGATCGGCGAGCCCCAGCAGATCACCCCCATCTGCGCCATAGCCATGCACAAAGATAACCGCCGTTTTCGCCGCCCCGCCTGAGGTCGGTCCGCGACGTTCCGATTGCAGCGCGCGTGTCATGTGATTCCTTCCCTATCGGTTTCCACCCGGTAATAGGCCCAGAGCAACCCCGCTGCAACGCTGCGCCACGGCGACCAGTCGAGCGCGCGACGGCGCAGCGCGGCCTCGCGCGGGCGTTCGGGCAGATCATAAAGCCGCTTGACTGATTCCTGCAGCGCCAGATCGGCGGGCGCAAAGACATCCGCGCGCCCAAGGCTGAACATGGCGTAAATCTCGGCCGTCCAGCGGCCAATGCCCGGAACTTCGACAAGGATGCGTACGACCTCCTCATCGGGCAAATCACGTAGCGCTTCGAAATCGATGCCCGCGGCGGCGAGCGCGCGCGCATAGCGCATCTTCTGCATCGACAGCCCTGGCGCGCGCAGCCCTTCATCATCGGCGGCCAGAACCGCCTCGGGGGTGGTGAGCCCCGCTGCTTCCATTCGCCCCCAGATCGCGCGCGCGGCATGCGTGCTGACCTGCTGGCTGACGATTGCGGAAAGCAGATGCGCGAACCCGTCGGGCCTGCGCCGCAACGGGGGTGTGCCTGTCAGGCGCAGCGCATGGGCAAGGCGTGCATCGCGCGCCGCGAGCCAAGCGGCGCCCTCCTCCATGCAGGCTTCGGTTTCGAGAATACGCCCGACTGTCACCCGCGCGTCCTTTTGCTGCACATGTAAAACACCTCTTCCAACCGCTCGACAATGGGGCTAATCCTGCGCGCATGAGCGATGCAGTTGCAACCCCCGATAACAGCCGCGCCAAGCGCAATGTGGCCGTCCTTGTCGCAGCCCAGGCAGTCGTGGGTGCGCAATTGCCTATTTTGTTCATCATCGGCGGCTTGGCCGGGCAGATGCTGGCGCCCAATCCGTGCTGGGCGACGCTGCCCATCTCGATGATCGTGCTGGGCTCCATGGCCGCCGCGACCCCGCTTGCGAGCTTCATGCAGGCTTACGGGCGGCGCGCGGGCTTCTGGGTCGCCTGTGGCGCAGGTGCTGTCGGGGCGAGCATTTCGGCCTATGGGCTGATGCTCGATTCTTTTTTGTTGTTCCTGCTCGGCTCCTTCATCACCGGCACCTATATGTCGGCCAATGGCTTCTACCGCTTCGCCGCGACCGATACGGCCAGCCCCGAATTCCGGCCCAAGGCGATTTCCTATGTGATGGCAGGCGGGCTGCTCTCGGCGATTTTCGGTCCGCAGCTTGTGTCGCTGACCACGGATGCGATGTCGGTGCCGTTTCTCGCGACCTATTTCACTGTGATTGCGCTCAATATCGCGGGCGCGGTGCTGCTCAGCGCGCTCGATATCCCGACGCCTCCCAAGCCCAGCAGCACCGCGTTGGCCGGACGGTCGCGCAAGGAATTGCTACAGGTGCCGGTGATCGCCGTCGCGGTCATCTGCGGCACGGTCTCCTACGCGCTGATGAATCTCGTGATGACCTCGACCCCACTCGCGGTCGTAGGCTGCGGGTTTGACACATCGGATGCGGCCAATATCGTCTCGGCGCATGTTCTGGCGATGTATGCGCCCTCGTTCTTCACTGGCCATCTGATCGCCCGCTTCGGCGCGCGCGCGATTGTCGGGCTGGGGCTGATCATCCTCGCGGCCTCCGGTGCCGTGGCCATGACCGGGGTGGAGCTGGAGCAATTCTACATCGCGCTGATCCTGCTCGGCATCGGCTGGAATTTCGGTTTCATCGGAGCGACGAGCATGTTGACTGCCTCACACGGCCCGGAAGAACGCGGACGGGTGCAGGGCATGAATGACATGATCGTGTTCGGCGGTGTGTTTGTGGCATCGCTCAGCTCGGGCACGCTGATGAATTGCGCGGGCGGCACGGCCGAGACTGGCTGGCAACTCGTGAACCTTGCCATGCTGCCATTCCTCGTGCTGGCGGGCAGCGCGCTCATCTGGCTCGCGCTGCGCCCGCGCGAAGTGTGATCACGCGCCCCCCGCGCGGGCCTTGTCAGACAGTCCTCTCCTGTGCTCTGATAACGTCAGGGGAGGACGACCATGCGGGATTTCAGATCAAAGGCCGATCTGCGCGCCATCGAGGCAGAAGCCGAGTGGAGCACGCGCGACACGCCAAAAACAGTCTATGAGGCGCTCGAGCGCGTATCAGCGCGCCATGGCGCGCGACCTGCGATCAGTTTCCAGATGTTCTCGGACGCAGGCGCAAAGGCCCAGACGCTGACATGGTCTGAGCTGAAGGGCCGCGTCACCCAGGCCGCCAATCTCTTCCGCAGCCTCGGGGTCAGCGAGGGGGAGGCCGTCGCCTATATCCTGCCCACGCTGAATGAAACCGCGATAACGCTGCTTGGCGGAATGACAGCGGGGCGCGTCGCGCCCATCAACCCGCTGCTCGAGCCAGAGAAGATCGCTTCGCTTCTGCGCGAGACCGACGCGAAAATCGTGGTCACATTGCGCAGCTTTCCCAAAACAGATGTGGCGCAGAAAGTCGCCAAAGCCGTTGCGGATGCGCCGAATGTCGAGACTGTGCTCGAACTGGACATGCTGCCGCATCTGAGCCCGCCCAAAAGCTGGATCGTGCCCCTGATCCGCCCGAAAAACCCAGTCACGCACAAGGCGCGCGTGCTGGATTTCCACCGCGAACTTGCCCGCCAGCCTGCCAACAAGCTGACCTTCGCCCCTGCAAATGGCGACCGGATCGCGGCGCTCTTCCACACTGGCGGCACGACCGGCATGCCTAAACTCGCCCAACATCGTTTCGAGGGCATGATCTATAATGGCTGGCTTGGCGCGGAACTGCTGTTTACCGAAAAGGATGTGCTGCTTTGCCCGCTGCCGCTCTTCCATGTCTTCGCGGCCTATCCGATCCTGATGTGTTGCATCATGTCGGGGGCGCATGTCGTCTTTCCCACACCGCAGGGCTATCGTGGCGATGGCGTGTTCGACAATTTCTGGAAACTGATCGAGCGCTGGGGCGTGACCTTCATGATTACCGTGCCCACTGCGCTCTCAGCACTCATGCAGCGGAAAGTTGACGCCGATATCAAGACCCTGCGCACGGGCATTTCCGGCTCTGCCGCACTGCCGCGTGAGCTTTACAAACGCTTCGAGCAGGCGACTGGCGTCCAGATCGCCGAAGGCTACGGGCTGACCGAGGCGACCTGCCTTGTTTCCTGCAACCCGATCGAGGGCACCAAGAAGATCGGTTCTGTGGGCCTGCCCCTGCCCTATACCAAGGTGAAGATCCTGCGCGAAGATAATGGCGATTTCACCGAATGCGGCGTCGATGAGGGTGGCGAGATCTGCATCCTGAGCCCCGGTGTGAAGGAGCCGACCTATACTGATACAAACAAGAATAACGGACTTTATGCAGAGGGCGGCTATCTTCGTACAGGCGATCTGGGGCGACTCGATTCCGATGGTTACCTCTGGATCACAGGGCGGCAGAAGGACCTGATCATAAGGAGCGGTCATAATATCGATCCGGCAGAAATTGAGGAGGCCCTGCTCAGCCACCCGGAGGTCGCTTTTGCGGGTGCAATCGGGCAGCCGGATGCCAAGGCGGGAGAATTGCCCTGCGCTTATGTCGAGCTTGTCAGCGGCGCGCGCGCCACTCCGGAGGAACTTCTGGACCATGCCAAAACGCGCATCTCCGAACGCGCGGCGATCCCCAAACATATCGAAATTCTCGATACGCTGCCCAAGACAGCGGTTGGCAAGGTCTTCAAGCCCGATCTGCGCCGTTTGGCCATTGCTCGGGTGCTCGATGATGCACTGCGCGAATCCGGTCTGAAAGCACGAGTGGCCGAAGTCATCGAAGATCGCAAGCGCGGGCTGGTGGCTCGGGTGCGCGCAGAGACCACAATCCCCGACGCACAACTGGCCCAAGTGCTGGACCAGTTTACAATCCCCTCAGAACGCGCCTGATAAAGCCCGGCATTAATGCTCCTGTGAGTCAAAAAAGTCGCAAAGCCCGAGAAACAATCAGTCTTTGCGCCAAGAAATATGCGTCAGCCTTGACAGGGCTGCCTCACGCGCGGATTCTGTCGGCAAAAACATATGAGGCAGAGATGAGCATTTTCCGGATTACCGCGCTTGGCGCGGTCTCGCTTATTGGCATAGCGGCTTGCAGCAGCGGAGGGGGTATGGGTGCGAACCCGCAAACCCAGACACGCAGCGCCACAACGATCAGCACCGACAATACCGTCCATGCCGCCGAGGCGACTGTCTCGCGAAATGCCGATGGGCGCATTTTGCTGTCGATCACCGAAGGACCGATGGCGGGTGTAAATGTCTTTTGTCAGGATGCGACACTCGGCACCTGTCAGGTGATCGGCGGCCCCGCGAACACGACAGGCGAAGGAACATTGCTGAACCGTTATTACGGCCAGTTTGCCTTTGTTGGGAATTTCAGCATCATGCAGCTTGTCGGGGATAAGAAACTGGGCTCCACCCAATTGGTTCATGGCCCCAACCCCGATGTTGGGGGCACCAATGTCACCCTTCCTGAAGGTGTGCGCAGCTATACTGGGCGCTTCACTGCAGGGGTCGGGCTAGTAGATGGCCCATCGGGTCTGGTTGAAGGAACCGCTTCGCTGGCAGCCGATTTCAACAGCGCTGTCCTGGGCGGTTCTTTCTCTGGCGGCTTTGACGATGAAGAAAAAACAACCATCTCCGCGAGCTTCAACAATGTCACGATCAACGCATCAAATGGCCAGTTCACTGCGACCGACGACACTTTGATCCTGTTTCAAGGCGAAGAAGCCTGGGGCGATATCGATGGTGCATTCTACGGCCCCAATGCGACGGAGGCTGCAGGTATCTTCAGCTTTGGCAATGAAGGCGTTGGCGGAATGAGCGGTGTGTTCCTTGCCTGTCAGGGTGTCTCCGCAACCTGTATCAAGGAGTGAGTTCAGGTATCCTGTTGCCGGACACACTCTGCGCAAATCTTGCAGCACACAGAGGCGCCCGAACGAAGCTTCGGGCGCCCGATCTTTTCTGATCAGGCCCGCACTGTGCCATCGCCAGTGACAAGATACTTGAAACTGGTCAATTGCTCAGCGCCCACAGGTCCGCGCGCATGCATCTTGCCCGTGGCAATGCCAATCTCCGCACCCAGCCCGAATTCGCCGCCATCAGCAAACTGTGTCGAGGCGTTATGCATCAGGATGGCGGAGTCGAGCCCCGCGAAGAAGCGGCGCACAACCTCTGCATCCTCAGCGATCACAGCCTCGGTATGCTGCGAACCATACGCTCGGATATGCTCAACCGCCCCTGCAATATTCTCGACAACTGCCGCTGCCATGATCATGTCTAGATATTCGTGCCCAAAATCGTCAGGGGTTGCAGGCGTGACCCCCGGCAGATGCTGGAGCCCCTCACCCACCCGCATCTCGACACCTGCTGCTACCAGATCGGCGATGATCTGTGCACCCAATCCATCGACGATATCGCGGTGGATCAGAAGGCACTCTGCCGCCCCGCAAATCCCCGTCCGCCGTGTCTTGGCGTTGAGCACCACACGCCGCGCTTTCTCCGGATCGGCAGAGGCATCGACAAAGACATGGCAGATCCCTTCGAGATGGGCAAAGACCGGTACCCGCGCCTCGCGTTGCACAAGCCCAACCAACCCCTTGCCCCCGCGCGGCACAATCACGTCGATATGCTCCACCATGCGCAGCATGTCGGACACCGCAGCCCGATCTGTTGTCTGCACAAGCTGGATCGCATCCTCTGACAGCCCGGCTGCGCGCAGCCCTTCGATCAGCGCAGCATGGATCGCGCGCGAGGAGTGGAAACTCTCCGAACCGCCGCGCAGGATCACGGCATTCCCGGCTTTCAGGCAGAGCGCGCCAGCATCGGCTGTCACATTCGGGCGCGATTCATATATCACGCCGACTACGCCCAGCGGTGTGCGCACGCGCTGGATGTGCAGCCCTGTTGGACGGTCCCATTCGGCAATCACCGCGCCCACCGGATCGGGCTGCGCCGCCACGTCGCGCAGGGCCTCTGCAATGCCCTCAAGGCGGCTCTCATCGAGCGTCAGCCGGTCCAGCATCGCCCCCGACAGCCCTTTTTCGCGCGCTGCTTCGAGATCGCGTGCATTCGCCGCGAGGATATCCGCGCGGGCCGACCAGAGCGCTGCCGCCGCTTCTTCCAGCGCGCGGGTCTTGGCCTCTGGCGCCGCCATTGCCAGAATGCTTGCCGCCGCGCGCGCACGCGCTCCCATTTCCAACATCTCTGCGCTGATATCGCTCATAATGCCATCTCGTCTCTATGAATGAGGGCCACGCGGCCCGGATAGTTCAGAATCGCTGCGATTTCGCGCGACTGATGGCCCGCAATCGCCGCCGCCTCCGCACTCGAATAGCCTGCAAGCCCAAGGCCCAAAGTCCCGTCAGGCCCTGCAATCGTGACCGGATCGCCCCGTTGGAACTGGCCCTCTACTCGCGTTACGCCAGCTGGCAGCAGCGACTTGCCCTGCTCCAGTGCCCGAACTGCCCCAGCATCGACATGCACCACGCCTTTTGCCTTCATCGCCGCGATCCAGCGTTTGCGGGCCGAGCGCGGATCACCCTGTGCCAGAAACAGTGTCGCGCGCGCGCCTTCGCGCAGCCGCCGGATCGGATGCTCGGCTGCACCTGCGGTGATGATCATCGCGCAGCCTGCCGCGACAGCCGTCTTGGCCGCCATCACCTTGGTTTTCATCCCTCCGCGCGAGAGCGCCGAAAGTGGTTCCCCCGCGACGGCCTCGATCTCGGGTGTTATCGCCTCGACCAGCGCAAAATGCTGCGCTTGCGGGTCGCTTTGCGGATTGCCAGTATAGAGCCCATCGACATCAGAGAGCAGTACCAACAAATCCGCGCCAATCGTCACGGCCACCTGCGCCGCAAGCCGATCATTGTCGCCATAACGGATTTCATCGGTCGCGATTGTGTCGTTTTCATTAACAATCGGCACCACCCCCAGTCCCAGAAGCGTGGCCAAGGTCGCACGACTGTTCAGGTAGCGGCGGCGGTCATGGGTATCCTCCAGCGTCAGAAGCACCTGCCCTGTGGTGATTCCATGCGGCGCGAGCGCTTCTTCATAGGCGCGCGCCAGCCTGATCTGCCCCACCGAGGCCGCAGCTTGGCTCTGCTCCAGCGCCAGCAAGCCCGCAGGCAGGCCCAATACCCCGCGCCCCAATGCGATCGAGCCGGAGGAGACAATCACCACATCCGTCCCACCCGCGCGCAATCCGGCCACATCTTCGGCTAGCGCGCGCAGCCAGCCTGCGCGCAACGCCCCTTGCTCGACCAGCAGCGCCGATCCGATCTTGATCACCACCCGGCGCGCGCCCGCCAGCGCACCTGTCGCGCTCAAGGCTGCCATGGCCCGTCATCCTCATCCTTGGGCTTTGCCCGGTCGATCCGCGCCAACAGCGCACGCAAAACCTCGGGCATCCCCTCGCCCGAGACCGCAGAGATCAGATACACTTCCCGCCCGCAGGCTGCTTCGAGCGCGGCCTTTTTCGCTTCGCGTTCCTCCTCATCGAGCGCATCAATCTTGTTGAGCGCAATGATTCGCGGCTTCATCGCAACATCATGCGAATAGGCGTCAAGCTCGTGATCGATGATCCGCCAATCCTCGGAAACATCCTCGGAGGTGCCATCGACAAGCTGCAAGAGCACTGCACATCGTTCGACATGACCGAGAAACTGGTCGCCCAGTCCCCGCCCTTCAGATGCGCCTTCAATGAGCCCAGGAATATCGGCCATCACGAATTCACGCCCGTCGATGCCCACGACACCGAGATTGGGGTGCAGCGTGGTGAAGGGGTAATCCGCGATCTTGGGCCGTGCATTCGAGGTGGCCGCAAGAAAGGTCGATTTTCCCGCATTGGGCAGCCCAGCAAGCCCGGCATCGGCGATCAGCTTCAGGCGCAGCCAGATCTCGCGCTCCACACCGGGTTGACCGGGGTTCGCGCGGCGCGGCGCCTGATTGGTGGCGGATTTGAACTGCAGGTTGCCCCAGCCGCCATTGCCCCCCTTGGCCAGCAACACACGTTGGCCCACCTCGGTCAGATCGGCGATAACCGTCTCCTGATCCTCGTCGAGGATCTCGGTGCCCACCGGTACGCGCAGCGTAATGCTGTCGCCATCTTTACCCGTGCGCCCCTTGCCCATGCCGGGTTGCCCGGATTTGGCGAAGAAATGCTGCTGATAGCGAAAATCGATGAGCGTGTTCAGCCCATCCACGACCTCGGCCCAGACATCGCCTCCGCGCCCACCATCGCCGCCATCCGGGCCACCATATTCGATGAATTTCTCGCGCCGGAACGACACGCAACCGGAACCGCCCCCGCCCGAACGGATATGAACCTTTGCCAGATCGAGGAATTTCATGCGCGTGCACTCCGTGACTTTCAGGCGCATGGCTTTAGCGCAGGTTGGGCGCAAGTGAAAGAGCCCGCGCAGAGCGTGCGGG
>SLDY01000076.1 GCA_007125005.1 Natronohydrobacter sp.
CTCTGGCTCTGGCTCTGGCTCTGGCTCTGGCTCTGGCTCTGGCTCTGGCTCTGGCTCTGGCTCTGGCTCTGGCTCTGGGGTTTTGCCTGCCGTTTCGGGCCCCAAAGCCGGGGCTATAGTGGTTGGCTCGGGTTCAGGGGTTGGCGCAGCTTCGCGGGATGGGGGTGCCTGCGCATCATCTGTCGGCTCATCCGCATCGAGCGCAGCGATATGGTCGCCGGCTTGCTCTTCCGGCTGTTTTTCGCCTTCCAGAACCGGGCCGGAGGAACCGGAGACTGGCGCTATTGCCGCAATTTGGCGCACGCCTTTCTCGGCGATCAGTTTCTGGACACCGCGGATGGTCATGCCCTGATCATGCAACAGCGTGCGTATGCCCGCGAGCAGGTCAATATCGGCTGGCCGGTAATACCGACGCCCTCCCGCGCGCTTGACAGGTTTGACCTGTGAGAACTTGCTTTCCCAGAACCGCAGCACATGCGCAGGTGTCTGCAATACCTCCGACGCCTCGCTGATGGTGCGAAACGCGTCTGGTGCCTTGCGCATGGTTTACCCCTGTTGTCGGTTGCCTTCAGCTACGCGGTCCCGCATCAGATGAGATGGGCGGAAGGTCAGAACACGCCGCGGCGAGATGGGCACTTCTTCACCCGTTTTCGGATTGCGCCCGACGCGTGCATTCTTGTCGCGCACCGAAAATGTGCCGAAAGAAGAGATTTTGACATGCTCGCCGCGCACAAGCGCGTCCGAGACATGTTGCAGAACCGAGTCTACAAGTGTCGCAGATTCGTTTCGTGATAGCCCTACTTCTCGAAATACAGATTCTGTTAAATCCATACGTGTCAATGTCTTGTCTGACATGTTTCGTCCCCCGGCAGCCTGAGCGAAGCATGGGATAAACGGATTTTCGAGTCAATAACAGGTGCTTGACTGGCGATTTTAAACTTGCGACCGTGTCTTTACCAACGCAGAGCGACCGCGCCCCAGCTCAGACCGCCGCCGATCGCTTCCGTAAGAATCAGATCACCGGGTTGGAACTTGCCTTCCGCATTGGCAACAGAGAGCGCCAGCGGGATCGATGCGGCCGATGTATTGCCGTGGTCCTGCACAGTGACGATGACCTTCTCCATCGTCAGCCCAAGCTTCTGGGCCGTGCCCTTGATGATGCGCAGGTTTGCCTGATGGGGAACGACCCAATCAACCTGATCAGTGCTGAGCCCGGCTTTTTCGAGGACGGCGTTGGCGGTTTCCGCCAGTTTTTCAACTGCATGACGAAAGACTTCGCGTCCCTGCATCCGCAACGCACCTGCCTGTCCAGTGCGCGACACGCCGCCATCGACATAAAGCAACTCCCGGAACCTGCCATCGGAATTGAGGTCGCAGGCGAGAACACCCCGATCCTTACTGGTGCCTGCGCCGGGCTGGGCTTCGAGCACGACAGCGCCCGCGCCATCACCAAAAAGCACGCAGGTGCTACGGTCGCTCCAGTCCATGATGCGCGAGAAGGTTTCAGCCCCGATGACAAGTACACGCTGCGCCTGTCCCGCCAAGATAAGGCCGCTGGCATTGGCAAGCGCGAACACAAAGCCTGCGCAGACGGCCTGAATATCAAACGCAAAGCCCTTGGTGATGCCAAGCCCCGCCTGCACTTGTGTGGCGACGGCAGGAAAAGTGAAATCCGGGGTGGAGGTGGCGACGATCACCGCATCAATATCGCGCGCCGCGAGCCCGGAATTTTCGAGCGCGGCTGTGGCGGCCTTGATGGCAAGATCGGAAGTATATTCGCCCTCGGCAGCGAAATGGCGCCGCTCTATTCCCGAGCGCGATACGATCCAGTCATCGCTGGTGTCGAGCGATTCGGCGAATTCCGAGTTGGGCACAACCCGCTCGGGAAGATAGTGGCCGGTTCCGCGAATCACTGGTCGTATGATCGTCATTCCTGACCTCTGATGCTGTTGCTTTGGTCTGAGGTGGTATCAGTGTTTTGCTGATCATCATCGAGCATGCGCTCCTGCGCGGCATCGGCCACGGAAGCCAGACGCTCTGCCATGCGCTCCTGAAAACCTGATTGCGCGAGGCGAAAGGCGAGCTTGATTGCAGCAGAAACCCCGGTCGCATCAGCCGAACCATGTGACTTTACCACAGTGCCATTGAGCCCGAGAAAGACGCCGCCATTCATGCGACGCGGATCCATCCGCTTGCCCAATCGGCGCAGTGGGCCTGCTGCGGCCAGCGCGCCGAGTTTTGAGGTGAAAGACGCGGTCAGCTCTTCGCGCAAGGTGTCGCTGATGAGCTTGGCGGTGCCTTCAGCGGTTTTGAGGGCAATATTGCCGGTGAAACCATCAGTCACGATGACATCGACATGGGCGGAGGGCAGGTCATTGCCTTCAACAAAGCCCACGAACTCGTAGCGCCCGATATCTGCGGCCTGTGCTATGAGCCGTGCGGCCTCCTTGATCTCTGCGCGACCCTTGTGTTCTTCGGTGCCGACATTGAGCAGCCCGACGCGTGGACGCAGGGCGTTGAAGGCATTGCGGTAATAGGCGGCCCCCATCAACGCATATTGCAAGAGTGATTCTTCATCGGCGCGCACATCCGCGCCAACATCCAGCATTGTGTTGAAGCCACTCTCGCCGCGTGAGGGCCAAAGACAGGCGATGGCCGGTCGATGCACGCCATGCAGCTTGCGTAGGCGCAGCATCGCAACCGCCATCAACGCGCCGGTATTGCCGCAAGAAACCGCCGCCTTGGCCTCGCCGTCGCGCAACGCCGACAGTGCGGACCACATGGAAGTCTCGCGCCCGCGGCGCATCACCTGGGCGGGTTTGTCATCCATACGCACAACGCCGGGGCTGTGCTTGATCTCTGTGATCGCAGTAAGTGCCGCCTGCCTGGCGAGAAGCGGTTTGATGACCGCTTCATCACCATGCAGCAGGAAACCGATCTCCGAGTTCTTCTCGGCGGATTGCGCGCAACCTTCAACGACAGCAGAGGGGCCTTGATCGCCCCCCATCGCATCTACGGAAATGATAATCCGCTTGCTTGCGTCTGTTGTCATCTGTTTAGCGCGCTTGCCATGACCCACCCCGATACGGGACAGGCTCGCTTAGGCTGCGTCGTCTTCCAGATCGATTTCGGTGCCTTGTGCCACCACTTCGCGGTCATTGTAGAAGCCGCAGGAGGGGCAGACATGATGCGGGCGCTTGAGTTCGCCGCAATTCGGGCACTCATTGGGGTTTGCAGCCACAAGAGCATCATGCGCGCGGCGCATGTTGCGGCGAGAGCGGGTAACGCGGTTCTGTTGAACAGCCATGTCAGACCTCGGTTGTCAGGGCATCCGGGTCATATCCTTGAACCAAGGCTGACCAGATGCGGAAAGTGAAAAAGCGATTGCGGCGCGGCATACACGGATTGCACCGTGCTTCCAAGCCCTCAATGCATGAGCAGCGCAAAATAGTGATTATTTCTGTCGCTGCAAGGATTATTCCTCGCTTTGCTCGCCGCTTTCGAGTTTTGCCTTCAGGCCAGCGAGTTTTGCAAAGGGCTTGATCTTTTCGTCCTCGATGGGCGCAGAACCAGGTGGGCGGCTTTCAAGCGAGAGCTCGGCGCTCTTCTGCGCAGAGTCAGAGCGCGGAAATGCCGGGAGCGCAAGCGCCAAAGCCTCGATGGCGATGGCACTGATGTCAATTTCCGCGCCCAGTGGTTCCACACTGTCATCTTCGGGCATCTCGATCTCAAGCCCTTGGGGTTCGGGCAAATCTGCAAGAAAGCGGCGTGTGACAGGCTCGTCGATTCGTGTGGTGACGGGCTCCAGCGTCACAGCGCAGGTTTGCACCACTGTTGCGCCCAGCATGCCAGTCAATTCCCAATCCTTGCGACCAAGTGGGGCGAGCCGTGCAGTGAAGCGAAATTTGCGCAACCCCTCAAGCCCCAGCATGTGTGCGATGCTGGTGCGTTGTTCTGTGTCGGGCTGCAGATCTATCTGCTGTGGCTTTCGACCGTCGAGCCTTGCGGTGCGCAGGGGCGGCACAAGGGAAATGGCGGTGATATCATTCGGCAGGTCTGTCACTTCAGCCTCGTTTTTGTTGCAGGCAGGCGCAGTTGATATAAGCCTGCGCGTTCCATTCTTGAAGTCTTTGACGCACTTCTGTATCCAGTAAATCATTGCCAGACGGCTGGCTCTGCCACATATCAGGTGAATCTGCGATAGGTGGTGCCTTGAACGCAGGCAGGGTTGCAAGACAGAGGGACGACCAGCGCTTATGATGTCATATCTGCCAAGGCTTGCATTCCCGCTCTTGCTGCTTGTGGTCGCAGCCTGCAGCCCCATGCCGCGCTTTCACGGCTATGCGCCGGATGACGTCGAACTGGGACAGATCGAAGTGGCGCGCGACACGCGCGACACTGTCGAGGAAAAGATCGGACGCCCAAATCTGACAGGTGTCATGGAAGGCTCTGCCTGGTATTATGTGCAAAGCGATTGGGTGCAGCGTGGCTGGCGCGCGCCCGAGGAGCTTGACCGGCAGGTGGTGATGATTTCTTTCGATGGCGCGGGTCGTGTCAGCAATATCGAGCGATTTGGGCTTGAGGATGGCGAAGTGGTCGTGCTGTCACGCCGTGTCACATCCACAGGGCCGAGTGGTGGGACATTACTTCGTCAGCTGCTGAGCAATTTCGGGCAATTCAATCCCGCGCAGGTCATCAACCGTCGCTGAGTGGTACGCCAAGAGGGGAGCCTCGTGGCAGGTGTGAGAAACAGGATCACGTTGTGAGCCAAACTGCCCCGTCTGCATGGCTTGCCTCTGATGACATCGAAGCGCGGTTTGGCAGGCTGCAACTGCGTCTGGCAAAGACAAAGCAGGATATGCAGGCGGTGCAGCGGCTGCGCGCAGTGCGGTTTCGGGGGGATTTGCGGGTCAGCGATCTGGACAGGTTTGATCCTTTCTGTGCGCATCTGCTGGTAAGTGATGCAGATGATGGCGCGGCGCTCTGTGCTGCGCGGTTGCGTTTGCTTTGCGATCATGAAGAGATCACGCGCAGTTATTGCGCGCAGGTCTATGACCTTGAACGACTCGCGGCCTCTGGGCTGCGCCTGATGGAGATCGGGCGGATTTGTCTGCGCGAGGATCATGTGCAAGATCCCGATACACCGCGCGCTTTGCTGGCAGGGCTAACGCGGGCCGCGCGGGCGGGTGCTGCAGATATGTTGATCGGCTGTGCGTCTTTTCGCGGCGCTGATCCTGAGCGCCACCGCGCAGCACTGCGCTACCTTCATGCGCGTCATATTGGCCCGGAAGATTTGCGCCCCACACGCGGCACAGGCGAGATTTGCGAACTTGCCTTTGCCGCTGGAACTGTCGCTGCCGATGATTTGCGTGGTATTCCGGCGTTGTTGCGGCTGTATCTGGCAATGGGCGGATGGGTTTCGGATCATGCGGTCTGCGACCGCGATCTTGATACGCTCCATGTGTTCGCGGCTGTTGATATCAGCGCGATTCCGGCCGCGCGACTGCAGCGTCTGCAGATGCTTGCA
>SLDY01000086.1 GCA_007125005.1 Natronohydrobacter sp.
GAAACACAGCCCGCGCCCGCGCCCAGACACCCTCATCCAGCCGATCAAGCACCAACAGATGCGGCAGAAGCTGCGCTGCAAAATCTTCGGATGCCTCCAGTGGCAGGAGCGAAGGCAGATTGTCGATTGCCATGACATCCAGCACTGGCTGGCCCGCCACGCGCAAGACTGGCCGCGCCCAATCGGTCACACGATCATATACCCGGATGGGCGAGAAGTCCGAGCCAGGGTCGCAGGCGATATCGCCGATCACTCGGAGCGCGCGCGGGTCGCTTGGCGTGGTTTCCGGCACGAAAACCGGCGTGCCGGGCGCAGCCAGAATGCAATTGAGAAAAATCTCATACTGCAAGACCTCCGGAAACGGCCCGCCATGCGCGGTCTCCGCCATATCCCAACTGGTGACAGGCAACCCCAGCGCGCGGCACAAATCCCCCGCACCCGTGCCCACGCGCCCCAAAGCGCCAATGATCAGAACGCGTGGCGGCTCCAGCCCGGCGAGCGCGTGCCTTGCGGCTTCGGTCATGGCGTCCTTATCGGCAAAGCGGGCCACCGGCGCACAGATGCCGCCCCGCGCTTGCGCCCCGAAGGCAAGGCACGAGACTGCTGCCCCCGCAAACCCTGCCCAATAGCCGAAGGCAGCAACTCTGCGGCCTGTGTCATCCGTCAGATATTCGAGGTCATAAAGCACCCCGCCCCCGGCCCGAAACCGCGCGAGCAATGCCTGCCCGGCAGGCTGGCCCTTGAAGGCATGGCCGAACATGATGTGCCGATGGATGAGCGGGGTCTCCTCTTCGGGCAATTCCTTGAGCCCGAAGATGATTGCGTCGCGCGGCGCTTCACGCCAACTGCCACAGGCTGCAGGCTCTGCGCCTGCCGCAAGATAAGGCGCAAGCGGCAGTGCCCGCTGCGAACTTTCCTCAATGGTCACGCGCGCGCCCTGCGCCACCAGCGCGGCCACACCCTCGGGCAGGATACCTGCACGTTCCTCTTGCGCGCGTTCTTCGGCACGGATCCACAGATGTGTCATGTCAGCGCCCTTCCGAAAACCTCGTCAAGAATCGCACGCAAGGCGTCGGCATCGCGCGCGCTGAACGCATCTGGCTGATCACTGTCGATATCGAAGACTGCGATCAGACGTCCCTGCCCGTCACGCACTGGCAGCACAAGCTCAGAACGCGTGCTGCTGGAACAGGCGATATGATCGGCGAAGGCTTCGACATCGGGCACAAGCTGCACCTCGCCGGTGCGCGCGCAGGTCCCGCAAACCCCGCGCGAAAACGGGATCACAAGACAGCCATGTCCGCCCTGATACGGACCGATCTTCAAAAGCTCAGGCGCGGTAACGCGATAAAACCCCGTCCAGTCGAAACGATCATCCGAATGATGCACCTCGCAGGCAAGCGTGGCCATCAACGCTACTGCATCGTCTTCGCCCTCGGTCAGGGCACGGATACGGGCGGCAAGTGCCTCGTAATCGAGCATGAGATCACCTCTGATAAATGCGGGAGCAAGCAGCGCAGCGTCCTTGCGACGCGGCCTTGCCCCCCTCGATGGGGGGCAAGGCCGCCCCCCGATGCAAGCACGACCTCACGGCAGTTCCACTGCAATGGCTGTGCCTTCGCCGCCACCGATACAGATCGCCGCCACACCACGCTTGAGCCCGCGCGACTCCAGCGCATTGATCAGCGTCACCATGATCCGCGCGCCGGAAGCCCCGATAGGATGGCCCAGCGCACAGGCTCCGCCATTCACATTCACCACATCGCGCGCAAGCCCCATCTCATGCATAAATGCCATGGGCACAACAGCGAAAGCCTCATTCACCTCCCACAGATCCACATCTCCGACCTTCCACCCAAGCCGCGCGAGCAGTTTCTGCGCTGCCGGCACAGGCGCAGTGGTGAACCAGCCGGGTGCCTGCGCATGGCTCGCATGGCCACGAATGAAAGCACGCGGCATCACCCCAAGCGACTCGGCCTTCGAGCGCGAGGCCATCACAAGCGCCGCCGCACCATCGGAGATGGAAGAACTGTTGGCCGCTGTCACAGTGCCTTGCTTGCGAAAGGCGGACTTGAGATGCGGGATCTTTTCCGGCCGTGCCGATTTCGGCTGCTCATCCTCGCGCACAACGATCTCACCCTTGCGCGTGGCAAGGCTCACAGGCGTGATCTCGCGCTCAAAAGCGCCACTCTCCTGCGCCGCAAGTGCATTGGAAAGCGAACGCAGCGCATACTCGTCCTGCGCGTTTCGCGTGAACTGGAAATGCTCGGCGCAGTCTTCGGCGAATGTGCCCATCAGACGGCCTTTGTCATAGGCATCCTCAAGCCCATCGAGGAACATATGGTCGATCACTTGCCCATGCCCAAGTCGCGCTCCCGCGCGCATTTTCGGCAACAGATAGGGCGCTTCCGACATGCTCTCCATACCGCCCGCGACAACCACCCCAGAGAGACCAAGCGCGATCTGATCATGCGCGATCATCGCAGCCTTCATGCCGGAGCCACACATCTTGTTGAGCGTCGTCGCGGGCACATCCGCGCCGAGCCCTGCCGCAAACCCTGCCTGACGCGCAGGGGCCTGCCCCTGTCCAGCGGGCAGCACACAGCCCATGAGCACTTCCTCGACAGCCCCCTGCGCTAGCCCCGCATCCTGCAACGCTCCTGCAATCGCAGCCCCGCCGAGTTCCGAGGCAGGACGCCCCGCGAAAACACCCTGCAAGCCGCCCATCGCCGTGCGCGATGCCCCCAAGATAACAACCTCCTGCATATCCGCCCCTTCCCGCACGTTGGAACAATCATTTGGTAACTTTTCGGCGGTATATTCGGTCATATCGTCGCCAAGGGGAAGGGGCAGGAATGAAGGTCTTTGTTGGTCATGCGGAAAACGCGCTTGTCATATCGGTTCAGGAGCCGCGTCTGGATGCAGCGATTGCCATCTCTTTCAAAGATGTGGTGCGCAGTCTAACAGTCCCAGAAGGAACGCGCGTCATTCTGAATCTCGAACAGGTTCAGTTTCTCGACAGCTCGGGGCTTGGCGCAATCGTTGGCGTCATGAAGCTCCTTGGCCCCGAACGCCCGCTCGAAGTCGCTGCGCTATCACCCGCAGTGCGCAAACTCTTCCGACTGACGCGGATGGATACTGTGTTCAAGATCCACGACGAGCCACCGCCCTGCGCGCATATGCGCGCAGCTGGCTGATACTCACAGAGCGCATTCAGAGATGCGATTCTTTCACAGCAGAACCAGAACGGGGCCTGTGCAATGACCGCGCCGAGAGAACACTGTAGTGGCCTTGTCTCCAATATCGAGCAGAGCCCGGGCGGGATAGAAATCTGCGATTCATCCGTCCCGCGGCAGGTACTTGCATTGACTTGTAACAGCACGTTGATGGATGTGCGCACATCCATGATTCGCGTTGAACGCTTCATGAAGGCGCTTGGCGCATCAGCAGAGCTTACAGACGATCTCAATCTGGTTCTGTCAGAGGCAATGACCAATATCGCGCGCTACGCCTACCCCCATGGGGACGGCCTCATTCAGTGTTTCATTCATAAGTCGCCCGATACCGTCGAGTGCATTTTATCCGATCAGGGCAAGGGGTTCGATCCAAGCAAATTCGTGCCGCACTTGCCCGATCCGGCTCTGGCTCCCGAGGGAGGATTCGGCTTGTATCTGATCGGCAGCCTTACGCGGGAACTCAGATATTACCGCAATAACGGCGTCAACACTCTGCGTTTCGTCCTGCCCGCCATAGCCTGACCTTCACCCTGGGGCCGGCTTCACAGATTTGTCTGGGATTCCCGATATTGGAGCCGCGCATCTGGATAAGCATCGCAAAAGAGCAGTTCGGGTGCACATCCAAAGGGCGCGATTGGCCAGCAGCACGCATCGTTCACGGGCCCAGATCGCGGCATTGAGGAGACCTCGCACAGGCATTCTGGCCCACATATCACAGTGTTCTGCAGTAATCAGCCTACATGCCTGGATGCGCGTCGCCAAACACAATTCCCCACAGATCCACGCCCGAGGCGCGCATTGACCGCACCAGAGCGTAGCGCTTGGAAGCTCTGCAGCCTCATCGGTTTACGGTCTGACAAGGCGTAACAAAGTCCGAAATGCAATCAATTCAGATGTATCTGCAGAGGGTAATGCCCGTTGTTGAACTCACCAAAGAGCTGCCCGAGGTCAGGATGCTCAACTGGTTCGCCAGAATCATCAGGAACGAGGTTCTGCTCTGAGACATAGGCGACATAGAAGCTCTCGTCGTTCTCGGCGAGCAGATGGTAGAAGGGCTGATCCTTCCGGGGCCGCGCCTCTTCCGGAATTGAGTGATACCATTCCTCAGTATTGGCGAATTGCGGGTCGACATCAAAAATCACACCGCGAAACGGGTGCTTTCGGTGCCGGACAACTTGGCCGAGGTGATATTTTGCAAAGTGATGATGCATGATGTTCCTTTATTACACCATATGTTCAACCGCAGCCGATGTCCAGAATCGCAACTGTAATCGCAGGAAACATATTATGATCGGAGCGAGAACAAAATACCGCGATGGCGGCGGACTCGCCGCCCGCGCAGCGTTTGCGCCAGCATCGTGCGCTGTATCATTGCACTGATATTGCATCATGATAGAACTAGGCTCAGATGCCCATTCTCGGGAGGGCGTGTGCCTTTGCCGAAGCAGGGTTTACAGGAGAGAGGAGATCTCATGACCAATGTCGTTATCGTTTCGGCTGCACGTACAGCTGTCGGCTCTTTTGGGGGCGCTTTTGCCAATACTCCCGCGCATGAACTGGGCGCTGCGGTGCTGGAAGCCGTTGTTGCCCGCGCCGGCATAGACAAATCCGAAATATCCGAGACGATCCTCGGCCAGGTGTTGACGGCAGGTCAGGGCCAGAACCCAGCGCGTCAGGCGCATATCAATGCAGGGCTTCCGATCGAATCTGCGGCTTGGTCGATCAATCAGGTCTGCGGCTCGGGGCTTCGCGCAGTCGCCCTCGGCGCACAGCATATTCAGCTTGGCGACGCGGAAATCGTGATCGCGGGTGGTCAGGAAAACATGACGCTCAGCCCGCATGTCGCGCATCTGCGCGCGGGTCAGAAGATGGGCGACATGAAGATGATCGACACGATGATCAAGGATGGACTCTGGGATGCCTTCAACGGCTACCACATGGGCCAGACTGCCGAGAACGTGGCCCAGAAATGGCAGATCAGCCGCGACGAGCAGGACAGTTTTGCAGTCGCAAGTCAGAACAAGGCCGAGGCGGCGCAGAAGTCCGGCAAATTCAAAGATGAGATCGCTCCTTTCACTGTGAAGACCCGCAAGGGCGATATCATTGTGGATAGCGACGAATACATCCGCCATGGCGCGACCATGGAGGCGATGGCAAAACTGCGTCCGGCCTTTACCAAGGATGGTTCGGTGACAGCGGCAAACGCCTCTGGCCTCAATGACGGCGCAGCAGCCGTGATGCTGATGAGCGCCGAAGAAGCCGAGAAGCGCGGGCTCAAGCCGCTTGCGCGGATTGCGAGCTATGCAACTGCCGGGCTCGATCCATCGGTGATGGGCGTAGGACCGATCTATGCCAGCCGCAAGGCACTTGCGAAAGCAGGCTGGAAGGCTGAGGATCTCGACCTTATCGAGGCCAATGAGGCATTCGCCGCACAGGCCTGTGCCGTGAACAAGGATATGGGCTGGGATGTTGAGAAGGTGAATGTCAATGGCGGCGCAATTGCCATTGGCCACCCCATCGGCGCATCTGGTTGCCGTATCCTGAACACACTTCTGTTCGAGATGCAGCGCCGCGACGCAAAGAAGGGCCTTGCCACGCTTTGCATCGGGGGCGGCATGGGTGTTGCCATGTGTCTTGAACGCTGATTGCAGCCGCATGCGGGCTTGCGTAACATTCTTGCGCAGGCCCCGTATGTCAGATAACTGATATTACAACGCCAGACATTCCAAAGGAGGGGCAAGAATGGCACGAGTGGCATTGGTCACAGGGGGATCGCGCGGGATTGGCGCTGCAATTTCCAAAGAACTCAAGGAAAAGGGCTACACCGTCGCAGCGACTTACGCTGGAAATGACGAGGCGGCCGCCAAGTTTACCGCAGAGACCGGCATCAAGACCTATAAGTGGAATGCTGCAGATTACGAAGCATCCAAGGCGGGGCTTGCGCAGGTCGAGGCCGATCTGGGCCCGATCGAGATCGTGGTCGCTAATGCCGGGATCACTCGCGACGCCCCTTTCCACAAAATGACGCCCGAACAGTGGAAAGAGGTAATTGATACCAACCTGACCGGCGTGTTCAACACGATCCATCCGATCTGGCCCGGTATGCGCGAGCGCAAGTTCGGCCGTGTGGTGGTGATTTCTTCGGTCAACGGGCAAAAGGGCCAGTTCGCGCAGGTGAATTACGCGGCCACCAAGGCGGGCGATCTGGGGATCGTAAAGAGCCTCGCGCAGGAAGGCGCGCGCTTCGGGATCACCGCGAATGCAGTTTGTCCGGGCTATATCGCCACGGAAATGGTGATGGCAGTGCCCGAGAAGGTACGCGAGGCGATCATCGGCCAGATCCCGGCCGGACGTCTGGGCGAGCCCGAAGAAATCGCGCGCTGCGTGTCTTTCCTCGTCTCTGATGATGCGAGCTTCATCAATGGCTCGACCATCAGCGCGAACGGGGCGCAGTTCTTCAGCTGAGCCGCGCTGCGCGCCAAGACAAAACCCCGGCATCGCTGCCGGGGTTTTTTCTTTGCAGTCATTTCGTGTCAGTAGCGGTAATGCTCGGATTTGAAGGGCCCCTCAACGGGAACGCCGATGTAATCAGCCTGATCTTTCTGCAGTTCCGTCAGCTTCACTCCGATCCGATCCAGATGCAACCGTGCGACCTTTTCATCGAGATGTTTGGGCAGGATATAGACACCCGGAACATATTCATTGCCCTTGGTCCAGAGTTCGATCTGCGCAAGCACCTGATTGGTGAAAGAGGCCGACATCACAAAAGACGGATGGCCCGTGGCATTGCCGAGATTGAGCAGACGGCCCTGTGACAGCAGGATGATCCGCGCACCCGAAGGCATCTCGATCATATCGACCTGGTCCTTGATATTGGTCCATTTGTGGTTCTTGAGCGCGGCGACCTGAATTTCATTGTCGAAATGTCCGATATTGCCAACGATGGCCATGTCCTTCATCTCGCGCATATGGTCGATGCGGATCACGTCCTTGTTGCCGGTCGTGGTGATGAAGATATCGGCGCTCCTGACCACATCTTCGAGCGTCGTGACCTGAAAGCCATCCATCGCGGCCTGAAGCGCGCAGATCGGGTCGATCTCGGTCACGACCACGCGCGCCCCTGCCCCGCGCAGCGAGGCAGCCGAGCCCTTGCCCACATCGCCATAACCACAAACCACGGCGACTTTGCCGGCCATCATGGTGTCGGTCGCACGGCGAATACCATCGACAAGCGATTCCTTGCAGCCGTATTTATTATCGAATTTCGATTTGGTAACGGAATCGTTCACATTGATGGCCGGGAAGGGCAACATGCCTTTCTTGTGCAACTCATACAAACGATGCACACCGGTCGTCGTCTCTTCGCTCACGCCCTTGATAAGATCGCGCTGCTTCGTGAACCAGCCGGGGCTTACCTCAAGACGCTTGCGGATCTGCGCAAAAAGGCATTCTTCCTCTTCCGAGGTCGGCACAGCGATCAAATCGGTCTCGCCTGCCTCGACCCGCGCGCCCATCAGGATATAGAGCGTCGCATCTCCGCCATCATCAAGGATCATGTTGGCGCCATCAGGGAACTGGAAGATCTGGTCGGTATATTCCCAGTATTCGGCCAGTGTCTCTCCTTTGATGGCAAAGACAGGCGTGCCGCCTGCCGCGATGGCGGCAGCGGCATGATCCTGCGTGGAATAGATATTGCATGACGCCCAGCGCACATCCGCGCCGAGGGCTTTGAGCGTTTCGATCAATACGGCGGTCTGGATCGTCATGTGCAGTGAGCCCGCGATACGCGCGCCTTTAAGAGGTTGGCTCGCACCATATTCCGCGCGCAGGGCCATAAGGCCCGGCATCTCGGTTTCGGCGATATCAATCTCCTTGCGGCCGAAATCGGCAAGTGAAATATCCTTGATGATATGGTCGAGATCCATGTGCCGGGGTTCCTTGTTGTATAATCCGATTTGCTGGCGACTTAGCACTCGCACCCCTGTCTGGCAAGGCGCGCAGAGGGCGGCAATCCGCATGATCTCGGGCTTTCCGGTTGTCGGGCGTGGACCGATCTGCAAGAGTACTATATCGAAGCTGACTGTCTGCCTGTGTAAGGGAACTGTTGTGACACCGTGCCCAAGCCCTAAGCCCACGCGGCGCTTTGCCTCTGCCCTGTTTTGCGCAGCGCTTCTCTTTGCTGCGCCGGCGCAGGGGTTTGAGGAATTTGATATCACATTTCAGGGAGGCGACAGCGCCCTGCGTGACGCACTGCGCCGGTCCTCCTTGCTGAATGCGGCTTTCGCAGAGGGGGTTCAGGACGCGTTCGAAGTCTTTACCATCGCGCGTGCCGAATATGGGCAGTTGATCGGCATATTTTACGAGGCCGGGTTCTACGCGCCTGAAATTTCGGTGCGTATCGATGGGCGTGAGGCTGCGGATATTTCGCCGCTCAATCCGCCCGCACAGATCAACATGATAGAGCTGGAGCTTGCACCGGGGCCTGCCTTTGTATTTGGCAGCACAGCAATTGGACCGCTTGCACGGCGGACGGAACTGCCCGCCGGTTTTGCCGCTGGCGAAGCTGCGCGCAGCACAGTCATCCGCGATGCAACGCAAGAAGCGCTAGAAGGGTGGCGCGACGAGGGCCATGCATTGTCCGATGTTGCAGGGCAGGACATAACGGCGCGGCATCCGCCGGGCGAACTGGACGTTGCTGTCCAGATCGCGCCGGGGCCGCGCTTGCGGTTTGGACAATTGCGCCCCGATGGTCATGAACGCACCCGGCCCGAACGTATCGTCGAAATCGCAGGCTTGCCCACAGGTGAAGTTTTCTCGCCCCGCGATGTGCAGCGTGCCGCAGAACGGCTGCGACGCACGGGCACTTTCGCCTCGGTTGCGTTGCGCGAGGCGCAAGAGGCAAATCCCGATGGCACGCTCGATATCGATGCATATGTTGTTGAAGCACCTTTGCGGCGGATCGGCGCGGGGGTGGAGTTTGACACCCAGGCAGGCGGCAAGCTCTCAGCATTCTGGCTACATCGCAATCTTCTGGGGGGCGCGGAGCGTTTCCGAATTGAAGGCACGATCGGTGGGCTGGGCGCACGCAGAGGCAAGATCGATTATCGTTTGCTCACGGAATTTTCGCGCCCTGCGACCTTCACACCTGATACAACGCTCAATCTTGGCGCATTGATCGAGACCGAACGCGAGGATGATTTCGAGGCGCGGCGCGCGCGCGCAGAAATCGGGCTGGAGCATCGTTTCAGCGATGAGTTGAGCTTCGGCGGCGGTGTCGGGTTCTTGCTGGAGCGCGCAGATTTCGGGCCCAATTTCTCCATCCGGCGCGATTATCGGTTGATCCTGCTGCCCTTGTTCGTCGAGTGGGATCGGCGCGACAGCGCCCGTGCCACGACGCGCGGTTTCTTCGCGCGTGGTGAGGTTATGCCTTTTCTGGGGATCAGCGGGACAGATAGCGGCGCGCGTGCCTATGCCGATTTGCGTGGTTACAGGGCGATCAGTCAGGATGACGGGATCATACTGGCCGGGCGCATTCAGGCTGGTGCCATCTTCGGCGCGGCATTGCAGCGCACACCGCGCGATCTCCTCTTCTATTCCGGCGGCAGCGGCACAGTGCGCGGCCAGCCCTTCCAGTCGCTTGGGGTAACCAGTGGCGGGATCCGCTCGGGCGGTCGGGGATTTGCAGCGCTCTCAACTGAAGTGCGGGTGCGCGCGACCGAAACCATAGGCGTGGCGGCGTTCATGGATGCCGGCTATGTCTCTGAAGGGCCCTTCTCGGGTGCCTCCGACTGGCATGCAGGGGTGGGTCTTGGACTGCGCTATGACACGCCGGTCGGGCCATTGCGTGTAGATCTGGGCTATCCGGTTGCAGGGGCAACCGGGCGCGGGATTCAACTTTATCTGGGGATTGGACAAAGCTTCTGATGCGTGGCTTCAGATATATCGCTGGCTGGTGCATCGCAACCTTATTGCTCCTGACTTCGCCCGTCCATGCCCAAGGCCTGCGCAATATGCTGCCAAACGCGGGTGAGAGCGATGCGGGCTTCCTAACGCGGCTGTTGCAGGACAACTTGTCTGAAGCCGGGCGCGAAGTCCGGATTACTGGTTTTCGCGGGGCATTATCTTCGCGTGCAACTTTCGAGAGCCTGAGCGTGGAGGATGACGAGGGGGTCTGGCTGCTCATCGAGGATGCGGCTCTACAATGGAACCGCTCGGCCCTGTTCCAGCGCCGGATGGAGATTGGCGAGATCTCGGCACGGCGGGTTACCGTGTTGCGCCCCCCGAGTGCCGAAGAGGCCTCTAGCGAGAGCGAAGAGTTGTTCAGCTTGCCGCGGTTTGAGTTGCCGGAACTGCCGGTTTCTGTGCGGCTTGACCAGTTGCGGGTCGATGAAGTTGTGCTTGGGGCAGCATTCCTTGGCGAGGAAGTCAGTGCGCGGGTCAGTGGATCTGCCGCGCTTGCTGATGGCGCTGGCGATGCGCAATTGCGGATCGAACGAATTGGGGATTTGGCCGGGGAGTTTCGCGTTGAGGGCGCGTTTTCCAATGAAACGCGTATCCTGAGCCTTGATCTGGCGCTCGAGGAAGAAGCAGGCGGACTGGCAGTGAATTTGCTCGGTATTCCGGGCGCGCCCTCCGCAGCGCTTACCGTGCAGGGCGAGGGGCTGATCGATAACTTTGCGGCTGATATTACGCTTGCAACGGATGGTGAGCCTCGTGTTGAGGGGCAATTCGAGTTGCAGACGGCTCTGCCGGGCATTGCACAGGCTGTCTCGCTGGATCTCTCCGGGGATTTGCGACCCTTGCTGGATCCGGAATTTCATTCGTTTTTCGGCGATGACAGCCGCTTGCGCACTCAGGCGCAGCGGTTTGAGAATGGCGCATTGTCGCTGGAAGAGCTTTCGATCCGCACAGAAAAACTCGGATTGACGGGACGGTTGCACATTGGCCCTGATCGCCTACCCGAGTTGATTGACCTGCGCGGTGAGGTTAGTGCACGCGATGGCTCGCGCGTGCTCCTGCCCCTCGCCGGAGCGCGGACCACCATTGACAGCGCCGAGTTGCAGCTCGCCTTCGATGCCTCGGTTAATGAAGATTGGGAACTGACGCTGGATCTGCTCGGCTTTGATAATGGCGATTTCCGTGTTGAAAGCCTGTTTGTGGATGGGATCGGGCAGATCAGCTCGGACGGTTTTGGTGATGATATTGATGTGGTTGATGCGCTGATCGACTTCGCGGCGCTGGGCTTGGAGGCTGCAGACCCGGGCTTGAATGATGCGCTCGGGCCTGCGGTTTCGGGATCGTTGGCGGTTATCTGGCGCGAAAACCGCCCGCTCCTGCTGCCGGGTTTTCAGATCGAAGGGCGAGATTATGAACTAAATGGTCGCGCTCAACTGGATGAGGGTGTGCTCGCAGCGAATGCGGTAGCGAGTTTTCGTGATGTTTCACGCCTTTCAACGCTGGCCGGTCGCGATTTATCCGGAAGGGTAGAGGCACGTGTCGATGCGACACTCGGGCCTGAGCGCGACCGGTTCATGCTCGCGGCGGAGATTGCCGGGCAGAATCTGACCCTTGATCAGACCGAGCTTGACTTGTTGCTGGCCGGACGCAGCCAGATCACAATCGATGCGCATGGCGCGGATGGTCAGATAGAACTCCGCCAGCTTGAGGCGACAGCGCGCACATTGCGCGCCGATCTGCGGGGAGTGTTCTCGCAAGAGAGTGTCAGTCTCAGAGGCGAGATAGATTTCTCCGATCTGTCGGTTCTGGGGGGCGCTTTCGGCGGTGCTTTGGATGCCGAGCTTGCGGTGCAAGGCCCACTGGAGCGTGAGCGCCTCACCATCGAGGCGGTTGCGCGCAATCTGACCGTCGGGCAGGAAGATGCCAACCGCCTGCTGCGCGGCGAAACACGTCTTACGATTGAGGGGGAGCGCGACGGTCCGGCCTTCGATCTCGATGTTCTGCAGGTTGAGAATGCTGTGATCCGCCTCGGGGCGCAGGGCCGTTACGAGGCTGGCGCTTCTCGACTGGATGTTCAGACAGTGTTGCCGAATATTGGCGCCATCCGTCCGGGCTTTGGGGGGCGGATCGCAGCGGATGCAAGACTACGCGAAGAGGGCGCGACACGGCGGGTCTCACTTGAAGCGGAGGCCAATAATCTGCGCCTTGGGAATGATGCTGCTGATGGGCTGCTCGCAGGCACTCATCGCTTGAATGCTTCGGTCGTGCAGCGGCCCGAGGATATTCTGCTGGAAAGCCTGACGCTCAGCGGGCCACAACTCAACGCCAATGTGAGTGGCGCGATTGTCGATGGCCGCCCGTCGCTGACACTTGATGCGCGGCTTGCCTCGCTTGCAGCCATCGTGCCCGGCATCCCAGGCGCGGTCACTGTCGCTGGGACGGCACGCGATACAGGCGATGCCTATGCGCTTGATCTCACGCTTGGCGGGCCAGCGGGGTTCAACGCACGGGTTGATGGCACGATCACACCTGATCTTCGGGGGAATTTACGCGCACAGGGTGGAACCGATCTTGCGCTGATCAATCCGAGGCTCGAGCCGCGCTCAATTCAGGGGCCTGCGCAGTTCAGCGTTACGCTGGATGGGCCGTTGGCACTGGGTTCAGTAAGCGGTCAGGCGCAGGCCAATGATGTCACTGTGGTGCTGCCACAGCAAAATATCCGCCTGACGGGGATTACGGCTGATGCACAGATCATGGCCGGGCGGGTGAGCGTCGATGTACGAGGCGCTTCCGCCAATGGCGGGCAGGTCGCACTTGACGGCGAGATTGATCTTGCGCCCCCGCTTATCGGTAATCTGCGCGCGACCTTGACGCGGCTTCGTATCATCGATCCGCAGCTTTTCGAGACCGAGGTTTCCGGACAGGTTTCCATCTCGGGTGCACTGACACAAGGACCGACAATCAGCGGTGCCGTGACGCTCGATCGGACTGAACTGCGTATCCCGCGCGTGGGACTTGCCTCGCGCGGCTTCATCCCGCCCGACATCCGCCATGTCGGGGAGACGAGTGCATCGCGCACAACACGCAACCGCGCGGGCATCTTTGCAGGCGAAACTCATGGGCGCGTCCGACGGCCTGCCACACTGGATCTGACAATCGACGCCCCCAATCGCATTTTCATCCGCGGCCGTGGGCTTGATGCTGAACTGGGCGGCTCGCTCCAGCTTACGGGAACCACAGCCGATGTGATCCCGATCGGCCAGTTCGGGCTGATCCGCGGGCGATTGGATCTCTTGGGCAATCGCTTCACGCTCAATGAAGGCTTTGCAAGCCTTCAGGGGGATCTGGTGCCTTTCGTTCGGCTCGTCGCCTCGACCGAGCGCAACGCGGTGACGGCGCAGATCGTGCTTGAAGGGCGCGCGGATGCACCAGAGATCCGGTTTGAGTCTTTGCCGCAACTCCCTGAGGAGGAGGTCGTTTCGCTGCTGCTCTTCGGGCGGGGCTTTGAAACGCTGTCGCTCTTTCAGGCGGCACAGCTTGCCTCGTCGCTCGCCACACTGTCGGGGCGCGGCGAAGGGCTGATGGAACGCTTGCGGCGCAATGTCGGACTTGACGATCTTGATGTGCGCACGGATGAGGACGGCGAAACCTCCATCCGCCTTGGCCGCTATCTGACCGAGAATATCTACACGGATGTGGAGGTCAGTCCGCAGGGGAAAAGCGAAGTCTCGATCAATATTGACCTCTCGCCATCTGTTACCGCGCGTGGGCGCGTGGACAATCGTGGGCGGGCCAGCGTCGGGGTCTTTTTCGAGCGCGACTATTGAGGAGAGCTGAGATGGCGTTTGATGAAAGCGAGCTTGCTGGCAAGGCAGTGCTTATAACAGGTGCAAGCCGTGGGATCGGCATGGAAGCAGCCCGGGCCTTTGCGAAAGCAGGGGCCAGATTGGGCATCGCGGCCCGTAGCGATGCGGCATTGCGAGAGCTGGCGCGCGAGACTGGCGCGTTGGCGATTCCGTGCGATGTGGCTGATTTCGCGGCGGTCGAGCAGGCTGTGGCCAGTATGCAGGCAGAGTTTGGCCGCCTTGACGTGCTGATCAACAATGCTGGCGTGATAGAACCGATTGCGCCGCTGGCACAGGTCGATCCAGCCGAGTTCGGGCGGCTTATAGATATCAACCTCAAAGGTGTGCTGCATGGGTTGCGCGCAGCGCTGCCAGTAATGCAACAGCAAAGATCCGGGACAATCATCACAGTCGGGTCGGGTGCCGCCCATAACCCGCTGGAGGGCTGGGGCGCTTACTGTAGTTCCAAGGCTGGCGCATGGATGCTCACCCGTGTTGCCGATATCGAGGCACGGGGGCGGAATGTTCGGGTTATGAGCCTCTCGCCGGGGACTGTTGCGACCGAGATGCAGCGTACGATCAAGGCGAGCCGGATCAACGCCGTGAGCCAGCTCGACTGGTCTGCGCATATTCCGCCTGAATGGCCCGCGCAGGCGCTCATGTGGATGTGCACGTCTGATGCTGATGATCATGTCGGCCACGAAGTATCGCTGCGCGACGAGAGCCTGCGCCGCCGCATCGGGCTTCTCGCATGATTCAAGCAATCCGTGAGGGAAGTATCTGGACACTGACCCTAGACCGGCCAGAGAAAGCGAATTCCCTTACTGCCGAGATGCTGCGCGCACTGTGCCACAGCGTTGACGCCGCGACACAGGCGCAGGCGCGCGTGCTGATCCTGACCGGCACGGGGCGTGTGTTCAGTGCGGGTGCAGATCTGGACGAAGCCCGCACCGGGCTTGCCACTTCCGCGCTTTGGGAGGACCTTTCAGGCCGGATTGCCTCTGCCGATTGCCTTACGATTGCTGCACTCAATGGTACGATGGCAGGCGGCGCTTTCGGGATGGCACTGGCCTGTGATCTGCGGCTTTGCGTGCCGGAAGCGAAATTCTTCTACCCGGTAATGAAGCTGGGGTTTCTGCCACAACCATCTGATCCGGGGCGTTTGTCCGCGCTTATTGGCCCTGCACGCACCAAGATGATTCTGATGGCAGGCGCGAAGATAGAAGCCTCGGAGGCGCGCGACTGGGGGCTTGTAGACCGTATCGTCGCGCCGAATGATTTGATGAAAACTGCATTTGCGCTTGCCGCGGGTGCTGCAAGCGCGCGGCTGTCGCATGTTGTGGCGATAAATCGCATGGTCCCGTAAGCAAGTCTGCTTTGCCTCCCGCACGAATATGGGTAAGGTCGTGTCTATGAACGCGTTTGTGCGAATGTATGCCAGCCTTGCGCTTGCACTGATTGTTGCGCTGTCTGGCATCACGCATGCGCAGGCCCGCCATTCGGCGCATAGCGCGCAGACGATGGTCATCTGCACCGGCTACGGGCTCGTGCGGATAACGCTGGACGCTGAAGGAAACCCGGTTGAGCAGACGCTGCCCTGCCCCGATTGCGTTCTGTCGTCCGCGGCCCTTCTGCCCGAGGGTATGGCGCTGCCAAGACTTCGGTCAGGCTTGCAGACGCTTTATCCGCACATGCAAAGCCTCTGGCAGGGGGGTTCGGCGGGATTTTGGTCCGAGAGCCGCAGCCCACCCCACCTTGTTTGAGACGTTTTCGCTTTTGCTCTCAGACAAGGATAACACTCAAATGAAACGTATCGTTCTTCCCGCCGCAATCGCGGCAGCTTTCGCTTTGCCCGCATTTGCCTGCGACGGGCTTCATATTATCGATCCCTATGCGCGCGCTTCCACCACGATGTCACAATCGGGTGCGGCGTTCATGAGGCTCGCCAATCACGGAACGCAGGATTGCCGCATCATCGGTGCGCGCTCGGATGTGGCACAGCGCGTGGAACTGCACACGCATATTGAGGATGATGCCGGCGTGATGCGCATGGTCGAGGTCGAAGAAGGGTTCATGGTTCCGGCCGGTGGTGAGCACAGTCTTGCGCGTGGCAGCGATCATCTGATGTTTCTTGGCCTTGTGAGACCACTGGAACATGGCGATGACATCAATGTCACCCTCGTTTTCGAGGCAGGCGCGGATCTTGAGATCACCATGCCAGTTGATCTTGAGCGTATGCCCGAACATGGACCCGGGCACGCAGATGGTCATTCCCACGGCCATTCGCATGATTGAAACGAAAGGGCAGAGGGCCGCTTATGCGGCCCTCTGGGGCTCAAGAAATGGATGATCACACACCACGCGTTCTGTTTGTCTGCCTTGGTAATATCTGCCGCTCGCCCACAGCGCATGGTGTCTTTCGGGCCAAAGCGCGGGCGGCAGGGCTGGAGGTCATTACAGATTGTGCCGGAACCGGTAACTGGCATATCGGCAGCGCGCCAGACCGTCGTGCCCAGCGCAGCGCTGCCGCGCGTGGTTACGATCTTTCGGATTTACGCGCGCGCCAGTTCATACCTGCCGATTATGAACGTTTCGATCTGATCCTGGCAATGGATCGAACCAATCTGCGTGATCTCGAAGCGCAAAGGCCGCAGGGAAACAACATCCCTGTCCGGCTGTTTCGCAGCCGGATCAAGACGGATGCCACGGATATACCGGATCCCTATTTCAATGATAACTTTGATGAGGTGTTGGCGATGATCGAGCTTTGCGCCGATGCTCTGGTGAAAGATTTGCATCGAAAAGGGCAGCCCTGAGCGTGTCAGAGGCTGCCCTCAAATAGCGGTTTCGTTGGCCTCAGCGGCCTGCGCAAGCTTGTTCTGCAGCAGCACCAAAGGCACGATAACGCGTCCAGAATTCATTGTCGCGGCTGTTGCGCGACATACGGACATCCTGCGCACGCTGCGGATCCCGGAAGAACGTCGCGGCGCGGCGTTGCTCTGCTCGTGTAAGGGTGCGTTGGGCCACGGAATCGATGCAGCGGCACATGGCGCGCGTGGCTTGAGCACGGTCCAGCCGAAGACAGGCGCTCTCAACCGGCCCCGCGGTAGCAATGCTTGGCACCAGTGGCATCGCGATGACGGCCAGCGCTGCAGCAAGGATGATTTGTTTCATGTATGCCCTCTTTGGGTTACCTGTTTTTTTGTACTATCCGCGACCGCTCAACTCGGCTTGCGATGACCGGGTTGTTCATTGCGATAGCGGAACTGCCTCAGTTCTCGATCTGTGCACAATACCAGAATCAACCTAAAATTTGCCAATAAATTGTTAGCGCTTGGGCATTTTGTCTCAGCTGCATTCCGCTTTGGCGCAGGTATTGCGGGCGTGTGGATGCAAGCTACCAGACATAGGCAAGACCAGCTACCGCTTTACGCCGCAAGGCTTGCGCAGCAGGCCGAAACCTTGCGAATCAGCGCCAGACAACACCAGCGATATAGGCTTGCGACAGAAGTGCAAAACGACCTGAGAGGTCGTTTGGCAGTTCAAACTGATCTTCAGCCGCGTGAAGTTGCACGCGAAAATGGTTGGTGCCCAGATCAACCGCAACTTCAATTTCGTGCCAGCCGGGCATGGCCGCGACTGCCTGAAAACTGGCCTTGGTGATTGCGATCTTGATGCATTCCAATAGCCCTGCGAAATGCCCGCGCTGTGAGGGCCCAAGCGTGCCGAGCCAACGCAATTCGGCCATAGTGCAGATATCGGCCCATCGCGTGTAGGGTAGCAGATGTGTGTCCGAAATCTTAAGCCCGAGGGCCCGGATTTCGGGATCATCTGTCACCACAGCAACAGTATCCTGCGGGGCATGAGTGATTGAGCCGGTCAGACCTGCGGGCCAGACCGGTGCCAGAGATTCTCCCTGCAGCACGGGGCGCGGCGCATGTCCGAGTTGCGCCATCGCCTGGCGCGCCGCCGCCCGGCCCGCAGCAAATTCGCGTGCACGCGCTGTGTTGACAGCGCCAAGCGCCAGTTCCTCATCTCCGATAAGTCGTTGCATCGGTTCTCGCGGGTCGGCCCAAGCCATTGCCACGCGGTCGCTGAAGAGCGGACGGGCGAATTCTGCAAAATCAAATCGCTTCAGTAGCATTCTGTGCACCCAATCACATCCGCATCCTGACGATGCGAAAATCCGGCGCAGGGTCATCAAGCCCGAGCGCCGGGTCTTGGTATCTCACGTGATCAAGGAGAAAATATGGCAGGCTTTTGCGTTTTGCAGGACTTTCAGTGCGCGGATTGATCTGGAGCGGCTTCGGCCGCCAGATGCAGCGCGCGCGCAAGAACTTGTTCGTCCCCGATATGGTTGGCGAGGATCAGGATCAGCCTTGCATTTAATGCGTCGCTCTCAGCTTTGGACAGCCCGTCATGCATGGCCAGAAGATTGGCATAAAAACTGTCGGGGTCGCGCAGGTTCGTTTTGAGTTTCAGTTCAGGCATATCCTTATCCTTCATGCACGGGCCGTAGCGCGCTTTAGCGAAGCACTGACTGCTTCCTCGTTATACTCTGCCCAACGTGCGGCGATATGCTGATCGGGCCTGACAAGATAAACCGCGTGCGGCTGCGCCCCCAGATAACGCGCACCGAGTAACGGATTGTCCTTGGCGCCAACGGAAAGCGTTGTCAGCGCAACGCCCTCAAGTGTGACATCTTGCGGGCAGGCCGTATCAATCGCCAGGAGCGTAAAGCCCTCCCCGAGCGCATCAATCAACCACCCCTCACCCAGCGGAGCATCCTCCACAGGCGCGCCGGGGCGCGTGCGGGCGGGCAAGGTGTTGCTGATGTCGTCAGTGTTGAGCGGGCCATCGTCATAGACACAGGGAACAGATAGCCGCCCGGAATTGACCAGCGGGCGCGCAAATTCGTGACGCGCAGCAAGATCAAGCACTGCATCACGGAAAATCTGGCTCATCTCTGATTTTGGTGTGATGAAATCGGTCGAGCGCGTGGAGTTGAGGATATTCTCATCCGCGCCATAGACGCGTTCCCAATCATAGCTGTCGAGCAGACGCACTGGTGCCTGCCCCTCCAGCACCATTGCGAGTTTCCAGCAGAGGTTATCGACATCCTGCAAACCGGAATTGGCCCCGCGCGCGCCAAAAGGCGAGACCTGATGCGCGGCATCGCCTGCGAAGATCACGCGGCCATGGCGGAAACGCTCCATCCTGCGGCACTGGAAGGTATAGATCGAGACCCATTCGAGATCGAACTCCACGTCTTCGCCCAGCATCGCCTTGAGCCGCGGGATCACACGTTCGGGGCGCTTCTCTGCCTCGCGGTCGATATCCCAGCCCAGTTGCAGGTCGATCCGCCAGACATTATCGGGCTGGCGGTGCAGCAGCGCTGATTGGCCGCGATTGAAGGGCGGATCGAACCAGAACCAGCGTTCAGTCGGGAAATCGGCTTTCATGATCACATCAGCGATGAGGAAATTATCCTCAAAGACGCGGCCCACGAAATCCAGCCCCATCATGCGCCGCGTAGGCGAGTTCGCGCCATCGCAGGCAATCAACCATTCGGCATGTAATTCATATGGGCCTTCGGGCGTCTCGATTTCGAGGCGGACATGATCGGGATGCGCGCCAATGGCTTCCACCCGGTTACGGCCCCGGATTTCGATCGGCTTGCCTTCTTCAACAAGCTGCTGGACACGCTCGAAGAGGAACTGCTCGAAATAGTATTGTTGCAGATTGATGAAGGCCGGGCGTTTGTGGCCTTCCTCGGGCAGGAGATTGAATGTGTAGATCTCGCGCTCATTGAAGAACACGCGGCCTGTGTTCCATGTCACGCCGGTTTCGACATTGACATCGCCACAGCCCAGCCGGTCGAGAATTTCGAGCGTGCGCTTTGAAAAACAGATCGCACGTGAGCCGAAACTGACGCGGTCATTGTCATCGAGCACCAGAACCGGCACATCGCGCTGCGCCAGATCAATCGCGGCGGCAAGCCCGACTGGCCCCGCCCCGATGATGATGACCTTGTGTTGCACGGGCGTTGTCGCATCCTGGTCGGGATGGCGCGCATAAGGATAGAGCGGGATCTCGAATATCTTGTTCATGGGCCTCCCCTCCCGGCTGATAGTCCCCTCAGTAATGCGGTGGCATGGCTGCGGGCAATGACTCAGGTCAAGCCCGCCCCTCAGCCCTGCAGAGCCTCCCACATCTCCAGATCGCGTGCGGCGGTCCAGATGCGCGGTGTGTCGATGCCGCGGGCCTCGTCATAGGCACGCGCGACATTGAAGGGCAGGCAGTGCTCATAGATCGCGTAATCGGCGAATTTCGGATCGCAGGCGGCGCGCACCGCGTCCCATGCCTCTTTCAGCGAGCCGCCGCGCGCGGCGACCTTTGCGGCCGGCGCAAAGGTCGAGGCCACGAAATCGCGCGTGTTGGCGATGGCGGCATCGACCATGTCGCGGCCCATCAGCGCGTCGCCCCGCCCCGGCGCGATGGCATCGACCTCGAAGCCCTTGATCGCATCGAGCGTGCGGCTCCAGTCACGGAAATGCCCGTCGCCGCAATAGCAGGCAGAGTGATATTCGACGATATCGCCGGTGAACATGACGTTCTCATCAGGCACATGGATGACGATATCGCCAGCCGTATGCGCGCGGCCCAGATGCATCAGATCAACGCGGCGCTGGCCTAGATAGACCGACATGCGGTCGCTGAAGGTCGTGGTCGGCCATGTCAGGCCGGGGATGTCCTCATGGCCCTGAAAGAGCCGGGGGAACCGCTGGAACTCGCTGTCCCAATCCTCCTGTCCGCGCTCAACCACCATCGCGCGGGCGGTGTCGGACATCAGGATCTGCGGGGCCTTGTAGGCCGAAGCGCCGAGAACGCGCACGGCGTGGTAATGGGTCAGCACAAGGTGGCTGATCGGCTTGTCGGTCACGGAGCGGATGCAGTCGATGACCTTTTGCGCAAGGCGCGGCGTGGCCTGCGCCTCGATCACCATCACGCTGTCATCGCCAATGATGACGCCGGAATTGGGATCACCTTCAGCCGTGAAGGCGTAAAGACCGCGCCCGATCTCAGTGAAGCTCGTCTGTTTCTCGCTCAGATCGCCTTGGGATGCGAATGCCTTGGCCATGTTTCTGTCCTTTTGATGCTGCGCCATGGGGCTGTCGTCGATGCCTCCGGCGGGAGTATTTGGGGCAAGATGAAATCAGCGGGCATAGGGGTCTGACAGGGCGGGGATGAGTTTGCCTGTGCAGGGGCCGAAGCCTATGCGGTAGCCCGCGCCCTGCGCCGCGCCGCGCAGAGTGATGGTGTCGCCGTCTTCAAGAAAGCTGCGGGTCTGATCGCCCAGTGTGATCGGCTCCTTGCCGCCCCATGAGAGTTCGAGGAGGCTGCCGCGACTTTCTTTGGTGGGGCCGGAAATGGTGCCGGAGCCCAAGAGGTCGCCCACATTCATCGGGCAGCCGGAGGTGGTGTGATGGGCAAGTTGCTGGGCGGAGGAGTAATACATCTCGCGGTAATTCGTGCGGGCGATGGTGGTGGGGCTGCCGCCCTCGGGGGTGAGGTCCACTTCCAGCGCGATATCGTAGAGCATGGGTCCAGGTTCCTCGAGATGCGGCAGCAGCGCCACGTCACGCGGTGGCGTCGCGCAGCGGAAGGGCTCGAGGGCGGCGCGCATCACGATCCAGGGCGAGATCGTGGTGGCGGTGGCTTTGGCCTGAAACGGCCCGAGCGGCTGGTATTCCCAGGCCTGAATATCGCGCGCGGACCAGTCATTAAGCAGCACATAGCCGAAGATCATCTCATCGGCCTCGGTCACAGTCACCGGTCCATCGGAATTCTGACCGACAATCGCCCCGAGTTCGAGTTCGAGATCAAAGCGGGCGGAGGGGGCGAAGCGCGGTGCGTTGTCATTGGGGCCTTTCAACTGCCCCCATGGGCGACGGATATCGGTGCCGGAGACCACCACCGATGACGCGCGGCCATTATAGCCGATGGGAATGTGCAGCCAGTTGGGCGGCAGCGCGTTTTCCGCGCCCCTGAACATGGTGCCGACATTGGTGGCATGGTGGCGGCCTGCGTAGAAATCTGTGAATTCGGCCACAGCGAGCGGCATGTGCAGTTCAGCGCCCTCCAGAGGGTGCAGGAACGGGGCGACCTTGTCTTTCTCGGGCGCGCCCTCGCGCAGCAACTCATGCAGGCGCGCGCGCAGGGCGGCCCATGCCTCGGGGCCAAGCTCCATCACCTCGTTCCAGAAGGGGATATCGAGGACGGGCGCATCATCGAGGCGCAGGAGCCCGGCCTCTTCGAGCCCGGTCGCATCGAGGATCCGGTCGCCGATTGCCACACCGCAGCGGGGCACGCCGTCTGCCGTGAACACACCCAGCGGCAGGTTGTTCAGCGGGAAGTCGGTCTCGGGAGAGTTGGCGCTCTCGATCCAGCTTTTCTCTAACGGCATATGTCCTCTCAGAATTCTATGACGAGCCCGTCGCGGGCCAGTGTGAAGGGGCCATCCCAATGACCCTTGATGGCATCGCGCCAATGTGCCTCGGTAAAGGCGGGGTCATCGGCGGGGATGAGATGGTAGAAGGCGAGATGTTTCGCGCCTGCTTGCGTGGCGATGCAGGCGGCAGCATCGGCGGTGCTGTGGCTGTTCGTCAGATGCGCACGCAACTTCTCGCCCATGCCGGTCTTGGCGATGATGGCCTCCAGCCCCTCGGGCAGCATGGCCTCGTGCAGCAGGAGATCGGCGTTGCGGGCGAAATCGGCAAGCGGGGCGAATGGGGCTGTGTCGGCGGAGAGGCAGAGAGTTTTGCCCTCCGCCTCCAGTCTGAGCGCAAAACAGTCGGTGACAGGCGGGTGTGGCACGCGTAAGGCGCGCCCCTGCAGCGGGCCGATGGAGAAAGGGCCTTCTTCCAGCACATGCAGGCGGAAGAGGCTTTCCAGTGGCGGGCGGCCCTCATCCTCCACGCGCAAGCTGGAATCGTAGGCCATCGAGGCCATGAACCCCGCCCAGTAATCGCGCAAGCCTCGAGGCCCCCAGATATCGACCGGGGTTTGCAGGCCAGTCGTCCATGCAGTGTGGATCAGCGGCCCAAGTTCCAGCACATGATCCGAATGCAGATGCGTGATCACCACATGCGAGAGCGCGCGCAGATCCATCCCTGCTTCGACCAACCCGCGCGTCACGCCCAGCCCGCAATCCACCACGATCTGAGCGCCGCCCATATCGACCAGCAGCGATGTCGGCATCGCGCCGCCCTGCCGGACGGCGGGGCCGCCCTTCGCGCCAAGGATCACCACGCGAGGCATCGGGTTATTTCAGCCCCGGCGTGCCGTCGAATTTCTTCTCGATCCCGTCCCAGCAATCGACATAATCATCCTGCAGTGGCGCTTCATTGGCGGCAAAAGCCGTCAGGTGCTGCGGGAAGCGGGTCTCGAACATGAAGGACATCGTGTTGTCGAGCTTCTCTGCCTTCAGATCGGCATTCGAGGCGCCCTCGAACGCGTTGCGGTCCGGCCCGTGGGGCAGCATCATGTTATGCAGCGACATACCACCGGGCACGAACCCTTGGGGCTTGGCGTCATACTGGCCGTAGATATTGCCCATAAGCTCTGACATGATGTTCTTGTGATACCAAGGCGGGCGGAAGGTGTTTTCGGCGACCATCCAGCGTTCGCGGAAGAGCACGAAATCGATATTCGCGGTGCCGGGCACGCCCGAGGGGGCGGTGAGGACCGTGAAGATCGAAGGGTCGGGATGATCGAAAAGGATCGCGCCGACCGGGCAGTAGGTGCGCAGATCGTATTTGACCGGCGCGTAATTGCCATGCCATGCGACCACATCAAGCGGCGAATGACCGATCTCGCAAGTGTGGAACTGGCCGCACCATTTGATAGTGAGGGTCGAGGGCACCTCACGATCCTCATACGCCGCCACGGGTGTCTTGAAGTCGCGCCGGTTGGCCATGCAATTCGCGCCGATCGGCCCACGCCCCGGAAGCTCGAATTTCTGACCGTAATTCTCGCAGACGAAGCCACGGCAAGGGCCATCGAGCACTTCAACCCTGTAAACCAGCCCGCGCGGGATGATGGCGATTTCCTTTGGCTCCAGATCAATCACGCCCAGTTCGGTGCAAAAACGCAACCGCCCTTCCTGCGGCACGATCAGCAATTCGCTGTCGGCCGAGTAGAAATAGGCGTCTTTCATGGACTCGGTGACCAGGTAGATATGCGAGGCCATACCGACCTGCGTGTTCACATCACCTGCCGTAGTCATGGTGCGCATACCCGTGAGCCATGTGAGCGGCGCGTCTGTATGCGGCACCGGATCCCAGCGATACTGGCCAAGACTGATCACATCGGGATCCACATGGGGCGCGGATTTCCAGTAGGGCAAATCGATCTTGCGGTAGCGGCCCGAATGCTTGACCGAGGGGCGGATGCGGTAGCACCATGTGCGCTCGTTCTGGTGGCTGGGGGCGGTGAAGGCAGTGCCCGAAAGCTGCTCTCCATAAAGCCCGTAATTACATTTCTGCGGCGAGTTCATGCCCTGTGGCAGGGCACCGGGCAAAGCCTCTGTCTCGAAATCATTACCGAAACCGGGCATGTAACCCTCATGCGGGCCAGAATGAGATGGCGCGCGGACCATTCCCTGCGGCAAGTCATGGCGTGTCATGGCAATCCCCTCACTCTTGCGATCTGCGTGCCGTTATTGGTTGCAATTGCAACGATGTCAAGGTTATCTTGGTAGAGGCTTGGCAATAAGGGTGCAAAATGATCCGGCTTTATGACTATTGGCGGTCGTCTTCAGCTTATCGTGTGCGGATCGGGCTTAACCTGCTTGGCCTCGATTATGAACGGGTTTCCGTGGATCTTCTGGCGGGCGATCAGACCAGCGGCGCCAATCTGGCGCGCAACCCCCAGGGCATCGTGCCAACACTGGAGATCGACGGACTGCGGCTGACACAATCGCTGGCGATTCTCGAATATCTGAACGAAACGCGGGGCGCGGGCTGGCTGCCAGAGGATGCCGCTGGACGCGCGCGGATGCGCGCCTTGGCCATGGCCGTGGCGATGGAGATACAGCCTGTCTGCAATCTGCGGGTGGCGCGGCAGGTCGAAGCTTCGGGCGGGATGGCGGTGCCAGACTGGATGCAGAGCCATATCGCCTCTGGGCTGGCGGCTGTCGAGGCGCTGCTTGCCCATCCGCAGACCGGGCGCTTTTGCCATGGCACTGAAATCGGACTGGCTGATATTTGCCTGCTCCCGCAGCTTTACAACGCGCATCGATGGGGTGTTGCGCTGGAAGCCTTCCCTAATATCACCGCGATTGAAACCGCAGCGCTTGAAATCCCCGCCATTCAAGCCGCCCATCCTGATGCATTGGCCCCGGTGGCAGGTTAGCGCCGCCGAGACTCCATCTCTGCGGTTATATTGAACAGCCGCGCCGAAAGGTTGCCGCCGAATTCCATATTTCCGAGGATAACAGTGGTTTCCGCCCCACTGTCGTCACGGATCACCCATTGGCGCAGTTCGGTGGGATTGGCAGAAAAGATCAGCCGGATCGATCCATATTGAGGGTTCTCGGGATCTTGCGCGACCACGGTTGTTGTCGTTCCGTCGCTGGTATGACCGACCACCATACGCCGGTTTTCGAAATCAACATTCTGCTCAAGGATCAGGTTGAGCGGGGTCTGGCGCAAGGGGTATTGGTTTGGCCCCTGATTGGAACGCGCATCGAAAATTGCAACCTGCCCGCCTCCGGCCATGACAAGTGACTGCTCGGGCGGGTCATACTCGAAACGCACCCGACCCGGACGACGGATATAGAGCCGACCTGTCGAAAGCGTTCCATCGGGATTGATCTGGGTGAACTCGCCCCGCGCAGTTTGAAACGCGTTGAAATAGCGCGAGATCTCCGAAAGCGGGATCGCCTGCGCGAAGGCAGGGCGCGCGAAGGCGAGCGCGGGTAAAGCAAGAAGAAAGGAGCGACGTGTACTATTCATCCCCCTTAGATAGCGCATTCACCGCCGACCGGAAGCCACGATTCGCTGACGCCAGCACACAAGGCAGAGAGTTGCCGATTGCGTGCTATTTCCGCCAATGCGTGGGCACGATCAGAAGCGCACCCAGCGAGGAGATGATCGCATCTATGCCCGGCGCGCCGAAACGGATGCCAAACATGATCCGCACAAAGAAGAAGATGAGCGCGCCACCGACACAGATGATTATCGAGGGCAGATAACCATTATGCGTGAAACCGCTGCGTTCGCTGGCATATCCGACTATCCCTGCGATCACGATGGTTCCGAAAAGCTGGAGAAACATCCTTATGCTCCTTTATGCGCGCGGCCTCAGCCTTGTTCCGGGATCAGGATTTCGCGCTTGCCAACATGGTTTGCAGGGGTCACCAGCCCTTCATCTTCCATCTGCTCGACCAGACGTGCGGCCTTGTTATAGCCGATGCCCAATTTGCGCTGGATATAGCTGGTCGAGCATTTGCGGTCCTGAATGACGACTTGGACAGCCTGATCATAGAGCGCATCCTCGCCCGTGCCATTGCCGCCCAAACCCAGAACGGCGTCGATATCGGCTTCGCGATCACTCTCGGGGCCATCGACCACGCCCGATTTGTAATCCGGCGGCCCGAAGCTCTTGAGATGGTTGACCACCTCTTCGACTTCTTCATCGCTGACAAACGGGCCATGCACGCGCACGATCCGGCTACCGCCGGCCATGTAGAGCATATCGCCCATGCCCAACAGCTGCTCGGCGCCCTGCTCGCCCAGAATTGTGCGCGAGTCGATCTTCGAGGTTACCTGAAAGGAAATCCGGGTTGGGAAATTCGCCTTGATCGTGCCGGTGATCACATCAACCGAAGGCCGCTGCGTGGCCATGATCAGATGGATGCCAGAGGCCCGCGCCATCTGCGCCAGCCGCTGGATGCAGGCTTCGATCTCCTTGCCCGCGACCATCATCAGATCGGCCATCTCATCAACAACCACGACGATGAAGGGCAGAAGCTCGGGAGCAAATTCCTCGGTCTCGAACACCGGATCGCCCGTGTCATCGTCAAACCCGGTCTGGGTCGTACGCTTGAACATCTCGCCGCGCTCCAGTGCTTCGCGCACGCGGCCATTGTAGCCCTCGATATTACGCACGCCCATCTTGGACATCTTCCGATAGCGTTCTTCCATCTCGCCAACGACCCATTTCAGTGCAACCACCGCTTTTTTCGGGTCGGTCACGACAGGCGAGAGCAGATGCGGGATGCCGTCATAGACGGAAAGCTCCAGCATCTTCGGGTCAATCATGATCATGCGGCATTCCTCAGGCGTAAGCCGGTAAAGAAGCGACAAGATCATGGTATTGATTGCAACCGATTTGCCCGATCCGGTCGTACCCGCAATCAGCAAATGCGGCATCTTGGCGAGGTTTGCCACAACAGGTTCGCCATCAATCGCCTTGCCCAGTGCGAGCGGCAGGCGCTTGTTGCTGTCGCCGAAATCCCGCGCCGAGAGGATCTCGCGCAACACGACCTTCTCGCGATGTGCATTCGGCAATTCTATGCCAATGATGGAACGGCCCGGAACAGTCGAGACCCGTGCCGAGAGCGCGGACATGGAGCGCGCGATATCATCTGCAAGCCCGATCACGCGGCTCGCCTTGAGCCCGGGGGCAGGTTCCAGTTCATATTGCGTGACCACAGGGCCGGGACGCACGCTCACGATCTCTCCACGCACACCGTAATCATCAAGCACATTTTCCAGCATCCGTGCATTCTCTTCCAGCGCCTCATCGCTGAGCGTAAAACGCTGCACTTCGCCGGGATGCTCTAGAAGCGAAAGCGGCGGCAGCTCGAAAATCTGGGCCGGGGGCTCGAACTGAAAAGCAGGCTCGGCCTCGGCTTGTGCCTGCCGCGACGGCTGGACCTTGCGTTGCGTCGTATTAACCACACGGCGGGTCAAGACATGGCCCGTGCGCGGCGGCTCGGACTGGAAGAGCGGCTCGGCAACCAGAGGAGCGGTATCTTGCGGCGCTGGCGCAGATTTTGGCGGCGCAGCTATGGCCTGATCTGGCTGGGCCGCCAACATCCAGTCCGGCATCGGCACAGGGGCGATGACAGCGTCACTTACATCGGCATAAAGCTGAGCACGCGCTGCGGGAGCTGGAGGCGTATTGGGCTGCGGTGGATGCGCCATAGTCTGTGCTGTCTGCGAATGCTGTGCGACACTGTGCATGGCAGATTGAGCCCGCAGCGGCGGCTCCGATGGAATATGTCGATTGTGATCAAATCTGATAACTGGTTTCACATTCTTGCGGTGGCGTATGACATCCGCAATCCGTGACCGGATACGCGCCTCCCCTACAGGTTCCGCCCGCATCGCCATCGGCGAGAGACGCGGTTCGACCAGTTCGGGGGGCAAAGGTGATGGGGCAGGCGCAGCGGGCCCCAATGTGCCCGGACGTGATGAAAGCGCCTTCAGCCGGTTCAGCAAACCCTGCGTTTGCGTTTCCTGTGCCGGGGGGGCATTGGTCTGGCTGGGGTGCAAATAAGCGCCTTGCGCTTGCATGGGCTCCTGCTCAAAAAGCTCCGGTTCGTGCATCGGAGGCGCAGCGTAGCCTGAGGGCCGGATCACAGGCGGGCTGCGGCGTGATGCGGATATCGCAGGCTCGGCACGATGGCCTGGGCTGTGCGCTGCGGCGTGGAACGCATCTTGCCCGGCCCACTGCCGCGCAGCAGACGCAGAATGCGCGGCTTCTCGCGCCTCAGCGCGTGCAATACGGGCATCGTGCACCTTCTGCGCCATCTTGCCACCAGCGCGCGACATCCCACGCAGGCTACCCTGTGCCCCTCCGCGCAGGAGCGCGAGAAGGCCTGCATAGCAAAGCACGAAGCCGGCAATGATAAAGCGAGCGAATTGAAGCGCCTCGTAGCGGTCCATGCCAAGGGCGTAAGCCCAGACTAGTAGGGTCACGATCAGCATCACGACACCCATGAGGCTGACGCCTGCGGCGGCACTCATTGGCAAGACATTCACGATTGCGGCGAGCACTGTATCACCGAACACACCGCCCATGCCATATAGCGCGTCCCATCTTTCGGTCGGCAAGAGCGTGGCGCACCAGATCGATGTGAGTGCAAGCACGATGGGCAGGAACACGCTGCGCGAAAGTGCAAGTTGATGGCCTCGCGATGCAAGCAGGCGCAGCCCCCAAGCAAGACAGAACACCACCAGTCCCCAGGATGCCATGCCGATAATAACAATCAGTGGCGATGCAATTGCTGCACCGACCCGGCCAAGGGAGTTCTCGACAGGGGCATTTGACGAGCTCATCCAGCTTGGATCATTGGGAGAGTATGACCCCAGCATCACGGCACACACGATCCCCAGAAGGATCAGCCCGAGCCCAATCAGTTCGCGCCCGCGGCGCTCCAGAAGGGCCTGGAGATTGCTGTCCAGAAGTGGATCACGCGAGCGGGAATTGTAAGATGCCATCTCTGAGACCTCGTTTACCTGTAAAGCGCGGTTCGCAATCGGCGAAGACCGTCTTCCAACTCGTCAATCGGAGCGACCATCGCGACCCGAACAAAGCCCTTGCCCGGATTTTCTCCGCTAGCCTCGCGCGACAGATAAGCCCCCGGAAGCACGCGCAAACCGTGATCGCGCCAAAGCTGCAGGGTTGCAGTTTCGCCATCTTCCACCGGCAGCCACAGAAAGAAGCCCGCCTCCGGCCCTGCATAGCCGGGCACGTTGCTAAAAATGCGATCCGCGAGGGCATATTTCTGCTGATAGAGCGCACGCGATCGGTCAACATGCGCCTCGTCATTCCAAGCAGCAGCCGCCACATGCTGCAGCGGTTCGGGCAGCGGTGCCCCGGCATAGGCGCGTAACTGTCGAATACGGCGCATGCTTTCTTGGCCACCCGCCACGAAACCAGAGCGCAGCCCTGGAAGATTGGAGCGCTTGGAAAGCGAGTGAAAGCTCAGCACACGCTCGGGATCAGTCCCCATCGATTGCGCAACTTCCAAAGCGCCGGGCGGTGGTGTGGCGCGATACACCTCAGAATAACACTCATCCGCGAAAATCTGGAAATCGTGCTTTTCGGCCAAGGCGATCAGTTCGCGCCAATATGCAGCATTTGCCACGGCACCCTGCGGATTGGCGGGTGAGCAGATATAAGCAATCGCAACCCGATCCAGCAAAGCCGAAGGCAGGCGAGCATAATCAGGGAGATGCCCGGTTGCAGCAGTCGCCGACACATAATGCGGCTCGGCACCAACTGCGAGCGCCGCGACGGCATAAACCTGGTAGAAAGGATTTGGTGTCAGGATAACAGGCTGCCCACCCGCTTTTTGCTCAGGGCATAGTGCGAGCGCTGCGTTGAATAGCCCCTCACGCGTGCCATTGAGCACCATGAGTTGCTCATGGGCAAGCGTCACCCCATATCGGCGCGAGATCCATGCGACAATAGCATCCAGCAAGGCCGGGATGCCCTCATTGGCAGGATATTTGGCAAAGCTGCCCAGATTTGCATTGAGCACATCCGCCAGAAAGGGAGGCATTTCATGGCGCGGCTCACCAATGGTCATGACGACTGGCGCAGCACCGGGCTCGTGCTGGTCCAGAAGCGCGCGCAGGCGCGGGAATGCGTATTCCGGCAGGTTCGAGAACCGCTCAGGAAATGCCATGGTCTGCCTCAAATATCCGGGGTCTGACGCCCCTGTTATGCAAGCAGGATAACGCGCAGGAGCCCCCAGGTCCAGAAAAACGGTGGTGCGCTGATGCATAACCCTGCGAATTTGTGGCATTTTCGCAGATTGGAGCGGTTGCGCACCAGATGTGGCGTATGAACCTGCCCAATGCCTCAATCTGTTGCGAGTGCTGTTTCGGCTGCAACTCCGACACGCAACAGATGATCTTCCGCCATGGGCGCGGCCATCAGGCTGATCCCGACCGAAGGCACCCCCGTGGGCAGGCTCAGCACACACAGTCCCAGCATATTTCCGATGCGGGTATTGCGCAATGTCAGAAGGTTCTCGGTTGTAAAATAGGCGTGATCTTGCATCAGCCGCCGAGCATTGGGCGGCAGGTTGGGGGCAGTCGGCAGGATCACTGCATCAAAGCCCGCTGTCTGGGCAAGATAGTGGGCGCGATGGTCAGAAAGCGACTGCCATGCAGCAACATAATCTATCGCAAGATGATCGCGCCCGGAGCGAAAGCGCTCGAGGATCGGCGGGAAGACAAGATCGGGCGCCGTTTCGATCAGATTGCGCCATTGCGCGTAGCATTCGGGCGTGTAGATGATCGGAGAGAGCGCCAGCGCTTCTTCGACCGAAGAGAGCTTTGACCGACTGATCTTTGCGCCGGCGGCGGCAAGCCGGTCGACAGCCTGCTCGAATCCGCGCGCCGGGACGTCGCGAATATCCTCGAAAGGTGCCCCTTCGAGCACAAGAAACCGTTTGCCAGAGAGTGTGGAGCCGCGCAGATCGGGCGCTGGGCGGTTTTCCATCGCGGCCAGAACCTGCGCACAGTCCTCGACGCTGCGCGCAATCGGGCCGACAGTGTCGAATTTCGGTGCCAGCGGCAACACGCCCGCAAGCGGCAAGCGTCCGGCAGTGGTCTTCAGCCCGACCAGATCGTTCCACGCTGCCGGAATTCGGACCGAACCGCCCGTATCCGAGCCGATGGCAAGCGCTGCGAGCCCAAACGCGACCGAGGCTGCGGCACCCGAGGATGATCCACCCGGCACGGCCTCCGGGTCATTGATGCAGGGCGGGGTCGCAGTCACAGGGTTCAGTCCAAGCCCGGAATAGGCGAATTCAGTCTGATGGGTCTTGCCAAGACAGATTGCACCCGCACGCGTCAACCGTTGAAGCACCTCCGCATCCCGCTCGGGCACGCGCCCGCGCAAGAGCGCGGTGCCACCTTCAGTAGCAACGCCTGCGCTGTCGAAAAGGTCTTTCCATGACAACGGCACACCATCAAGCAGGCCACGCCGCAGCCCCGCCTGCGCCCGCCCCCGCGCTGCCATCGCCTCGTCGAGCGCGCGCGCGCGGGTGAGCCGGGCATAGATGCGCTCGCCATCAGGGTGGGCGCTGATCGCGGCGAGATAGGCTTCGACCAATTCGACCGGGCAGATTTCGCCCGCAGCAATGGAGCGACCCAGAGCACTGGCGGACATTGTCATTACAGGAGCCGAAATCATGATCTTGCCTTGCGCTTACCCGGAAAGGGCGGGGGGCTCTCTGCCCCCCGCACCCCCCGAGGATATTTGTGCAAGGATGAAATGGAAAGAGTTTTGCGTGCTGCTTTTGACGCATGGACTTTCGCAACGACGCTGGCATAGTCCGACCCATGAAGACTGACGCAGATATCCTGATTATCGGCGGGGGGCTGAATGGTCCTTCACTCGCTCTGGCGCTGGCACAAGCCGGTTTGCATGTCATCGTCGTCGACGCCACCCCGCGAGAGATACGGGAGATGCCTGAATTCGATGGGCGCTCCTATGCTCTAGCGCTGGCCTCCACACGGGTGCTTGAGGGAATCGGGGTTTGGCGCGAGCTCGCCAGTCAGGCGCAGCCAATCCTGCAGATCAAAGCCAGTGATGGGCGCGCGGGGGAAGGCTCTGCACCGTTTTTCCTGCATTTCGACCACGCCGAACTGGAAGAAGGGCCCATGGGTCATATGCTTGAGGACCGCTTTTTGCGTGCGGCTCTTCTTGCAGCGATGGATGCCGAGGATCGGATCAGACAGGTTTCGGGCGTGGCGGCGATAGCGCAAGAAATCTCCGGGACAGGTGTGTCAGTCCATCTTGAGAATGGCGAGACGGTAACGGCACGTTTGCTGGTTGGGTGCGATGGACGTGACAGCCCGACAGCGGCGCGCGCTGGTATCCGCCGCACAGGATGGGACTATGGCCAAACAGCGCTTGTCTGCGCTGTGGAGCACGCGCGGGCGCATGAGGGCTGTGCATATCAGTTCTTCATGCCGGCCGGCCCGCTTGCGATTCTGCCATTGCCCGGCAATCGCAGTTCAATTGTCTGGAGCGAGGCAACCGAGACAGCCGCCACCATTCATGCATTGGATGAAAGCGGCTATCTCGAGGCACTTTGCCCGCGCTTTGGTTATTTTCTGGGTAAGATCAGCCTTGCCGGAAAGCGCTATGCCTATCCACTGAAACTTACCATCGCCAATAGTTTTATCGCACCTCGCCTGGCGTTGGTGGGTGATGCAGCGCATGGGTTGCATCCGATTGCAGGACAGGGCTTCAATTTCGGGCTGCGCGATGTCGCGGCACTCGCCGAGGTGCTGGTGCTCGCTGCAAGGCGTGGCGAAGATATTGCTAGTCCGTTGGTTCTGGAACGCTACCAGCAATGGCGGCGTTTCGATACCATGATGATGGCAGTTGGCACCGACAGCGTGAACCGACTTTTCTCCAATGACAACGCCTTGTTGCGGGGCGTGCGGGTTCTTGGGATGGGAGCAATCAGTGCTATCCCAACGCTGCGGCAGCGTTTTATGCGCGAGGCAGCGGGGCTGACGGGGGATCTGCCGCGGCTGATGCGGGGGCTGCCCATCTGAGATCAGGGCCTAATCGGGAAGAGCGACGACTTCCACGCGCTCGCCCTTAACGGCAAGAGCGACCCTTCCCTCGCATAACCGCAAAGCGTCTTCGCCAAACACCTTGGCGCGCCAGCCTGCAAGCGCGGCGACATCACGCCGGCCGGCCGCGAGCGCATCAAGATCGGCGCTTGGCGCGATGAGACGCGCAGCGACACCCGTTATGTCGGATTTCGCCTTGAGCAGCACACGCAACAGATCAGCAAGCGCCGGATTGACCTGCAGGCTTTCATCACGATCGTTTTCCGGTTGCGGCAAATCTTTCGGTAGGCAAGCCAAGGCACGGGCAACGGCATCAAGAATGCCTTGAGCAATGTCACCCCGCCGGGCTTCGCGCAGCAATAGCCTTGTACGGCCAAGATCATCCTGTGTTACAGGCTTCAGCGAGGCGAGTTCGAGAAGGGCATCATCCTTGAAAACACGCGACCGGGGAATGTTTCTGGATTGGGCGTATTCCTCGCGGAAGGCAGCCAATTCACGCACCAGCGCCAGAAACCGGCTTGAATTGTTGCGTGTCTTTACGCGTTTCCAGGCCTCATGCGGGCGGGTGATATAGGTTTCGGGATCATCCAGTGTAGAGAGTTCTTCTGCAACCCAGCCCGCGCGCCCCGTCTCGCGCAGGCGCTTGGCGAGGGTTTCATAGACGATTCGCAAATGGGTAACATCTGCCAGCGCATATCCAAGCTGAGAATCAGTTAGAGGCCTGCGCGACCAATCGGTAAAGCGTGAGCTTTTATCGATATTCCCTTTCGCAAGCTTGCGCACCAATGTCTCATAGCCGACCTGATCGCCAAAACCGCAGACCATGGCAGCGATCTGTGTGTCAAAGAGCGGGGTCGGCAACACACCGCCTTCAATATAGAATATCTCCAGGTCCTGGCGCGCAGCATGAAGCACCTTTACTGTGCTCTGATCCCGCAACAGATCGTAGAATGGTGCCAATGACAGATCTTCCGACAAGGGATCAACCAGCACCGCCGGGCCAGTTTCCGGCCCGTCCGGGCCGGGTAGCGCCATCTGCAGCAAGCAGAGCTTGGCGTAATAGCTACGCTCTCGCAAAAATTCTGTATCAACAGTAACATAGGGCGCATCATGGGCCAGAGCGCAGAACGCCGCAAGCTCGTCCGTTGTCGAAATAAGCTTCATGCTGTGGTGCCTGATCCTGCTTTCCTGATGCTGTTCAATAGGCAAAATACACCTCGTTGGAAAGCCCTGAGAGGTAGTACAACCCTTCCCTGACCCCTTGCCAAGGGGCTTGTCCAAGTCTATAGCCGCGTCATGGACGGAGTGTAGCTCAGCCTGGTAGAGCACTGTCTTCGGGAGGCAGGGGCCGGAGGTTCGAATCCTCTCACTCCGACCAAGTTTTATTACTTCCTAGGCATCCAGAAGATAGCGCGCTTTGGTTCAGTGAACCTAATTGGGTTCGCCGCGCTAGCAAGCGAAGTCGAACTCGAGCGCTGTTGCGGCCTTTTGCAGGTGCTCAGGGCAATACCTCGCATATGTGTTGCTGGTGATCCTGGTGTCCGAATGTCCGAGATACTGCGCAATTTCGTCCATGCTGACCCCTGCTTCGGCCATATGAACCGCGGCTGTGTGTCGAGGCGCTCTGATGCGCTCTCCATGTGGCCGAGGGCCTCGGCAGCAAGCTTGGACCAAATGGCCAATTGGCCGCAAGAGCACCCAGGAGGCCGACAAAGACCAACCTGGTCGACCCGATGCGCCGGCTGTTTGATAGGATGCTCCCTGCCTCGGATTTCGACACGCGCCTCAAAACCCTTCGGCGTATCCTGGACGCCTATCTGCGCCATGTTGCTGCCGGTGATCTTCAAATAGCCGGCACAACGGTTACAGCATCTCCAAGATTGAAAGCCCTTCAAAGCAAGTTGAGATCACACGGAAAGCGCACGAAAGCCGTATCACCGACAGCATCAGCATCGGGAGTGTCAGGCAAGTCATCCGCGTCATCGGCTGCGGTAACGGTGCCTAGCGCACCTGTTGGAGCGACCACCGTCCCGAGCGCTATTGTTCCCAGCATCAAATCTGCAAAATACATCCCGCCAGTGATGATCCCGTTGTCCTATGCACATATCGACCAAAGGTTTCTCTACCGAACGCATCCTTACGCAGGGCTTGTCCAGACCAATCTCCATTACACGTAGCACGATCCCGAACCCCATGCGAGCAGCAAGGGATTGCGGCCCGATCGCCGTGAGATCGTTGTTCTGAAGCCCGATCTCGGTGTTGTCGCTCAGAGCGAGCTCAAGGCCGTCATTGACCGTCTGGCAATCACGCTGCAGGTGGGTCGCGCAACCAACGGACCACATTTACATAATCTGCTCACAGTAGCAGGACTCACCGGGGTTGGGCGAAGATGAACCAAGAAGTTGGACGTGCCCTGGATGCTCTGTCCCGGAGGTGGCAGAATTTTTCATGGCGGTGAACTGAAACGTAGATGACCCTTTTTTCATCTATCCAGGTTCTAGCGAAAGGAACGTGGAACAGTCAGCATGGACAAGGACAGCTACTGCAGGAAACGGATAAGATACGGGAGCGGTCTCGCTGCGCTCGCCGCTCGCCGCTCGCGGAGAGAGTGTTGGCAGCTAAGCGCGCGCCAAGATTTTCTGTCCTGTAGCCTGGCTGGCTGCAAGCTGTCAGCTCTCTGTCTGTGGAAGTGAGAGAGAGGCTTTAGTCCTGTGTATGGGGAGAGAGGGGTATAGGTGTATCTGTTGTGCATAGCACAATTAATACAAACGAGCGTCGCGATCTGCTCGGTCGAGATAAGCGATAGCTGACTAAGTCAGTTTTTACTGGGATTTTGAGGCCTTGATGGGCCTGCAGCACTCTCGGAGCGCTGGGCTGGTCTTGGATAAATCGCCGCAACCGGCACAGGGTTGGAGCGAATTAAATCGCTGCTGCGGCCCCCAAGCCGATCGCTCCCAGAGCGGGCCTTTGGTGGCCTGGAGCAGGGCTCACAGGCGCCTTGGGCTCGTAGAGCACCATCGGCAATCTGCTTCCAGATGGCTATTCCATAAGCTGCATCTGCGCAGTCACTGCGACACTATCCCAGCTATTTTTCCAGAGTGAGTTGATATGGATGTGCTCAAGGAATTCATCACGGTGTTGCAAGCGTATGTTCCGGAAGCGCCGCGCGGGTTATGGTTGCCAAGATCGAAAAAGATTTCCTCATCTGAAAACGTAAACCTTTTGCAACCCGAAAACGCGCGAAATCGACCTTCTCTTGGCCGGTTTTTGTATAATTGGCCGGGTTAGGCGGCAACCCTTTGCAACCCGTTGTCAACCAGATGGCAATCTCGGTGCATTTCGTGAGACACGATCTGCTTCGAAAGCCATTGTCGGCGTTGAGAGCGATACCAGATGCGCGGCCCGGTATCGCCAGTTTTCTTTTACAGTTTCTGGGTCACTTCCCAAAAATCGCGCGACGGGCTGCACGTGATTTCCGCGTCACATGCGGATCGTTGTCATCATAGGCATCACGCAATTCTGCAATCCAGGCGCGCTTATTTTTCGAAATGGGTGATCCGAGAATCTCATCTACAGCGCGTGCAGCAACTGGACCGAGCTGCTGTTCGATCGTCAACCGCAAGACAACAGCCGGATCCGCGTCCAATGCGCGGGCGAGATCGGGCACGCGATCAATTGCCAATTTGGTCGCACCCTGCTTGATCATCGTGATCATATTCGCATTCGTGAATCCTGCTTGCGCTGCGATTTCTGCCTGATTCTTGACGCCCTTGAGCTCGTCGATCCGCTTGGAAACGAATTTCGCGAGCCGGGTGTCTTTGTGTGGATGTGCCATGTCTGCTTCCTGATTAAGTTATTGATATATCTGCTATAGCAGTGGCAGCTTATTGATGCTGATGGCAACGAATCTGGACATAAATGCCATGCAGACAGATTTGCAAGCGACAAGAAATGCGCATGCGCTTGGACTCATACAGCACAGAAGATTCTTTGTGTGGTATGTGGTGAAAGCTGTGCTATACCACACGATAGTTTTTCTGTGTGGCAAGAGATGATGTCGAGCACGATCCAAACTCACTCGATGACAGGGCAGTCGGCCTGGCAGGACCTCCTGCGCCTTCTGAAAGAAGAAGCGGTCTCGTCCCTACGCGGCAAGCCAACCCTGCGGCAAAAGAACGGACGGGGATATTGGTATGATCGGTTCCGACAAGGCGACAAGATCGTCGAACGCTACATTGGCGATGACAATGCTGAGTTACGTGCGCGCCTGGAGCGCCACGAGAGCTTTCGCGCCCAATCAAAGATGCGCCGTCGCGAGACAGCGCGCCTTGTTCGTCTGTTGCGCAGCGAGGGGTATCTGACCCCGGATCTCGCCACTGGTCAGCTGCTCACGGCCATGGCAAGTGCCGGTGTGTTCCGGCTTGGTGGGACAGTCGTTGGCACGCAGGCGTTCCGGCACTATGAGGGAGTGCTAGGGGTGCGCATCAGCGCAGACTCGGCTGCACAGACCGATGACATCGACATTGCCAGCTTCGAGCGCCTGTCTCTCGCGCTTGGTGATCAGGTTGACCCGGCCCTCGCGCATGTGTTCGAGAACCTAGAATTCGCGCCACTGGCGTCGGTGGAGCACAGCAAGGTCTGGCGATGGCAGCAAACGCATCGCCAGACCCTGGTGGAATTCCTGACGCCATCGTTCAGTGCGGATGAAGGCTTGCGCGATCTTCCAGCCTTGGGTGTCAGCGCTCAATCGCTGCATTTCCTGAATTATCTGATCGCAGAACCGCTCACAGTTCCGCTGCTCTATCGAGATGGTGCATTGATCCAGATCCCGCGACCTGAGCGCTATGCAGTCCACAAGCTGATCGTTTCAGAGCGGCGCAGGCATGGAGAGATGGCCCTGAAAGCGCGCAAGGACCGCGCCCAGGCGGCGTTTCTGATCGCTGTATTGGCAGAGGAGGACCCCTTTGCACTCGGTGATGCATGGACGGAGGCGCGCGACAAAGGAAGCGCATGGCGTGCAGCGCTTGACGCAGCACTGGTGAGGATGGAGGACACTCGGCGCCTCATAACCGGGTTGGGCTGATGGGGTAGTTAACTGTGGGTCTATTCTGAAGGAGCGGATCCCTTCAACACCCACCCTGAGTGAGATAGTTCCCTTTGGTTCACTGAGCCTTTCGAACCCGAACTGGCTTTGCGAAGCAGGCAAATTTAGCTGCGAGAACAGTGCTCCATTGACTAAAAAACATTAGCTTGGCCAGAGGGCGCGATCTTCTGGAGGCAGGGGCCGGAGGTTCGAATCCTCCCACTCCGACCAATAATTTCAATGACTTAGATGTTCCTTGCGGATGCGCCTATTGTAGCGGTAAGCACATGGTAAGCACGGCGTAGGTAAATTCGGATCATTTCGGGTCGAATCTGACCCTTTCGGCTAGACACAAACTCTTTGCGCAGCGTCGACATCAATCAGCAAATGTCCATATCCCTCGGCTAGAGCGCGGACTCTCTGCTGGCGATAACACTAGAGGAGCTTCTTGCGCCAGAGGAGGAAAGGGAATTCAGAACTGCACTTGCTAGGCTGGGCGACAATTTCATGGGTATGGGTCAGTGGCGTCTTCGTCGGCACGCAGGGGGTGGTGGCCTGTCATAATACGCGGCCGTCCGATTGCGACCGATGCGTCGTCCCTTGTTTTCTTGACGATGCAGGACGCCCCGCTCCGCGTCGGTCAGCCGGATCGGGCCGAACAGGACGCGGACCTCCGCTTGGCACAGAACCTGCTCGACATCGGTATCTGGAAAATGGAGCTCGCAACTGGCCGCGCTCAGCCAACCATGATTTTAGTCAACCCTATAGAGCATACGATTAAGAAGAGACGCAAGGTCATTACGCCTGAATGGCTTGCGAATAAAATTGTTCCCTTCTTCCAGCATAACACTATTGTTTTCGAGTGGATCCGAGTAACCAGAAATGAACGCGACTGGCAGACCCGGGCGCAGTTCGGACGCTCTTCGCGACAGGTCAAGCCCGGTCTCCCCTCCCGGGAGTATGATATCCGTGAGTACCAGATCAATCTCGGTATTCGAATTGAGTACCTTGATAGCATCGGGCACAGAAATCCTGGACGTGACGGAATAACCGAGGTGTTCGAGCATTGAGGTCAGATGCGCCCGCACCATATCCTGATCCTCGACAAGCAGAATATTCCCCGAACCTCGCTGACGATCGACCGGCGGCGCCACCTTTGTTTGGCTATCGATTTGAAATTCAGCCGGTGCGGGTAAATAGATCTCGACCACTGTGCCTTTGCACGGCGTTGATTGAATATCTACAATTCCGTTAGATTGCTGGGCAAAGCCCTGCACCATCGACAGGCCAAGACCGCTGCCCGCGCCAACGTCCTTGGTTGTGAAAAAAGGTTCAAACGCGGCATTGAGTGTCTTTTCGTCCATCCCATGGCCGGTATCTGCTACCGAGAGAACAGCATAGCGCCCTGGGGTCAGCCCACGCTTCGCCAGAGGGCTTACCGAACCAACTTCCGCGTTGAACATTCTCACTGTCAGCGTGCCGCCATCTGGCATCGCATCACGTGCATTTCGGCAAAGGTTCAGGAGCGCGCTTTCAAACTGGCCGGGATCAGCGCGACACATCCATAGATCTGGTTCGCTGCGAATGGAAACCCTGAGATGCTCACCAAGCGTTCGCGACATGACCCGGCACATCTGACTAACCTCATGTGCCATGTTGATTGTCGTTGGCGCCATCGGCCTCTGGCGGGCATATGATAAAAGTTGGTTTATCAGATATGCGCTGCGCTCGACCGCATGGATAGCGGTCTCGACATGATTCTGGGTTGCTACATCCTCACCAACAAGATCTTCAATTGCTTCGAGGCTACCCATAATAACTGTCAGCAAATTGTTGAAGTCATGCGCCATCCCGCCAGTGAGTTTGCCAATGGCTTCAAGCTTTCGGGCATGCTGAAAGCGCTCCTCAAGCATGCGCTGCTCGGTCAAATCAACAAGACTGCCGACCATACGAACAGCGGCTCCTGTCGCGTCACGCAAGATAAATCCCTCATCCCGCACAAACGCGTAGGATGCGTCACCTTTCCGGAATCTGTATTCCTCCTTCCAAGTATTACTACCCTCATGCTGGATGGCTTCAAACTGGCGCATGACCCCGCCAAGATCGTCAGGATGAATGCGCTCCGTCCATTTGCTGAGGCTGGATTCCAAGTCTTTCGGGTTGAGCCCGAAAATCCGTTGCAATCCTTCGCTCGCCCACATCGTGTCGCGAACAATATCGAAATCCCAGATCACATCACTGGTCGCGCGGGTCACAAGTTCAAATCGCTCCGCAGTCGCCTTGCTGTCGGTGATATCCATCTCGCAGATAACCACACGCCCATCGCGATCATCAAGCGCCGGAAGAGCGATACGGACCTGAACATCCAGAGCCCCGCCATCCAGCCTACGCAGCCTGTTGACCCCCTCAATAGTGCGTTTGCCGCCGAGGATTGCCTCAAGCGCGGTAAGAAATAGCGAGCCAGGATTCTCAGCCTCAAACACTTCAGTCGCGCGTTCGATCAACTCCCGTGCACTCGATGCGCCAAACATTTCGACAGCGGCAGCGTTGACTGCAAGCACTTCCAATTGTGAAAGCATCGAACTGACAAAAGCGGGGTTCTCATGCGCATGGGCATGAATATCGTCAACACCTTGCGCCTGAAGCGCGCGCAACGCTCCCAAAACTCCCGTCCAGTCTTCTTCCCAGATCGCGACAGGGACAAGATCGTAAAGTTTCCGGTAATGCGCGTTTTCCCGGCTCGCGAGTTCCAGCCGATGGCGTTGCTCCGCAAGCTCGGTCACATCAACCATTATGCCTGACAGGACCGCACGATCACCATCAAACACCAGTTTGATATTATCTTGCAGCCAGACAGTTCGCCCGTCAGAGGCGATCATGCGGTAGGTTAAACGGCGTGATTTGCCCTGTCGGCGGACATCAACGCAGGCAGAAACAATATCGTTTGCGTCTTCCGGGTGCAGTTTCGATTGCCAAAAGCCTTCTTGCGCCAGCCAATGCTCAGGACTGTAGCCAAGAATCTCAGAGGCAGCTCCATCAACATATGAAAATTCAAGCGTGTCAGCATCGGCGCGCCAAACAATTCCGTCGATGGCTGTCTTCATGCTGCGCATAACTGATAAATCACCATACTAAGTAGACAGTAGCCGAAGGATATGGCATTAACAAGGTAATAACTGAACAACAGATCGGTTGCCTGCCCTCACAAGTGGTGAATTATCGCTCGCCTGCGGACTGGCATTTGTTAATTGTATTTTTGTGCTAATGACTTAGCCATACAAACTTCGTATGAACAAAACGGTTCATTCGTTGTGCAATTCAGTTAAGTGCGCTGCAAAATATACGCCTGTAACGAATATTTTCAATGTAACTGTGTTGACGGTACTTCGTTAATTTTTCAATATCAGTTCAATCAGCTGTGCCGGAGCACCACAAATGACCCGGGAAATGCGAATACTTGCCGTTGAAGATGATGACGGTGTGCGCAGCATTCTCACACGGATTTTCGAGAGCGCGGAAATCTCGGCGCGCGTGGTGGGAAGCATCAGCGAGTTCCGAACCTTCCTTGCCCAAGAAGACGCAAGCATTTGCATCGTCGATATCGGGTTGCCAGATGGCGACGGATTGTCGCTCGTCTCAGAACTGCGCAGCGCTGGCGGACGCGGAGTTTTGATCCTGACGGGGCGCGGGTCTGAACTCGATCAGGTTCTGGGGTTGGAGATGGGGGCTGATGATTACATCGTGAAGCCATTCCGACAACGTGAATTGCTCGCAAGAATAAAAGCCGTCGCACGGCGCCTGGACATTGGAGCAGGGATCCCATCCGATACAGCGTCAACGCAGTCCCAACTGTCCATGCACGGATATTCGGTAGACCTGAACGCACGCACAGTGTGTACACCCGATGGGGAAGAAGCCAATCTGACCACTGCGGAATTCGATGTTCTAGCAGTCCTGCTTGCACATCGCGGCGAACCGATCAGCCGCGACGACATTCTGGCAAAGATAAAAGGGAAGTCCTGGCATGCGTCATCACGCGGAATCGACGGTCTTGTAAGTCGATTACGGAAAAAACTGCCCGTAAAACAACATGTTGGCGATCTGATAAAGACCCTCCACGGTGTTGGCTATATGCTCACCCCGGAACGCTCGAACTAGTTCCTCGCCGAAGTGCGTGACTTCAACTTCCCGCACACCGCTCGCGTCATGATTGCACAATTTTAAATTTCTGCGTCACAAATGAGTCCCCATTCAACTGCTCTTCTGTCAGCAGTTCGCAGAATTGGGGGTAACAATGTCGATAAGCGTTTTCAAATTCGGTAGCCAGAACGACACCTCGATCAGACTGCCGTCAGACCGCAACCTCGGAAACCACTGGAATCCAAAGCTCAACGACCGCTTTCCGGATTTCATGGCAAAGACGACAAAGGGCAGGATTAAATTCTCTGATTGGAGAAAAGGGAGCTGGGTGCTTCTTGTCTCTCATCCCGCGGCCTTTACACCTGTCTGCACCACTGAAATCAGCGCACTCGCAAAGCGGGCTTCCGAATTCGAGGAGCGGCATGTAAAGATCATCGCTCTGACCGGCGACCCGCTGGAGCGTGTTCAGCCGTGGACTGCAGAAATCGAACGCCAAAACGAGATCTCGGTCACATTTCCACATATTGCAGATGACAAGGGCATCATCGCGCACGGATGTGGCCTCGTCTCGCATGAGCCTCTTTCTGATGGCAAGTTTTGTGCACGCCGCACAGTCTTGATTGACCCAAATGGCGTTGTCAGAATGATTCTGGACTATCCGCTCGCTGTCGGCCGCTCTGTTGATGAGACCTTGCGCAGTATTGACGCCTTGATTCTGTCAGAGCGCCTAGACGCTTTCGCCCCTTCGGACTGGCAGCTTGGCGAACCATTACTGCTTACAGCAGACATGGCACTAAGCGAGGGTAAATTGCGCCACGGAATGAATGGGGCAAAAGAGACTGCCTATTTCAGAGTGCTCGATCTCAGCGAAAACGGGAAAGCTGGCCAAATTCCTCAAAAGAAAAAGCGGCTTTCAACAATCGATCCAATCGAACTCAGGCGGATTGTTCATGAACACAATCTCAGGACGAAGACTGAGCCCGATGCTGATGCACGAAAGTTGCGAGGGATATTTGTACCCTCTCTGTCAATCACATCGGCACCATCGGTCGAATAAGCTCGAACGCGGCTCGTTGTTATAAGGAAAAAGCAAGATGCTGGAATACTTACATTCACCCGTCGGCAAGATTAGCGCAGCGATCTCGCGGCAGGCCGGAACTGACGATGTTTTATCCGTCCTCATCCTTGATGACGAGCCTGATGTACGAGAAACCTTGCGTGCGATGGTCGCCTCTCTTGGATTGAAGGTAGACGCAACTGGCGATGAAGCCAATTTTTTTTCAAGGCTGAAAAACGACAGCCCGGATGTTGTTATCCTTGATCTCATGATGCCCGGTTGCGATGGGCTGGATGTGATATCGAAGATGGCGAGCATCAAGAATTGCAGTATCATCATCTGTAGTGGCAGCAGCATACGGATTCTCGATAGCGTAAGCCTCTCTGCGCAATCGCTGGGCTTGGAGGTGCTCGGCACCCTGCAAAAACCGCTGCGGCGGAAATGTCTGAAGCAATTGCTTGAGACTGCACGCACAGAGCGTGATCCGACACAATGCGAGACAAAATCTGCGCAGGAGCGCCCGGAAATATCGCGTGCAATGCTCCGCAGCGCTATCATGACGCGGGAAATTACCTGTTTTCTGCAACCTAAGATGCACCTAACCGATGGCGCGGTCTTCGGCTTCGAAGCGCTTGCCCGCTGGCACCATCCAGAGTTTGGGATGATCTTTCCAGATGAGTTCATCCCAAAGGTGGCAGAGTTCGGGTTGGATTATGAATTGTCCGTTGCGATTATCGAACAGGCGGTAGATGCTCTTGCAGCGCTCTCGGATGACAAGCTCTCTGTCGCAGTGAACACTCCGGCCAATGTTCTGACAAACTGTGCATTCGAGCCTTTTCTGGCCGATTTGCTTAACTACCATGGCCTTGAGCCGCGCCATATTCTCTTTGAAGTCACAGAAGTAGGACAAAGCTGTATCCCACAATGCGAACTTGACGCCCTGTTGCGCTTGAGTATGAAAGGCCACACCCTGTCTATCGACGATTTCGGCACTGGCGCGTCTTCGTTTGAACGTCTGGTTCGTATTCCGTTCAATGAGTTGAAAATTGATCGGATGTTCGTGCGCAATCTCGAAACTTCCCGTGCGGCGCGCGGGCTTATCCGTGATCTTGTCCATATCGGGAAGCGCTTCGGTATGTCAGTCACAGTGGAAGGAGTAGAAACGCGCGAGTCTGTGAGAATCCTCAGGCGACTTGGCTGTGATGCGGCGCAAGGGTACGGTATTGCAAGACCGATGTCTGCAAGCTCAGTCCGCGACTGGCTGGCACATTACGACCCTAGGAGGCTGGCAGGTGCGACGTTTGCTTCCAGAACCCAGATAAACTGATGGATTGCCAAGCCGCCCAATCGCGGCATGGCGACCTTGGCTCTGCTCAGCGCTGTTCCAGAACCTTGCGGATTTTCGCAGCTAGCTGCGCGCGGCGATAGGGCTTGGTTAAAAGATCGATGCCTTGATCAAGCTTGCCATTATGTACGATCGAGCTTTCCGTGTACCCGGAGGTAAACAGAATTCTCAGTCCAGGTTTGATCTCAAGCGCTTTCTCTGCCAGATCGCGGCCGCTCATCCCGCCGGGCATGACTACATCTGTGAACAGCAAGTCGATTTGAAGGCCAGCAAGCAGCTTACGATGCGCCTCAACACCTGAGGCAGCCCCGATCACCTTATAGCCCAGTGATGCGAGTTGAGA
>SLDY01000055.1 GCA_007125005.1 Natronohydrobacter sp.
AAGCCGTTTTCAGAGCTGACCATCAAGGTTCGCCAGGTCGAGGAGCAAGCATAATGGGTCAGAAGGTCAATCCGATTGGCATGCGCCTTCAGGTCAACCGTACCTGGGACAGCCGCTGGTTCGCTGACAGCAAGGATTACGGGGACTTGTTGCTTGAGGATCTGAAGATCCGCGAGTTCATCAACAAGGAATGCAAGCAGGCCGGTGTGAGCCGTGTCATCATCGAGCGTCCGCACAAGAAATGCCGCGTGACCATTCACACGGCACGTCCGGGTGTGATCATCGGCAAGAAAGGCGCGGATATCGAGACGCTGCGCAAGAAGCTGGCCAATCTTACCGACAGTGATCTGCACCTGAACATTGTCGAGGTCCGCAAGCCGGAACTTGATGCTCAGCTTGTTGCCGAGAGCATTTGCCAACAGCTTGAGCGCCGTGTGAGCTTCCGTCGTGCAATGAAGCGCGCTGTGCAGAACGCCATGCGCATGGGCGCACTCGGTATCCGGGTGAATCTTGCAGGCCGACTGGGCGGAGCAGAGATTGCACGGACCGAATGGTATCGCGAAGGCCGCGTTCCGCTCCATACGCTGCGTGCGGATATCGATCACGCGCATTCAGAGGCGCTGACGGCTTACGGGATCATCGGGGTGAAGGTCTGGATCTTCAAGGGCGAGATCATGGAACATGATCCTCAGGCCCGTGATCGCCGTGCGCAAGAACTTCAGGATTCGGGCGGCGCCTCGCGCCCGCGCCGTTGATCCGTTTGAAGGAGAAACACTATGTTGCAACCGAAACGGACGAAGTTCCGCAAACAGCACAAGGGCCGCATTCATGGCGAGGCGAAGGGCGGGTTTGACCTGAACTTCGGCAGCTACGGCCTGAAGGCTGTCGAGCCCGAGCGTATCACTGCGCGCCAGATCGAAGCAGCCCGCCGCGCCATGACGCGCCATATGAAGCGTCAGGGCCGTGTCTGGATCCGCATCTTCCCCGATGTGCCGGTCACATCGAAGCCTACCGAAGTTCGGATGGGTAAGGGTAAAGGTTCCGTCGATTTCTGGGCCGCCAAGGTAAAGCCTGGTCGCGTGATGTTCGAGATTGATGGCGTAAATGACGCAGTCGCGCGTGAGGCGCTGCGCCTTGCCGCGATGAAGCTGCCGATCAAGACCCGCGTGGTGCAGCGCGAGGATTGGTAAAGCCAATTCCGACTCAAGACGGTTTGTCCCGGCCTCACGAGGTCGGGACATTTCTTTCCAGCGAAGCCCTTGCCAAATTGGCCTAACCCGCCTATAGCACGCGCTCATCCACCTCCGCTGGGAATCAGGGTGACCCTATCACAGGGGGCTCGCCAGCGATTGTTGACTGAAGGAATGGCCATGAAAGCCGAAGATCTACGTAACAAGACTCCGGATCAGCTGCGTGACGAGCTGGTTTTGCTCAAGAAGGAGGCGTTCAACCTGCGCTTCCAGAAGGCGACCAATCAGCTTGAGAACACAGCCCGTATCCGTCAGGTGCGTCGCGATGCAGCACGCGTCTCGACAATCCTCAACGAAAAAGCCCGCGAAGCGGCGGCGAATTAAGGAGCACGCACATGCCCAAACGCATCCTGCAAGGCAAGGTGACGAGCGACAAGAATGATCAGACCGTGACGGTTCTGGTCGAGCGCCGCTTCACGCACCCTGTGATGAAAAAAACGGTTCGCAGCACTAAGAAATACCGTGCGCACGATCCGCTAAACCAGTTCAAGGTTGGTGACACCGTTCGCATTGCCGAATGTGCACCGATCTCGAAAACCAAACGCTGGGAGGTTCTGGTAGACGCGAACGCGTGATCCGGACCCTCTCAGTCTTATCGAAACCCTGGGCATGATGCCCAAAGGTCGGGAGACACCAAATGATCCAGATGCAGACCAATCTGGATGTGGCTGATAACTCTGGCGCGCGCCGGGTTCAGTGCATCAAGGTCCTCGGTGGGTCCAAGCGGCGCTATGCGTCCGTGGGCGACATCATCGTGGTATCGGTCAAGGAAGCTATTCCGAAAGGCCGCGTGAAGAAGGGCGACGTTCGCAAGGCTGTCGTCGTGCGCACCGCCAAGGAAGTTCGTCGCGAAGATGGTACAGCCATCCGCTTCGACCGCAACGCTGCGGTGATCCTCAACAATGCAGGCGAGCCTGTCGGCACCCGTATCTTCGGGCCGGTAGTGCGTGAGCTGCGCGCGAAGAACTTCATGAAGATCATCTCGCTCGCGCCGGAGGTGTTGTGATGGCTGCGAAACTGAAAAAAGGCGACAAGGTCATCGTTCTGACCGGCAAGGACAAGGGCAAGACCGGCGAGATTGATCTCGTCATGCCCAAAGAGAACAAGGCTGTCGTGAACGGGATCAACATTTCGATCCGTCACACCAAGCAAAGCCAGCAGACTCAGGGCGGGCGCCTGCCCAAGGCGATGCCGATTGATCTGTCCAACCTCGCGCTGGTCGATGGCAATGGCAAGGCGACGCGCGTGGGCTTCCGAATGGAAGGCGACAAGAAAGTGCGCTTTGCCAAGACAACCGGGGAGGCGATCTGATGCTTGACGCAGCTACCTATACCCCGCGTCTGAAAGCCGTCTACAAGGACAGCATCCGCGCGGCGCTGAAAGAAGAGTTCAGCTACAAGAACGACATGATGATCCCGAAGCTCGACAAGATCGTGCTGAACATGGGGATCGGTGAGGCCGTGAAGGACAGCAAGAAGATCAAATCGGCTCAGGCTGATCTGACCGCCATTGCTGGCCAGAAAGCGGTTATCACCAAGGCGCGCAACTCCATCGCAGGCTTCCGCGTGCGCGAAGAGATGCCGCTCGGTGTGAAGGTCACCCTGCGCGGGGACCGTATGTATGAGTTTCTTGACCGTCTGATCACGATTGCTCTGCCGCGCGTCCGCGACTTCCGTGGCGTGAAGGGCACGTCGTTCGACGGCCGTGGCAACTATGCCATGGGCATCAAGGAACATATCGTCTTCCCCGAGATCAACTTCGATCAGATCGACGAAGTCTGGGGCATGGACGTGATCATCTGTACCACCGCGAAAACCGACGCGGAAGCCAAGGCGCTGTTGAAAGCTTTCAACATGCCCTTCAACAGCTGACGCGAGAGGGAGATTATTCATGGCCAAGAAAGCAATGGTCGAGCGCGAAAAAAAGCGTAAGCGGCTAGTCGCGAAATACGCTGCCAAGCGCGCTGAGCTCAAAGCAATCGCCGCAGACGCCGAACGCCCGATGGAAGAGCGTTTCAAGGCAAATCTGAAGCTGGCACAACTGCCGCGCAACTCTTCGGAGACGCGTCTGCACAATCGCTGTCAGCTGTCAGGACGCCCGAAAGCTTACTATCGCAAACTGAAACTGTCGCGGATCGCGCTGCGGGATCTGGCCTCGAAAGGTCAGATTCCCGGCATGGTCAAGTCGAGCTGGTAAGGAGATCGCAAGATGTCGATGAACGATCCTCTCGGCGATATGCTGACCCGCATCCGCAATGCGCAGATGCGTGGCAAATCCACCGTCCGCACCCCCGCTTCCAAGCTGCGCGCCTGGGTTCTGGATGTGCTGAAAGACGAAGGTTATATCCGTGGTTACGAGCATGTGACGGCTGATAGCGGTCATGCGGAACTGGAAATCTCGCTGAAATATGCAGATGGCCAGCCCGTGATCCGTGAGCTGAAGCGCATCTCGAAGCCGGGTCGCCGGGTTTATTCCGGTGTTCAGGAGATCCCACAGGTCAGAAACGGTCTGGGTATTTCGGTTGTCTCCACACCAAAAGGTGTGATGTCCGATGCAGCAGCACGGGCCGCCAATGTTGGTGGCGAAGTGCTCTGCCGTGTATTCTGAGGAGGGCTGAGATGTCTCGTATTGGCAAGAAGCCTGTCGAACTGCCATCTGGCGTATCGGCTCAGGTCAAGGGCCAGACCATCGAGGTCAAGGGCCCCAAAGGCACGCGCAGCTTCACAGCGGGCGATGACGTGGATATTGTGCTCGACGGCAATTTCGTCAGCGTAAAGCCGCGTGGTCTGTCCAAGCGTGCGCGCCAGCAGTGGGGGATGACTCGCTCGATGGTCGCTAACCTCGCGCAGGGCGTCACCGATGGCTTCAAGAAAGAACTTGAGCTGGTTGGTGTCGGTTATCGTGCAGCGATGCAGGGCAAGGAATTGAAGCTTTCGCTTGGCTACAGCCACGAAGTGCTGTTTCCGGTACCTGAAGGGATCACGATTTCGACCCCCAAGCAGACCGAGATTGTAGTAGAGGGCATTGACCAGCAACTCGTTGGTGAAACCGCTGCAAATATCCGCAAGTGGCGTTCACCCGAGCCCTACAAGGGCAAGGGGATCCGCTACAAGGATGAGTATATCTTCCGCAAGGAAGGCAAGAAGAAGTAAGGGCGCGACAAATGGCGAACACGAAGCAAAAGCTGTTCCAGAAACGCCGCTTGCGCGTACGGAACAAGATCAAGAAAACGGCCAATGGGCGTCCGCGCCTTTCGGTTCACCGTTCGAACAAGAACATCAGCGTGCAGCTGATCGACGATATCAACGGTGTAACGCTGGCTTCGGCCTCGACGCTCGAAAAGGATTTCGGGCTGGCAGGCACCAACAACAAGGACGCTGCTGCCAAGGTTGGCGCCGCGATTGCCGAGCGCGCAAAAGCTGCCGGTATCGAGGAATGCTATTTCGACCGTGGCGGTTTCATCTTTCACGGCAAAGTGAAGGCTCTCGCCGACGCTGCCCGTGAAGGCGGCCTGAAGTTCTGAGGAGACGATTATGGCAGAAAGAGAAAACCGCCGGGACCGTCGCGAGCGCGAGGAAACACCGGAATTCGCCGATCGTCTCGTTGCGATCAACCGTGTTTCGAAAACCGTAAAAGGCGGCAAGCGCTTTGGCTTTGCGGCACTTGTTGTGGTTGGCGATCAGCGCGGTCGTGTCGGCTTTGGCAAGGGCAAGGCGAAAGAAGTGCCCGAGGCAATCCGCAAGGCGACCGAACAGGCCAAGCGTCAGATGATCCGTGTACCGCTGCGTGACGGTCGTACGCTGCATCATGACATCGAAGGCCGTCATGGTGCGGGTAAAGTTGTGATGCGCCAGGCTGTTCCCGGTACCGGGATCATCGCTGGTGGTCCGATGCGTGCTGTTTTCGAGATGCTGGGTTTGCAGGACGTCGTTGCAAAGTCTCTGGGCAGCCAGAACCCCTATAACATGGTTCGGGCAACCTTCGATGCGTTGCGCAATTCCGCAAGCCCCCGTCAGGTGGCGCAGCGTCGTGGCAAGAAGGTAGCGGATATCCTCCGCAAGCCCGAAGCCGAGACAGTTGACGCGTAAGGAGTGGATGCAATGGCAAAAACCATCGTTGTCAAGCAGATCGGCTCGCCGATCCGCCGCCCCGCCAGCCAGCGTGCTACGCTGAAAGGCTTGGGCCTGAACAAGATGCACCGCACCCGCGAGCTGGAAGATACGCCTTCAGTGCGCGGCATGGTCAACTCGATCCCGCATCTGGTGCAGATCGTCGAAGAACGCGGCTGAGATCGGGGGTGGGCATCACGCCCACCCTTTGCGATAAATCATGCCGAGTGGCCTCAATCCGTCGCTGGTGGGGCTTTCCGGCGTAAGGAGAAGCGACATGAAACTGAATGAACTGCGCGACAATCCCGGCGCAACCAAGACCAAGAAGCGCGTGGCACGCGGCCCCGGTTCGGGCAAGGGCAAGACCGCTGGCCGTGGTATCAAGGGCCAGAAATCGCGCTCGGGCGTTGCGATCAATTCCTATGAGGGCGGCCAGATGCCGCTTTACATGCGGCTGCCGAAACGAGGCTTCAACAAGCCCAACCGCAAGGCATTCGCAGTTGTCAATCTGGGCCTGATCGAGAAATTCATTGCCGAGGGCAAGCTGGATGCAGCTAATGCAATCACCGAAGAGGCGTTGATCGCTTCGGGTCTTGTGCGTCGCAAACGCGATGGCATTCGTGTTCTCGCAAAAGGCGAGATCAGCACGAAAGTCACGCTGCAGGTCACTGGGGCGTCAAAATCGGCCGTCGAGGCTGTCGAGAAAGCTGGCGGCAGCATCGAAATCCTTGCCCCTGTGGCGAAAAAGGAAGAGGCGGCAGCCGAATAATGGTTGTGAGTGGCGCTTGCGCCGCTTACATCATCGCTCAAGGGTTTTCGCGCCGCCGACCGGACCCCGGTTTGGCGGCGCTGACATGACAGAGAGAGACGCGTATGGCATCTGCTTCTGACTCACTTGCGGCCAATTCAAGCTGGGGCGCGCTTGCCAAGGCGACGGACCTGCGCCGCCGCATATTTTTTGCGCTTGGCCTACTGATTGTCTATCGAATCGGCACCTATATCCCAGTGCCGGGGATTGACGGTGTGGCACTGCGCGAATTCATGGATGAGGCCGCTTCCGGTCTGGGGGGCATGCTCAACATGTTCACCGGCGGCGCGATCAGCCGCATGGGTATCTTCGCCCTCGGGATCATGCCGTATATCTCCGCCGCCATTATCGTGCAGTTGATCGGTGCGATGTATGAGCCTTGGAAACAGCTCAAGAAAGAAGGCGAGATGGGGCGGCGCAAGCTGAACCAATATACGCGCTATCTGACTGTTATTCTCGCCACAGGGCAGTCTTACGGGCTTGCAGTCTCGCTTGAAGCGGGCGATCTGGCTACGGATCCGGGTTGGTTCTTCCGTTCTGCGGTTGTCATCACATTGGTGGGTGGCACGATGTTCCTGATGTGGCTTGGTGAGCAGATCACAGAGCGCGGTATCGGCAACGGTATTTCATTGATCATCTTCGTCGGCATCATTGCAGAGATCCCCGCAGCGCTCGCGCAGTTCCTCAGCCAGGGGCGCACGGGTGATATTGCACCGGCGGTCATCGTCGGGGTGATCATCATGGTGATTGCGGTGATCGCCTTCGTTGTCTTTATGGAACGTGCAATCCGAAAGATAACGATCCAGTATCCGCGGCGTCAGGTGGGTATGAAAGTGTTCGATGGCGGTGCCTCACATCTGCCGATCAAGGTGAACCCGGCCAATGTGATCCCGGCGATCTTTGCGTCATCATTGCTGTTGCTACCCACGACGATAGCGACATTTTCAGGCAATTCGCAAAGCGAGTTGATGGCAACTGTGCTGGCTTATTTCGGTCCGGGGCAGCCTGCGTATCTCGCGTTCTTCACGGCGATGATCGTCTTCTTTACGTTCTTCTATACACAGAACGTGTCTTTCAAGACCGAGGATGTGGCCGAGAACCTGAAAAACCAGAACGGGTTTATCCCAGGTATTCGTCCAGGCAAGCGTACCGAGGAGTATCTCGACTATGTTGTCACGCGCATTGTGACCGTGGGCGCGATTTATCTGGCGGCTGTCTGTCTGCTGCCAGAAATCCTGCGAGGGCAGCTTGCTATCCCGTTCTATTTCGGCGGCACCTCCGTGCTGATTGTTGTTTCGGTGACGATGGACACGATCAACCGCGTGCAGTCGCATCTTGTTGCCCATCAATATGAAGGGTTGCTCGAAAAATCGCAGTTGCGCGGCAAAGGGCGGAAGCGTGGCACGACAACTGGCAAGCCGAAGGCGCCGTCTCGGCGCTGAGCGATAGAAAAACTTGCGCCGCGCCGATAGTGCGCGGCGCTCTGAGGGGACGCTGCGATTACCCTTCAAGCCCCACCGCAGGCACTTGCACAGGAAGGCAAGTACGGGCCTTGACGCGGCCGGGAAAACGACTTAGGCGGAAGCCTCAATCGTCGAATCGCGCCTCAATCCTGAGGCGTGTTTACGTTTTTGATGCACGCGGGCATGTGGCCCCCGTGTTGTGAAAAAAGGTTCTGGAACTACGGAACCGCAACGAAAGGAAGACCCCGCGTGGCACGTATTGCTGGCGTTAACATCCCGACCGGAAAGCGCGTTCCGATTGCGCTGACCTATATCCACGGCATTGGCCCGAAATCGGCGGCAGAAATCTGCAACGCAGTAGGTATCGATCTTACCCGCCGCGTCAATGAGCTTTCAGATGCAGAGGTTCTCGCCGTCCGTGAGCATATCGATGCGAACTTCACTGTTGAAGGTGACCTCCGCCGTGAAGTGCAGATGAACATCAAGTCGATGATGGATATCGGCTCCTATCGCGGTCTGCGCCATCGTCGCAACCTTCCCGTGCGCGGTCAGCGCACCCATACCAATGCGCGTACGCGCAAAGGTCCGGCAAAAGCTATTGCCGGCAAGAAGAAATAAGGGAGGGCAGGTCAATGGCTCGTGACAAGACGCGCGTAAAGCGCAAGGTCCGCAAGAATATCGCTGCTGGTGTCGCGCATGTGAATTCCAGCTTCAACAACACCAAGATCCTGATCTCGGACGTGCAGGGCAATGCCATCTCATGGTCGTCGGCCGGCACGATGGGGTTCAAGGGATCGCGTAAATCGACCCCTTATGCCGCACAGCTTGCTGCAGAAGATGCGGGCAAGAAAGCGCAGGAACATGGTGTGAAGACGCTGGAAGTTGAAGTGCAGGGCCCCGGTTCGGGCCGTGAATCGGCACTCCGCGCGCTGGCAGCTGCTGGCTTCAACATCACCTCTATCCGTGATGTGACGCCGATGGCCCATAACGGCTGCCGTCCGCCAAAGCGTCGGCGCGTCTGATACCAGACAGATACCGATCGGGCCGCGCAGTCAGCGCGGCCTGATTTTGTCATTTTAGATCCTCGGGCGTTGCTGCGTTACGGACATGGCGCTGCAACTGGAATGGAGGCGACACGCATGATCCATAAGAATTGGCAGGAATTGATCAGACCCTCGCAACTGGAGGTCAAGCCGGGTGCGGACCCGATGCGGCAGGCAACAGTCGTGGCCGAGCCGCTGGAACGTGGCTTCGGTCTGACGCTCGGCAACGCGCTGCGCCGGGTGCTGCTATCGTCACTTCAGGGCGCAGCAATCACATCAGTGCAGATCGACAATGTTCTGCATGAATTCTCTTCGGTCCCAGGTGTGCGCGAAGACGTCACCGATATCGTGCTGAACCTCAAGACCGTGGCGCTGCGCATGGATGTCGAGGGGCCCAAGCGCCTGTCGATCTCGGCGCAGGGGCCGGGTGTGGTGCGCGCTGGCGATATTCAGACATCCGCAGGCATCGAGGTGCTGAACAAGGATCAGGTGATCTGCCATCTTGATGATGGCGCTTCGGTTTTCATGGAGCTGACCGTCAATACGGGCAAGGGCTATGTCTCTGCGGACAAGAACCGCCCCGAAGATGCGCCCATTGGCCTGATTCCGATCGACGCGATCTTCTCGCCGGTCAAGAAGGCGAGTTATGAAGTTCAGCCAACCCGCGAAGGGCAGGTGCTGGATTATGATAAACTGATCATGAAGATCGAGACCGATGGTTCGGTCAGCGCCGAGGATGCGGTCGCCTATGCGGCGCGGATCCTGCAAGATCAGTTGCAAATCTTCGTCAATTTCGATGAGCCGGAATCAGCGGGCGCAAAGGATGATGATGATGGACTCGAGTTCAACCCGCTGCTGCTGAAGAAAGTGGACGAGTTGGAATTGTCGGTTCGTTCGGCAAACTGCCTCAAGAACGACAATATCGTTTATATCGGTGATCTGATTCAAAAAACCGAAGCCGAAATGCTGCGCACGCCGAATTTCGGGCGCAAGTCGCTCAACGAGATCAAGGAAGTGCTCTCGGGCATGGGGCTGCATCTTGGCATGGATGTCGAGGAATGGCCGCCCGAGAATATCGACGATCTCGCCAAGCGGTTTGAAGACCAGTTCTGAGCAGACAGGGCGGGGAAACCCGCCCTGCATATTGGGCATCCTGCCCCAAGGAGAGCCGGGGTCACGCAGCTTCGGCCAGACAAAGCAAAAGAGACGTTAAAGGAGATATATCATGCGTCACGCCAGAGGATACCGCCGCCTGAATCGCACCCATGAGCACCGCAAGGCGCTTTTCGCGAATATGTGCGGCTCGCTCATCGAACATGAGCAGATCAAGACAACGCTGCCCAAGGCCAAGGAGCTGCGTCCCATCATTGAAAAGCTGATCACGCTGGCCAAGCGCGGTGATCTGCATGCGCGCCGTCAGGCCGCAGCGCAACTCAAGCAGGACAAGGATGTCGCGAAGCTGTTCGAGGTGCTCGGTCCGCGCTACAAGGACCGCCAGGGCGGCTATGTTCGCGTTCTGAAAGCAGGGTTCCGCTATGGCGACATGGCGCCGATGGCGATCATCGAATTCGTCGAGCGCGATGTGGATGCAAAAGGCGCCGCTGATCTGGCGCGTCTGGAAGCGGAAGCGAGTGCAGAAGACTGAGCTCCTGCTCGATCTGACAATGACAAGGCCCGCGCGCAAGCAGCGGGCCTTTTGCGTTGAATGCGGCTTGGCCTTTCGCCGGGCTGACAAGCGGGATAGATTGCGCCATGCCTGACCTTTTTAACATGCCCGAGATTGTTCCGGCCGATGCGCCGCGCCCGCTGGCCGATCGTTTGCGCCCGCGTGCACTGGCCGAGGTGATCGGACAGGAAAAGGCGCTCGGCCCTGAGGCTGCGTTGGGAGCTATGCTTGCATCAGGCCAGCTTGCATCGCTGATCCTCTGGGGCCCGCCGGGCGTGGGCAAGACCACCATCGCCCGGCTTCTGGCCGAGGAGACATCGCTGCATTTCGTGCAGATCAGCGCGATATTCACAGGCGTGCCAGAGTTGCGCAAGCTTTTCGAGCAGGCAAAGCTGCGCCGCATGCAAGGGCAGGGTACGCTGCTGTTTGTTGATGAGATCCACCGCTTCAACAAATCCCAACAGGATAGTTTTCTGCCGCATATGGAAGATGGCACGCTGACTCTGGTCGGGGCGACGACTGAAAACCCCTCATTCGAATTGAATGCGGCCTTGCTCTCGCGTGCACAGGTGATCGTGCTGGAACGTTTGTCAATTGTGGCGCTGGAGCGCATTGCACAGCGGGCAGAGGAAGAACTTGGGCGTGCCTTGCCGCTTGACGGCGCCGCACGCGAGGCACTGATGGAGATGGCCGATGGCGATGGGCGCGCGCTTCTGAACCTTATGGAGCAGGTGATGGGCTGGCGACTGGATGGCAAGCTCGACACTTTGGCGCTTTCGAAACGGCTGATGCGCCGCGCGGCGCAGTATGACAAATCTGGCGACGCGCATTACAATCTGATCTCGGCGCTGCATAAATCCGTGCGCGGCTCTGACCCGGATGCGGCACTTTACTGGTTTGCCCGCATGATCGAGGGTGGCGAAGATCCGCGCTATCTGGCGCGGAGGCTGACGCGTATGGCTGTGGAAGATATCGGCAATGCCGATCCACAGGCGCAATCGGTCTGTCTTGAGGCGTGGCAGAGTTATGAACGCCTTGGCTCGCCCGAGGGGGAGTTGGCATTGGCGCAAGCTGTGATCTATCTCGCCCTCGCGCCGAAATCGAATGCGGGCTATGTGGCATGGAAAGGCGCCCTTGCGCTGGCGCGCAAGACCGGCTCGCACCCGCCGCCCAAACATATCCTGAACGCGCCCACGGGGTTGATGAAGGAGCAGGGCTACGGCGCAGGCTATGCTTATGACCATGACGCCGAAAACGGGTTTTCGGGACAGAATTATTTTCCCGAGGGGGTGAAGCGCCCGGTTCTGTATCAGCCTGTCGCGCGTGGGTTCGAACGGGAACTGGGCAAGCGGCTTGAGTGGTTTGTGAAACAGCGCGCGAAACGTGGGACCGAGACGTCTGGTTGAGTATTTTTGGCAAGATGAAACGCGCAGTTCAGCGTTGACATCGCAGGGACGCGCCGCAAAACGGGGCGCAGCGAAAAGGGGGCGGGCCATGACAGGCGTGCAACAAGTGACAGTGGGGCCGGAGGAGGGCGAACAGCGGCTGGATCGCTGGCTCAAGCGCCAGTTTCCGCAGATCACGCAAGGGCTGATCGAGAAGAGCTGCCGCAAGGGCGAGATCCGGGTGGATGGTGGGCGCGTGAAAGCCTCGACCCGCGTGATGCCGGGGCAGATGGTGCGCATCCCGCCGTTGCCTGAGGGAGAGGCCGCGCCTGCGCCCGCAAAGCCACGCGTGGCGGCCTCGGATGCCGAGATGATCCAGGCTGCCGTGATCTGGAAGGACCAGCATGTGATCGCGCTCAACAAGCCCGCGGGGCTGCCTTCGCAAGGCGGCAGCGGGCAGGGCGGGCGGCATGTGGACGGGCTGAGCGAGGCGCTGATGTTCGGCTACAAGGAGCGCCCGGTGCTGGTGCATCGGCTCGACAAGGATACATCGGGCGTGCTGCTCCTGGCGCGCACGCCGCGCGTGGCGCGCAGGCTGGCCGAGGCTTTCCGCCATCGCGCGACACGCAAGATATACTGGGCACTGGTGGCGGGGGTTCCACAACCGGCAAAAGGTACGATCCGCTACGGGCTTGTGAAGGCGGGCGCGCGTGGGCAAAGCGAGAAGATGCGCTGCATCCATCCTGATGAGGTGGCCAAGGTTGAGGGTGCGAAACGCGCGCATACTGATTACGCGGTGCTGGAGCGTCTGGCGGGCCGTGCGGCATGGATCGCGCTCTCGCCCATCACAGGCAGGACGCATCAGTTGCGCGCCCATATGGCCGAGATCGGCCATCCGATCATCGGTGACGGGAAATATGGCGGCTCTGCGCAGGAAAATCTGGGCGATGGCTGGGGGGCGGGGATCGGCGGCGCGGTAAGCCGCAAGCTCCATCTGCACGCGCGCTCACTCCGGCTGGAGCATCCAGTGACAGGTGCGATGCTGGAACTCACTGCGCCCTTGCCGCCGCATATGGCTGAAAGCTGGAAGCTCTTTGGCTGGAGCGCAGGCGATGTAACCGAAGATCCCTTTGAGGACACATGAGCGCGCGACTGGTCATTTTTGATGTGGATGGAACGCTTGTGGACAGTCAGGCGCATATCCTTGCGGCGATGACGCGCGCCTATGCCGCGTTGGGGCTGGAGGCGCCTGCGCGGGCAGAGGTGCTGGAGATTGTCGGGCTCTCGCTGCCTGTGGCTGTGGCGCGGCTGGTTCCTTTTCTGGGCGCGGGCGAGCAGGCGCGGCTGGTGGAGGCGTATAAGCAGGCTTTCGCGGAACTGCGTGCGGAGCCGCTCTCGCCGCTCTATCCTGGGGCGGGTGAGATGCTCAATCTGCTCGCGCGTGACAGATCGCTGATTCTTGGCATTGCAACCGGGAAATCAAGGCGCGGGCTTGCGCATATCGTGGCTGCGCATAGTTGGGAGGGGCGTTTCGCCACAATGCAGGTGGCCGATGATCACCCATCGAAACCGCACCCCGCAATGCTGCAGGCTTGCTTGCGAGAGACCGGGATTGCACCCGGGCAGGCTGTGATGGTGGGCGATACGCGCTATGATATGGAAATGGCAGAAGCGGCGGGAATCAAGGGTCTGGGCGTTTCATGGGGCTATCATCCCGCCGAAGCGCTCGGCGCCCATGTGATCGATGATTTCTCAGACCTGCCCGAAGCCTTGGAGCGGATCTGGAACGGAGGGAAAGCATGAGCGGCTGGGTGCGCAAGCGATTCTGGAAAGCGGCGGCCATCGGCCCGGTGCAAGGCGGCTATACAGTCACGCTCGATGGCCGCGCGCTCAAAACCCTGGCCAAGGCAGCACTAGTGGTGCCGACCGAGGCAGTTGCGGAACTGATCGCGGCGGAATGGCAGGCGCAGGGTGAGGTCATCGACCCGAATGCCATGCCTTATACCCGCGCGGCAAATGCAGCGATCGACAAGGTGCGCGGGCAGAAGGCAGAAGTTACCGAGATCATCACCGCTTATGGCGACAGCGATCTTGTCTGCTACCGCGCCGAAGCGCCTGAGGGGCTGGTTGAGGCCGAATGCAAGGCATGGGATCCACTGATCGATTGGGCCGCACATCGCTATGGGACACGCCCTGTGCTGCGCGTGGGCGTGATGCATGCGCCCCAGCCCGCTCCGCTTCTGGCAAGCCTTGAGGCTGAGGTTGCAACGCTCGATGCGTTTGAGCTGACGGCTTTTCACGATCTGGTTGCAATGAGTGGCTCGCTGATCATTGCACTGGCCGTGCTTGACCGCTTTGCCCCGCCAGAGGCACTCTGGGACGCCTCACGCGTGGATGAGGACTGGCAGATTACACAATGGGGAAGTGACGAAGAGGCCGAGGCGCTGGCAGCCGTGCGGCGGCAGAGTTTCCTGAATGCCGCGCGTTTCTATTTCGCCTGCCAGACGCGACGTGTCACTCCAGCTCGCGCGGCACAATAAAGTCGATCGCGCGGCCTGTGCCTGTGCGCAGATCACGCCAGCTGGTTTCCTCGAATTCGGCCACCAACGTGGCGCAAGTGGGGTAACGGCCAAAAGCAGAATGGTTGGGGTGCGCGCGCACAAGCATGTCGGCAAAGGCAGCAATGCCGGGGTTATGTCCGATCATGATGACGCATTGCGCCTGCGCTGTTCTTAACACCTTCAACATGACATCAGGGCTCGCATGATAGAGTGCAGGTTCAAAATGGACCGGCGGGGTCTCGGGCAGTTCGGCACCGAGCAGTGCCCATGTCTCGCGCGTGCGGGTTGCGTCCGAGACCAGCGCCTCCTGCGGGATATGCCCCTTTTCGGCCAGCCAGCGCCCAATCAGCGGTGCGGCGCGCTGGCCGCGCTTGTTTAGCGGGCGTTGATGATCGGTATTCAGCGGGTTGTCCCAATCGGATTTCGCGTGGCGGGTCAGGATCAGGCGCAGGTTCATGGGTGAAAATGCCTCATATGAAATGCGGATTGTGCGGCCACGCGGCCATGCGCCTGCGAGAGCGGGCAGGCGGCGCGCACTGCGCAGCCTTCGATCATGCAGCGCTCGCCGGGGCCCGTGTCGAGGAAGGCGTGGCAGGCTTGCAGGTCATAGCCCTTCTCGGTGAGCGCACCGACAGGGCAAGCGGTGACGCAAGGTTGCGGGCAGCCCTCGCAAGGGGACAAGGCGGCGCGCGGCAGGTCGAGCCGTTCGCTGAGGCCCAATGCCCCGCGAAAGGAGAGCCAGAGCCCCGCGTGCGGATGTATGAGCCAGCCCACGGGAGAGGCAAAGCACTGTCCCGAGGCCAGCGCCCATGAATAGAACGGATGCGGCGGGCTGGTCCCGAAGGGATAGAGCGCGCTTGCGTTCAGTTCCATGGCGAGCCCGTCGATCACGCGGCGTGACCAGCGGTCAAGCGGATCGGGAGTGCCATCGCCATATTCCGCGCTGGCGGTGAAATGCGCCCAGAAGCGCGGGCCATCTGGGGCCAGCAGCAGGAGGGTTTCGATACCTTCGGGCAACCTGTCGCTGTCTTGCACCGCTCCGGCGATGAAGAGGGCCTCGGGCCGCAGCAGTGTCTCGATCTGCTCCAGCCCGACCATGCAATCACCCGCGCCGTGCGATCTGGGGCGCGCTGTCGCGGATGATGCTGCCTGCACCGTGATCGGTGAACAATTCCAGCAAGCAGGCATTGGGAGCCCGGCCATCGAGGATCACGACCGCGCGCACTCCGTCTGCGATAGCAGCAAGGGCAGTCTCGGTCTTGGGGATCATGCCACCCGCGATCACGCCTGCCTCGGTCAATTCGCGCACATGGGCAGGGGAAAGCTGGGTCACGACATCGCCGCTGGCATCCTTCACGCCAGAGACATCGGTAAGAAGCAGCAGACGGTCGGCCTTGAGAGCCGCGGCGATGGCACCGGCAGCCGTGTCGCCATTGATATTAAAGGTCTCGCCCGCACGGCCCATGCCAAGGGGCGCGATCACCGGGATGAAGCCGCCAGTGAAGAGGTGATGCAGCAACTCGGGATTGACTGCCACCGGGCGGCCAACCAGCCCAAGATCGGGATCATCCGGCTCACATGTCACCATGCCACCATCCTTGCCCGAAAGCCCGACCGCCTTGCCGCCCTCATCCTGTATTGCCTGCACGATGCGCTTGTTGACAGCCCCCGAGAGCACCATCTCGACCACTTCCATCGTCGCGGCATCGGTCACGCGTTTGCCACGCACGAAATCGGACCGGATGTTGAGCCGCCCCAACAGATCATTGATCATCGGCCCGCCGCCATGCACGATTACCGGGTTAACGCCAACCTGACGCATCAGCACGACATCGCGTGCGAAAGAAGCCATTTCCTCGGCATCGCCCATCGCATGCCCGCCGAATTTGATCACGACAATCGCCCCGGCATAGCGTTGCAGATAGGGGAGCGCCTCGGAGAGTGTCCGGGCAGTGGCAAACCAGTCCTGTGTCATTGGGTTTTGTTTCTTCATCAGGTCAATCCGGCGATGATGGCGCGCAGCGTGGGGATTCCCGTGCCCTTTTCGGAAGATGTGATCACCAGTTCGGGATAGGCGGCAGGATGTTTGGCGAGGGCCGCGCGCACTTGTGCGAGGGTTTTCTCCTGTTCTGCTGTGCTCAGCTTGTCAGCCTTGGTCAGCACCACCTGAAAGGTCACAGCGGATTTGTTCAGCAGATTCATGATCTCCGCATCTACGGACTTCACGCCGTGGCGCATGTCGATCAGCAGGAATGCGCGCCGCAGGTTAGCGCGGCCCGAGAGATAGGCTTTGAGAAGCCGTTGCCATTTCTCGACCACGGGAATGGGCGCCTTCGCAAATCCATAGCCCGGCAGATCGACCAGATAATGGCTATCTCCAGCAGTGAAAAAATTGATCTCCTGCGTGCGCCCCGGCGTGTTGGAGGTGCGCGCAATGGCACGCCGCCCGGTCAATGCGTTGATCAGGCTTGATTTGCCGACATTCGAGCGGCCCGCAAAACAGACTTCCAGTCGATCGGCAGGGGGCAGCCCGTCCATCGCGACGACGCCCTTGAGGAACTCGACCTCGCCAGTGAGCAGTTTCCGGCCTGCTTCTTCGGCAAAGGGCTCCGGGAGTTCGGCCAGGGGGAAGGGCAGGGCGCTCATGTCACGATCTCCACGCTGTCCCCGGTTGCGATTTTGCCTGAATGCGTGACCACAGCATAGACGCCAAAATCAGTGTGCTCATACGCTTCTTCCAGAGCATCGAGCGTGTTCACATCGATCTTGCCGGTTGTGCAATCGACCATGGTGGCGCGGCAGCGCCCGATCCGCTCGATGATTTTCAGCCGCGCTTCCCCGATCCGGAGTTCGCGGCCCAGCAGATCGAATTCTTCCCACGGTGCGAGCCCTTCCAGCCAGAGATTGCCGCGCCAGCGGTCCAGCCCCAGATCGCGGCCGATCCTTTGCGCCAGCGCGCGGTTGGAGGCCATGTTGAGCAACGAGACCGATTCGAAATCCGTATCGGTCATCCCGCGCCCGGCTTTTACAAGCCGCTTGGGCTGCGCGCGCCCGCCTTCCATCAGCGGAACGACCCATGCCAGAAATGCTGCCTGCCCTCCGGGGCTGTCGGGCGCAAAGGTCAGTGGTTCAAGCTGAGGATGGGTGAGTGTGATCTCGCCCCGGCTTTCATTAAGCGTGGCATTGATCGCCTGAAGGGCAGGCGTATTGGCCCCACGGGTGAAATTCATGCAGGCATTCCACCCCGGCATCAGGGTTGCGGCTTCATGGGCGACGGCCCATTGCCTGTCAAAAGGCAGGCATCGGCCTTCGGTCAAAGCCACAGATGCCAACCCCTCGCGGCCATGCGCCTTGATGGGATGGCGGAAGATATGCGCCAGCCGCCACCCCATGCGCGTCAGGTTTTCTTCTTCTTGGAGAAGATATTGCCGATAATATCCGGCCTATGCCCGTTCAT
>SLDY01000022.1 GCA_007125005.1 Natronohydrobacter sp.
CGACCATGATTCGTCCTCCTGGCTTGAGGCTCTGCTCCTCCGAGCAACCCTCGTTGAAAGCCGCCAGTATAGGGCGAACCGCCCCGTCACAGGTCAGCCGCAGAAGGACATACGGTCTTACCCCGCCTGCCCGAAGCATGCCTGCCAGCTTGGTAGCAAATCGCCGGGCATCTCCCAGGCTTCATACACCCCGCGTGCGATCGCGCGTGCGAGGCAACTTGCTGCTGCATGGCCAATCTCCAGAAGGCATTGCATATCTGGCACAGCCCCCTTGGCAGTGGATACCGCAAACACGAGATCCCCGTCAAAAGGCGTATGCGCCGGCACAATCGCGCGCGCGATGCCATCATGCGCCGCAATCGCCATGCGCGTCAGCTGTGCCTGATCAAGCGCTGCATCAGTTGCTACAATCGCAAGCGTCGTGGCCTCCCGTGAAAATTTCGTGACGGCAACATGACCAGCCTGTCCGGTGCCGTATCCCCCAAATTCGGCCCCCATCTCAAAAGGCGCCGCCCAGAAATGCGGCCCCTGCCCCATCGTCACGCATCCGACAGGATTAACCGCAACCAGCGCGCCAACCGTGACACCGTTTTCCAGCACGCAGGAGGCTGAACCCAGCCCACCTTTCAGCCGCGCTGTGGTTGCGCCGGCCCCCGCACCTGCTGTCCCAAGCGCGAAATCCTCGGCTGCGCCCTCCAGTGCGATACGGCCCAATGCCGCATAAGGGTTCACATTCCAATCCTTCGCGCCCCCATTTGCCAGATCAAAGAGGATTGCAGCGGGCACTATAGGTACGCGCAATTCGCCGACCGCGAATCCGCGCCCCATTTTGCGCAATCCTTCCATGACCCCCGAGGCTGCATCCAGCCCGAAGGCCGATCCGCCTGACAACACCAGAGCATCAACCTCCTGCACCAGCCGATCCGGGGCCAATAACTCGGTTTCCCGCGTGCCCGGCGCACCCCCCATCACATGCACGCCCGCACGCAAGGGTGCCGCAGCTGTCAACACGGTTACGCCGCTACGCAGACCATGATCCTGCGCATTACCAACGCGCAGCCCTGCGATATCAGTGATCAGGTTTCGTGCACCTTGCCTCACGTGATTGCCCCTCCTACGCTGCCGCAACCGGTTCACAAGTCCATCTGCCGCAGTCATTGCCGCATCTTGCTCGATTCAACTGATCACAGCCTCAGATGCAGCAGGCCATGCATCGTGACACGCTTCAGGATGCGAGGGAAATGCCGCTCTTGCAATCGCTTGGCACCAAAACCTGCGGTTTTTTCGTATGGTTCCTGCCGATTCCAATTGTGAAATCCGCTTCAAGATGGGAAAAAGCGTCCCGAAGATGAACCAGCGGGCCGCAGCGATGTCGCCCGCACATTTTTAGTAAGAGGAGCCCGACCCCAAAAATGGCGGAACATTCGGACCCCAACGCCCCTTGGAAAACTGTTTCCGGGATCGGCACTTCAGCTGTCACTGCCTTGCTGTTCGTGTTTTTCCTGCAATACCTGCCCATAGTCGCCGCAGGCGAACCTGTGCGTTGGGTGGTGCCCTGGATCCCCAGCCTCGATATCAACTTCACCTTCTGGATCGACGGGCTGAGCCTGATGTTTGCGCTCTTGATCACTGGCATCGGTGCCATGGTGATGCTCTATGCCGCGAAATACCTGGCGGGCCATCCGCAATATGACCGTTTCGCGCTCTATCTCTTCAGCTTCATGCTCTCGATGCTGGGGTTGGTGCTGGCCGATAACCTGATTGCGCTGTTCGTATTCTGGGAATTGACGACCTTCACCTCCTATCTGCTCATCGGGTTCTCGCATACCGATCCGAAATCGCGCCGCAATGCGCTGCAGGCGCTCTTGCTGACAGCAGCCGGCGGACTGGCGCTGCTCGCAGGCTTTATCCTTATCGGCATCACGCAAGGCACATTCGAGATGTCTGAGCTCAATGCGGCAGGTAGCCTTGTGGGCAAGGAATTCTACACGCTGATCCTGTTTCTGGTGCTGGCAGGGGCCTTCACGAAATCAGCGCAGGTGCCGTTCCATTTCTGGTTGCCCAACGCCATGGCCGCACCGACACCGGTTTCGGCCTATCTGCACTCGGCCACGATGGTCAAAGCAGGCGTCTATCTGCTGGCACGGATGCACCCCAGCCTCTCGGGTTCGGATCTCTGGGTGTGGATTCTCTCCATCTTCGGCGCGGTAACAGCCGTATTTGCCTCTTTCATGGCACTGCGCCAGACCGACCTTAAACAGACGCTGGCCTATACGACGCTGATGGCACTCGGCACTCTGGTCATGTTCCTGGCAGGCTCCACAGGCTACGCGATCACCGCAGCCATGACCTTCCTGCTGGTGCATTCGCTCTACAAGGCGGGGCTCTTCCTGACCATCGGGATCATCGATCATGCCACCGGCACACGCGATGCAAATGTACTGGGCGGGCTGAAATCCGCGATGCCGATCACTGCCGCCGCAGCGGCGCTGGCCGGGATCGCGATGGCAGGGATTCCGCCCTTCCTGGGCTTCATCGCAAAAGAAGTGGCTTATGCCGGCGCGCTAGAGATGCATTTGTGGCTTTTTGTCGTGCCCATGGCGCTGATTGCCTTTGCCCTGATGTTCGCTGTTGCCGGAATTGTTGCCTACAAGCCCTTCTTTGGCCCCCAAGGCGCGCTGCCGCATGAGCCCCATGAAGGCCCGTGGCCTATGCTGCTGGGCCCGGTCACACTTGGCGCACTCGGGCTTCTATTCGGGCTTTTGCCGGGCATCAGCGCCTATTACCTGATCGAGCCTGCCGTCGCCGCCGTGATGGGTGCGCCGGATGTCGGCGGTCGGGTCAAGCTCTGGGCCGGGTTCAACCTGCCCCTACTGCTGAGCCTTGTTACCTTCGGGCTGGGATATCTCATTTATCTCAAGCATCAGGGACTGCGCGAACGGCTTGCACGGATCGAAGCAAAATCGCCCGATCTGGATGCAAGCTGGGATGTGTTTCTCGACAAGTTCATGGGCTTTACCAAGTTGCAGACCAAGCTGATCCAGACAGGCGTGTTGCGCCAGTATATGTTCGCGACTTTCGCAGTCTTTGCGCTGACGGTCTTCGTCACGCTGATGGCACGCGATGTGGGCGGTCTGACGCTGGGGCTTGGCGGGCTTGGTTTCATGGAGTGGGGTGTCGCGCTTTTGATCATCGCTGGCACAGTGCTGGTGCTGCTCACTTCCTCGCGCATCGTGGCACTTGTCGGGCTTGGTGTGGTTGGGATCGGAGTTGCGCTTATCTTCATCATGTATTCCGCACCGGATGTGGCCATCACGCAGCTTCTTGTCGAGCTTCTTGTCGTGGTGCTGCTGGCACTGGCCTTCCTCAAGATGCCCAATCTCGACCCGACTGGCGTACAGAAGCATAATTTTGCAAATGCAGTGCTGGCAATCGCCGTGGGCGGATTGACCACGACCGTGCTGTTGCTCGTCGTCGATCAACCCTTTGACAGGCGCCTGACCGAGTTCTTCGAGGCCGCAAGCTGGACGCAGGCCTTCGGGCGCAACATCGTCAACGTGATCCTCGTGGATTTCCGCACGCTCGACACATTTGGCGAAATTGCAGTGGTCCTGGTTGCCGCACTGGGGGCCTTTGCGTTGCTCAAGGGTGCCGCGAAAGCCCGCGCCGTGAAGGAGGATAAAAAATGAACTCCATCATTTTCACAGCCGCCGCGAGGTTGCTGGTGGCGCTCATGTTTGTATTCTCGCTCTTCATGCTGTTGCGCGGGCACCATTTGCCTGGAGGTGGCTTTATCGGCGGGCTGATCGGGGCAGTTTCTTTCATCGTCTATTCGCTGGCCTGTGGTCCGGCCGAGGCGCGCAAGGCACTGCGAATCACGCCGGAAGTGATCGCCATGCTCGGCCTTGGCATCGCGCTGCTGGCGGGGATGTTTTCGTTCTTCTTGGGCGACCCGCTGTTCACCGGGCAATGGTATTGGGTCGGGGGCGACAGCTACGAGACCTCTGCCTTCTCGCTGAATACAGTGCTGGTCTTCGACATCGGCGTTTATCTGGTCGTGCTCGGAGGCATCCTGTCGCTCACCTATGCATTCGAGGAGGAGACCTGACATGGAAGCCCTCACTGCAATCGTGATCGGAGTTCTGACGGCTGCTTCGGTCTATCTCATGCTCGCGCGCAACTTCATGCGCTTTCTTTTCGGTCTTGTCCTGCTTTCAAACGCAGTGAACCTGACGATCTTCGCCTCTGGGCGCATGACCAAGGGGGCCCCTGCGCTGGTTCCCTATGGTGAGGATGCGCCGCTGGGCGTGGTCGGAAACGCCCTGCCTCAGGCGCTGGTGCTTACAGCGATCGTGATCGGCTTTGGCCTTCTGGCCTTTACCCTCGCGCTGGCTTTTGAAGGTTATCGGCGCATGAATAGCGTCGATACCGACGAGATGCGCTTCGCAGAACCCAAGGAGGATACTACAAAATGAGTTGGGTTCTGGTAATGCCCATCGCCGTGCCTTTTCTCACGGCGGTGGTAGCCTATCTCGCGCGCAATTACCCGGCAGGACGCTGGATTTCGCTTGCGGGTTCTGTGCTCTCGCTCGTTGCCTCGGCTGTGCTGATGGCGGCAGTGCTCGATCAGGGCGTAATCGCGGCGCAGATGTCAAACTGGAATGCGCCTTTCGGGATTACGCTTGTCGCTGATTATCTGGCAGCCGTGATGGTGGTCATCACGGCGATCACCGGGCTTGCTACAGCAATCTATGCGCTGGGTGAGATCCCCGAGGAAACCGAGTCACTCGGCTTCTACGCCCTTTTCCAGACGCTTATTGCCGGGGTGACAGGCGCATTCCTGACAGGTGACCTTTTCAACCTCTATGTCTGGTTCGAGGTCATGCTGATCGCGTCCTTCTCGCTTCTCGTCATCGGAGGCGGCAAGGATCGGCTCGATGCGGGTATCAAATATGTTGCGCTCAACCTTGTCTCTACACTGGTGTTCCTGTCAGGCATCGGTCTGCTCTATGGCGTGACCGGCACGCTGAACATGGCCGACCTGCGCGAGGCTGTGGCCAACGCCGAAAATCAGGGGCTGATCACGGTCATCGCGATGATGTTCATGGTGGGTTTTGGGGTGAAGGCGGCAGTCTTTCCGCTCTTCTTCTGGCTGCCCGCCTCCTATCACACGCCCTATTTCGCTATCTCGGCTATTTTTGCAGGGCTTCTGACCAAGGTGGGCGTCTATGCACTGATGCGCATGTTCACGCTTGTGTTCGTGGGCGATGTGGGCTTCACGCATGAGATCCTGATCTGGGTGTCGCTGCTGACGATGTTCACCGGCGTTATCGGCGCCGCGGCGCAGACCGATTTCCGCAAGATCCTCTCCTTCCACATCATCAGCCAGATCGGTTACATGACGCTGGGGCTTGCCCTTTTCACACCGCTCGCGCTGATGGGGGGCGTGTTCTATCTTGTTCACCATATCATTGTGAAGGCCAATCTCTTCTTTGTGGCGGGCCTTGCCAAGCAATACGCAGGGGACACGGATCTCAACCGTATCGGCGGGCTATATAAATCCGCGCCCCTTCTTGCCGTGCTCTTTATCATTCCGGCCTTCTCACTTGCGGGCTTTCCACCGCTTTCGGGTTTCTGGGCGAAATACCTGATCGTGAAGGCCGCCATCGAGCTTGACGCATGGTTTGTGGCCTTTGTCTCGCTGCTGGTGGGGCTACTCACAATCTTCTCGATGACGAAAATCTGGGGCATGGCCTTCTGGAAGCCGCATCCCGAGGGTTATGATCCGACACCGGATCGCGCACCGCCCAAAGTCACCCGTGCCATGATCGTGCCAATTGCCGGGCTTGCCGCGATGACTATCGTGATCGGCTTCTACCCAGAGCCGTTTGTCCAATTCGCCCAGACGGCGGCCACACAGTTGCTGGATCCTTCTGATTATGTCACCACTGTACTGGGGGTGCAGCCATGAACGGACTTGTCATCAACCTGCTTCTGGCCTTCGCTTGGGCCGCGATGACAGGCGATTTCAGCTTCGCATCGCTGGCAACCGGCGCAGTGCTGGGCTTTTTCGCACTCTGGCTTTCGCTGCCGTTGACGGGCATCGATCCGATGTATTTCAAGCGTTTCGGGCGCTCGATCTATCTTGCTCTGTTCTTCCTGTGGGAGCTCCTAATCTCTTCGATAAAGGTCGCATGGGACGTGATCCGGCCCGTGCCGCAAAACAAGCCCGCGCTGATCGAGATCCCACTCACAGTGAAATCGGATTTCGAGATCCTCTTGCTGACCAACCTCATCTCGCTGACCCCAGGGACGCTTAGCGTGGATGTAACCGAAGATCGTGAAACACTGATCGTGCATGCCATGTTCGCAGATGATGCCGATGAGTTGAAGCGCGACATCAAGGAAGGTTTTGAGCGGCTGATCATGGGGGTATTCGAGAAATGACCGGAGAAGGTTTTCTGAACATCGCGGCGCAACTCTCGCTGCTTCTGATCCTGATTGGCATGGCCGTGGCCTTCATCCGCCTGGCCAAGGGGCCATCGCTGGCAGATCGCGTGGTCGCACTCGATATGATGACCGTGACCATCATCTCGTTCTGTGGCGTCTATGCTGTTTTCATGGATGAGCCGTCCTTCCTCGATGTCGCCATCGTGCTGGCGCTGGTTGGGTTTCTGGCCACTGTTGCACTCGCACGTTACGCAGAGCGGAGGCTTGAGCGGGACCGCAGACAACAAAAGCTGGCCGAAGCAGAGGAGACAAAGCAATGATGGATGTTATCGTTGGGCTGTTTCTGCTCGCTGGCGCCGCATTTGTGATGATTGCGGCCATCGGAATTGTCCGCCTGCCTGATCTGCTGACGCGCATGCATGCTTCAACCAAGGCGGGCACATTGGGCGCGCTTCTGGTGCTGGTGGGGCTGGCACTCTTTGTGGGTTCGGCGGAAGTGGTTAGCAAGGTGGTCGCCACCTCGCTCTTTCTGCTGCTAACCGCCCCGATTGCCGCGCATATGATCGGGCGCGCACATGCACGTGTGATGCAAAAGCTGAAAGATCGCGAGAGCGCGTGACGCGCCGCTGCTTCACGCAGCCGGGCGCGACGTCTCGGGCGCGGAATTACGCGTCGCGCGCAGCTCGGCGAAATGCGCAAGCTCGGCCTGTGTCCAGGCTGTGATACCCCATGTGCTGGCACAACGCCGCAACGCCGCCATGCGCGCAGAGCTTTCTTCCCGCTCCATGCCAAGAGCCTGATCCAGAGCTGCGTCCATTGAGGCATTGGAGAAAGGATTGACCGGGATCGCCCCCTCAAGCAGCACTGAACAGCCTGCAAATTCTGACAGGATCAGGACACCCGGGCGGGCAAGATCCTGTGCCGCGCAGAATTCTGAAGCAACAAGGTTGAGCCCATCGGCAAGAGGCGTGATCGACGCGATATCGGCGACGCGGTAATACGCGACAAGCTGGGCCAGCGGGATCGCTGTCGAGACCAGTGCAACAGGCTGCCACTCAAGTGAGCCATAGGTGCCATTGATCCGCCCTGTGAGCCCCTCGATACGCTCCTGCACTTCTGCATAGGCGGTCATGTTGCGATTGGCGCCCACAGAGACAAGCATAAGCCGGACTTTGCCATGCAGTTCCTTGCGCCGTTCAAGGAGCCGGGCAAAAGCTTCCAGTTGCTCGATATTTCCCTTGGTGTAATCCGTGCGAGAGACCGAAAGGATCAGCTTGCAATCCCCCAAATCCTCGCGAATGGCTGCAACGCGCTGTTGTACCTCTGGCGCATTGGCAAGCTCTTCCAGATAGCCGAAATTCACGCCCACTGGCCGCGTATGTATGCTGATGTCATTGCCGAAATAGCGCATCGTCAGCGGCATGAAGCGATCATTGAGCGCACCACCACTTGCCGCCATGGAGGACGGCGTCTCGCACTCCTCGGTCAGTTGTGCACCTGTGAGGCTGCGGACCACCGCGGCGAAATTCTGCGCATAGCGCGGGATATGAAACCCGACCGAATCGCAGGCCAGCAGACTGTCGATAATCTCGCGCCGCCAGGGCAGCACATTGAACATATCGGGGCCCGGAAACGGCGTGTGGTGAAAGAAACAGATCGTCGCATGCGGTTTGAGCTGGCGCAGATAGCCCGGCACGAGCCAGAGATTGTAGTCATGAATCCAGATGACGGCATCATCGGTCGCCTCGCGGGCCGCAGCCTCGGCGAATGCCCAGTTGACTGACCGGAATTCGGGCCAATCCACGGGATCGTAGTTATAGCGCTCCTTGAAGCCATGCAGGATCGGCCAGAACGCCTCTTTCGAGGTGACGTGGTAAAAACTCCTGACCTGCGCAGCCGTCAGCGGCAACCGACTTACAGTATAAGTGCCGAAACTGTCGGAAATCTCGATCACTGGATCGAAGCCCGGATTAGATGTGTCCTCTGCCTCTTTCCATGCCACCCATGCCCCACGCCGCGCCTTTCCCAGAAACCCTTTCAGCGTTGGCACGATGCCATTAGGGCTGGAATTCTCGCGATACTCCACCCCGCTTTCGGTCTCGACCTCCTCATAAGGTTGCCTGTGATAGACGATCACCAGATCGGATTTCATTCATAAACCTCCGGGATGGACGGGAACAGCGCGTGTGCACGGATGGCTTCCAGAATTCCCGCTGCTCCTTCCGCCCGACACTCATAGGCGCGCGGAAAATCCCGCGTGGCTTTGAGCAATTCTGCCTCTGCTCCGCCAACAACAGCGCCGTGCAAGCCGGTCTGGAACATCGAAAAATCATTCATCGTATCTCCCGCAACCAGCACGCGCGCCGCCGGCAGCTTCAAAAATGCAATCAGGCTCTGCAGAGACGGCCCTTTGCTGATGCCTTGCGGCAGGATATCGACAAAGCAGCCATGCGAGATGAGGATATCGACCTGAACACCTTCGAGCACATCTAACGACGTCGGGTCGAAGCGATCATCATATTGATAAGAGAGCCGATGACGGAATGGGGCTGCCTGCAACCAAAGCCCGCAGATGCCCGCCAGACGCGTGCGCACCAATTCTGGTTTACCATGCCACCGCCGGATAATTGGCGCTTCCAGCGCCGGGATGGGCTCGATCAGACCCTGCGCGAATCTTGCAATGGTGGTCCCGACATCGCCGATCACGAAATCAGGGGTCGGAACATCAGTGCTGGCGCAAAGGTCTGCTATGAAATCAGGATCGCGCCCGGTAACAAAGACGAGGGTTATGCGCTCTCTGTTGGCCTTCAACCAAGAGTAAAGCGTCTCGCGCGCATGTGCTGAACCACCCAGAAAAGTGCCATCAAGATCGGTCGCAAGGACCAAGTCAGAGTTCGAGAGGGCCTGGAGGTCAAATCCGGTAGCATCCATATCAGTTGACCTAACAACAGGGTCCATGAAGGCAAACCATGTGCGCTCCTGGATGCGCAAATCCTCCCGGAATGCAAAAAACCGCCCAAAATATGGGCGGCTTGCTTAATTCTTCAGCACCCCGACAAGGGGCATAGGGCATCAAGCCAAAGCGATATTGCTCGCGGATTCGCGGCCATCGCGGCTTTTTTCCAGATCAAAAGTCACTTTCTGACCATCATCCAGACCACGCAGACCTGCGCGCTCAACTGCCGAAATATGGACGAATACATCCTTGGAACTGCCTTCAGGCTGGATAAAGCCGTAACCTTTGGTGGCATTGAACCATTTCACTGTGCCATTGGCCATTGTGAAGTCTCCTATCAAAATACTGCCCACACTATGCGGCAGCCCGGCTCAGTCAGTGCAAGATCGAAGTCACTGTGGCCGTAGACGGAGAACAGTAGTCGATAGTGGTAACGTCGCAGCCCCTAAATGAGGCCTCGGGCATAAAAATGCAAGTAAAATCACTTATCGAAACGCCGAAATTCTCGCAGCCACGTCCAGCATACGGCACGAAAACCCCCATTCGTTGTCATACCAGCCAAACAGCCGCAGCAGGCCGCCCTCCGTCTGCATGGTTTCCGGCAAGGCCATGACAATACTTTCGGGGCGCGCGCGCAGATCAATCGAGACGAGCGGGCGGTCTGTCCAGCCAATCACACCCCCGACCTCTCGCAAGGCAAGGTTAACGGCCTCCACCGTTGCCGGTCTTTCCAGAACAACAGCAAGATCAACCGCAGATACAGAGGCTGTGGGCACCCGCACCGCAGCCCCGAGCAACCTGCTCTTCAATTCGGGCAGCACATGCTCCACGAGTCGCTGAGCGCTGGTGGTTGTCGGGACCATGGAGAGTGCGGCCGCCCGCGATCGTGCAGGATCTCCTCTGGGAGAATCTACAGTTGGCTGGCTGCCAGTATAACAATGCACTGTTGTCATGAACCCGGTCTGAACACCCCAGCGGCTGTGCAAAAAGCGCACCAACGGCGCAAGGGCGTTTGTCGTACATGATGCATTGGAGATCAGACAGTGATCCGGCGTGAGCATGTGGTCATTAGCGCCGAGCACTATCGTGATTTCGGCTGCATCTGAAGGCCCGGATATCAGAACACGCGCGGCTCCCGCCCTCAAGCCACGGCGTGCAACTTCCGTCCGGTCCACTCGGCCTGTGCATTCCATGACGAGATCAATATCGCGCAGATCAAGATCAGAGAGATCCGCGACATGGCTGAAGCGCAGCTTCCGCTGTCCAATCTGCAACATGTCCGCTCCGATATGAACGCCACCCTTGAAGGGGCCAAAAATGCTATCAAACTCAAACAGGTAGGCGCAGTCCTGCGAGCTGGCAATATCATTGATCCCCACAATCTCGACCTCGGGCCAACCGCCTTGCAACCAAGCCCGCAGCACTGTGCGACCAATTCTGCCAAATCCGTTGATTAACACACGTTGCATATGGACGCGATTCGCCTTTCGAGTTTGCGCTTAGGCCGCAGCAGCACGAGTATTTGCAGTCTTTTCAAGCAAAGGCGATAGCAAGTTTTCTGCTCGTCAACTGCGCGCAAGCAACTGGCATGTACCCGTGGCAGTGCTGCACGCTCTAATAGGGCAACCGATACAGACCATCCTGAACCCGCGCATATCTCTTCACCTTACGAAACGCCAGTGGTGCTGCGCCATCACATCCGTCTACTCACGCAATCCCACGACCTTCGAGCTATCAATGATATGCCCCCCTTTGAGGACCAGAAGCACGTGACCCGCATCTATGCGGGCTTCTTCAACCGGTGCATACCCAAGTACCGGCGCGCTGGAAATCAAGGTACCTGCCCTGAAGCTTTGCATTTCTATCTCATAAAACCCGGCACTCAATTCACTCCCGCCAAATGAACTTGGAGTGAACAGGATCTCCGTTGCGCTCGGATCGGTTGGATGGCGCGCAATTTCAACTCCGTAGAGGTCACGAAAAACAAGTTCGGCATAGTCCGCTCCCACGACCTCCGGTGGCACCAGCTGTAAGGTTGACTCATTTAAGAAATGCGGCGCTGCGCTAAGCACCTTTCGGCCAACCCAGCCTGCCAATTCCGAGAGCCCCATCCGATTGGAAAGCTCCGCCAGAATATCATTTGTCCGCACTTGTTGCTCGACTCCGGAAAATGTGGCCAACTGTACCGCGAAATCAGACGCTTCAATAGGCTCGAGCGGATTTTGGTTTTGCATTTGTGTCGTCAACATCCGAAGAAACGTCTCGAAATCACTGGAAATCTTAGATGTTGTTTTTCCGGCAAAACCAGAAGTTGCGTTTTCCTGACTTGTAGAAATACCTTGCGCTGGAGTCATCAACATCTTCTCTTACCTTCTTTTACATTCAGGATGAGCGTTAAATGAAGATAAAAAAGAAATTATATCAAATTTCCTCATTATCTGTGAAACTATTTTTTCGCTCCATAAATCAGACGCGAACATCGATACACCCTGCTGATAGCGAAGAGGCTGACACCGTACCTTCGTTTAATGGATCAAGGACAAGTTTTTCGGGAAATATGTCTTTCTGCCGATTACTGCCTGATGCCTCTTCATCTTGCCCTTTGTGAGCGAATGACAGATCAAGACTATCAAACCCCATATCTCGTAGATCATCTGTAAGATTTGAAGCGAATCTTCGCATCAGATCATAAGTGTCGAAACGCTCTGCAAATATCGAAACTTGCATTCCGTTATCTGTCATCATCATCGCTATGCGGACCTTTCCAAGTTCTGCGGGCGCAAGTTGCAAAACTACCGGACCATGCAATGCTTCGCGAAGCGCTCCCGAAAACTGCACGGCAAGTGGAGCGGACAAGAGACCGGAGGAAAAAACTGGAGCTACAGAACCCGACATATGTGCAGACACTCTCGTCACCGCTGCACCTGAGAGCTCTGCTATCTTTTCGGGCAATGCTTTAAGCTCGGCTTCGCGTTCGATCCCTTTCTCCAACTGCGCTTGAACAATCATGGGTACAACTGGCATTTGAGTATTCTTTTGATCAAAAGAAGTTTTCTGCAGATTGTTTATCTGAATTGAAACGGAATCGACTTTGTTCGCTTTTACATCATCCAAAGAATATATGGCTGAGTGTTCCAATCGCATAGCGTCTCGTTTTCCGTAAACGACATAACCCAGATTATCTGAAGAGCTTACGGAGCTATTAGATTCTGAAATTAAATCAAAATCTTTGTCTATTTTTGAAAAACTACTTCTATCACCAATTAACATCGCATCGATTCGGCGGAAACCATCAGCTGACGCGTGAAATATTATATCACCCTCACTTTTGCCTTTGATTCTCGTAAGTTCCTTCATATGCGTAGGCTCCAGATATAACTCATTTTTAAAACTTTCCTCCACGAAATTCAATGACACAATCTCACTCGAATAACGAAATTTGCCTAAATCTTCGATTATAGTAGAATTATCTACAGCGAAATATAACCCCCCCTTTTCGACTGAATCGATAGAGTTTTTCTCTTTTTTTAATTCGATCCCGTCATCATTTTCTGATTCTCTCAACGACTCCGGCACCACATGTTCAGACAGACCGCTTTTAACCAATACGTCATTGGAGTTTTCGTTTTTATAATCCATTAAATTATCCTCCAAGAACGAGGGGATTGTTAATGGATGGGGGTCATTCATACTTCGATTTAATCCAGTTGAATTATTTGAAAACTCGCGACAAGACATCCTTATTTCTGCCGGATCTGATTTTACATGATTTCCGTTATTTTCAGAAAACTTCAGGAGTGGCTTTATTATCTTCTTCAAATCATCGCAAAATTCAGAACAACCCTCTGTTGAACTTGATGACAATGATTTTTCTCCCTGCGCAACCAAAGGCGTCTGTGATACCGTATCTTCTGCCTCAATTTCGACCATCAAGCGCCCAAACTCGCCATGCATTATGGCAGGCTCATCTAGCGCATCGCCTTGCTGTTTGTGCATGGCGTAAAAGCCAAGTTTGGCGGGAAGAATCATCGTAGCTTGACCCTGTTCAACTTCAGTCTTGTGTCCATGATACCGTCGATTGATTACCGAATCTTTACCAGGCAGCTGTATTCTTGGGGAATTCTGCTCTGGAGTAAAAACGCAATGCTTATCAATCCGACACCAGCAACTCTGCCCGCCGCCCCCGGTGAAGGGCTTCGCGCCAGCCCTTCTTCTTCGATAGAGGATGTGGCGCGGAGCTTTGAAGCGGTAATGTTAGCCCAGCTACTCAAGGCAACCGGCGCCGATCGCCCGCTCTCGGAGTTCGGAGGCGGAATAGGCGAAGATCAACTTTCTTCTATGCTACTGGAGGCGCGCGCTAAACATGTTGCCGCGCGCAGAGGCCTCGGACTCGCGGAAATGGTGCTTCGGCGCGACCAGTTTGATCGCGGAGCAATGGAGGTGAGTCATGAAGACAGATGATCCACTGTCAGAGGTCATGGCACTGTTGGCCGCCGAACGAAACGCTTTGATTGTAGGCGATTACAAGACTTTGGCCTCCATTTCTACACGAAAGGACGTGGCGCTCGGCAAGCTGGACATGCCCCGCTTGCCCCCTACAGGGTTCGAAATATTTCGCAAGGCCCTCAGACATAACTCCGATCTGATCAACGCGGCCATAGTTGGCTTTCAAAATGCCCAAGAGCATCTTTCCAACATCTACGACGCACAGGAGGCTGCAATTTATGATCGCAAAGGCGCGCGCAGCGCAATGCGTTGTGATCATACGCTTATGGAACGTAAAGTCTGAGCCATTAACCCTGATTCAAAGTAGCAGATTTTCACATCAGGCTCTTAAAGCTTTTTAAATGAATTCTTGCGAAATTTACCACAGAAGTCAGAAGGCTGGGTCTGTCCGATCTAAACGAATACAGAAAATCGCAGAATGCGACACACCGCATCTTTAATCGGATGCTCATGATGAAATGTGCAAAATGCACAAACTTGAAGGAACATGAAATGTCAAGCATTCTGACAAATACGAGCGCGATGGTAGCGCTGCAGACCTTGCGTGGAATCAATTCAAACCTTGCGAAAACACAGAATGAAATTTCGACGGGAAAGTCTGTCGGGACCGCGCGCGACAATGCTGCTGTTTGGGCAATTTCCAAAACCATGGAAGCAGATGTAAAGGGATTCAAGGGGATTACCGACAGCCTTGCGCTTGGCAAATCCACTCTGGCAGTTGCCTCCAAAGCCGCAGAGACTGTCACCGATCTGCTCACACAGATGAAAGGGCGGATCGTCGCCGCTCAGGAAGAGAATGTCGATCGTGGCAAAATCCAGGACGATATTGTTGCGCTACGTGAGCAGATCGCATCTGTCACAACAACCGCGCAGTTCAACGGTCTGAACCTGCTATCGAATCGCGCCACAGAGGCCGGAAGTGGACGGGTAGATATTCTATCGTCGCTTGATCGGTCGGCAGACGGCTCTGTCACGGCAGCAAATATCTCAGTAGCAAAACGCGATCTTGGCACGACAGCTTCTTCCATAACTGTAACTACGGCAGGACTTGCCGGAACAGATCTTAGCGACAAGATCACCGACGGCGCTGCTTCGGCGGCACTTGCCGGTGCCGCTGTAACACCCGCACCCCGCGATATTACCTTTTCTGCCGGTAACATCGCGGCAGGTGATGGATTCAGCATCTCATTAAGTGCATCTGCCGGCGATCTGTTCGGCGGTGCGAACAATCTCAACACCGCCAACAATAACACGATCCGTTACATTGCTCGTGACGGCGATACAGGGGCCGATGTTGCCGCAGGCCTTGCTGCTGCTCTGAATTCCTGGCTGACGGAACGCGGAGGCGAGGGGCTCGAAGTCACTGTCGCAGGGACTGAAAACAACATTTTGAGGATCACCAACACTTCGGGTGCCGCAGCAAATACTGTGACCATCGAAGCGCGTGCTTTTGGCTCCGATGATACCGTGATTGGCGGGCGACTTGAGGCCTTGAATAACATCGATGTAACATCTTCCATCGGTGCAAACTCTGCTCTCGAGCAGATTGAAGGGCTCATCCAGACTTCAATCGCCTCCGCTGCTGCTTTCGGTTCGGCACAAGGACGCGTAGAAACCCAGAGTTCATTCATCTCGGGGCTGATCGACTCGTTGACAACAGGTATCGGCTCGCTCGTTGATGCAGATATGGAGGCCGCATCTGCGCGCCTGCAGGCATTGCAGGTGCAACAGCAGTTGGCGACACAATCGCTCTCGATCGCTAACCAACAGCCGCAAAATATTCTGGCGCTCTTCCGCTAATCAGTCCTAGTACTGAGCCCCTGCTCTTGGGGCTCAGCACCTTATCTGCTGGTTATTGATTCGAGAGAGATCGAATGAACGCACATGCACAGGCAATTGCCACTTACGGAAACCCAAAAAAAATTCAGAAAACAGCGCGCGCTGCAGAATATGAGGTAATAGCGCAGATCACCTCAAACTTGCAGCGAGCGAGCAAGGATCCTGGTCATTCATTTCCAGAGCTTGTGGCAGCATTAGTGCAGAACCGTCGTCTCTGGACAGAATTTGCGATAGATTTGGCTTCAACAGAAAACCAGCTTCCTTTATCGCTGAAACTCCAGTTGCTCAGTTTGGCCAGATTTGTCGAGAAACAAACAGATTTCGTGTTGGATGGCACAGGGTCAGCGACTGTCCTGATCGATATCAATTATGCACTGATGTGTGGTTTATCCGGAAAGGGGGAGCAGTTATGAGTGGGCTCGTTATTCGCCTTGCTGCTTATGAACGTTTCTTGCTCAACGGAGCAGTGGTTGAGAATGGCTCCAAGCGTAGCAGTTTGTCTATTAAAACACCAAACGCCAATGTTCTTAGACTTCGGGATGCAATTCACCCAGATCAAGCAAAAACCCCTGTGAAGCGAACTTGCTATCTCGCTCAATTGATTCTGGCAGGTGATGGGTCGCAGGAAGAAATTCTGGGACCACTTTTAAAATCCATCGAGCAACTCAGCCAGGTCTTTATGGATAACGACAGCCGGGTCCTATTAACAGCAGCCTCAGAAGCTGCCATGCAAGGAGACTATTATCAAACTCTTAAAGCCTTGCGGACGCTGCTGCCGCGCGAAGCACGTCTTTTCTCTTCGGGTTCACGATGAGCTTTCAACCGGTAATTCCCCTCCCAGGACTTGCAGGATGGTCCTTTCTTCAAAGGACAAAAGATCGGCAAGAGCAAAGCTTTACCAAAAGTAATCCTATACGCCGCGAAATAGAATATTTCGAAAAAAACTTTGCAAAAATCGAATCCGCTGAGGATCTTGTCAATGACCGGAGGTTGCTTCGTGTTGTTCTTGGCGCATTTGGATTGCAGGATGACATCGATTACAGAGCTTTTATCCGGAAGATTTTAGAAGGGGGAACTGATAACCCCTCGGCACTTGCAAACCGGCTCTCGGACACCAGATATCGCGCCTTTGCAAAAGCCTTTGGTCACCTTTCAATGACCCAGAGTGCAGAAACCGCAGTGTCAATGCAACAGAGTCAGATCATATCCCAATACATCTCCCGCAGCTTTGAGATAAGCGTGGGTTCACAAAATGAAACAATGCGCCTTGCTCTTTCTCTTCAACGCGATCTCCCTGAACTTGTCGATAACTTCAGCACCGAGAAAGCTCAATGGTTCGCGTTACTTGGAAATCCGCCTATCCGAAAAATCTTGGAGACTGCATTCGGTTTACCGAAAGAGTTCGGGTTACTGCCAATTGATGATCAATATACTCGACTCCGCGATTCTGCAATCAAGCTTTTTGGTACTGCGGATCTGAAAATCATTTCTGAACCCGACGGATTGGCGCGGTTGACAGAAAGGCTTTTACTCATGTCAGAGATACGCGAGATACGTGCTATGGCCAGTTCAGCTGCAACGGCGCTTTTTCTATTGCAGAGCTAAGTGATTTCGTAATCACAGAATACCAAGATTTGAGAATTTCCTCTTGCTGTCTGTCTATGAATTTATGGATCAATCCTTGAGCATTGATCGAGAAATGTATTTCGCACTGAACTCAGCACGATAGTGCGGTGATTGCACACGCGCTCGGCGCCGTAATGATGAGTTCTACCGGTAATCTCCCCCTTTTTAACAGGGCAATCGCGTTTGGCTCACGCCGCTGGTGGCGTCCCTTTCAAGCCATCGAGAATGTCCTGCACTGGCAACTCGACGTGTCCTTTCGCGAGGATGCCGCCCGCATCCGTAAGGATAACGCTCCCGGCAACATTGCCGTCC
>SLDY01000008.1 GCA_007125005.1 Natronohydrobacter sp.
ATCCGCTGCGGCGAGATCGATATCAAGGGACTGTCGCAGGCGCGCGATCAAATCTGGGCCGAGGCCGTGGCGCGCTTCAAGGCCGGAGCCATCTGGTGGCTCGAGGACAAGTACCTCTTGAAGGCCGCCCACGAAGAGCAGGACAAGCGATACCAGTCAGATGCCTGGGACGCCCTGATTGATCGATGGCTGACCCATGACATACGCAGAGTGAACCTTGGCCATGCAGGCTATGATGACTGGCAAGATGAAGAATTCGAACGCACCGAACCAATCATCGATGTCTCGGTCGGCGAGATACTCGAAACTGCGCTGGGTATCGAACCGGGCAAATGGACCAAAGGCGATCAGATGCGGGTCGGGGCCTATCTGAAATCGCGACAGTGGAGGCGCTATCAGGCAAGATCCCGCGGAGGGCGCGCATGGCGTTATGAACTCAGGGACAAATCCGACTTGCCCTGACCGTCTGCCACCTTGAATCGAGCAACCCTACACCGTGTCGCGATTCAGCCCTTTGCGGAGAAGGACTGCGCTAGCGCGACGACGGCCGATGTCAGATTGACAGCCGCGATTGACAATGATGCGCCCCATCTTGGAACCACCGTCACAAGGGGAAAAAAGAGGCCATTCGTTCCCGATAGTTCAAGTTGGAACGTTCAGGGCTGATGCACCTCAGTCACTGGCATTTGTCCGCCGCACCAAATTACTTTAAGCGCGGCGGCTGTTTCGGCCTTAATCTTAGACTGGGCCTATCAAGGGAGTACCGTTCGGTTAGCCCTGCCAATCCTCGCCGATATGGATGGAAAGATATTCCAGCATGATCTCACGAATCTCGGGCTCGGGCTCCATCATGCCCTGATCCTCCACCATCCAGTCCAGCAATTCGTCCCAGACAGCGCGCGAATAGCCCCCGTTCGTAACTGTGCGAAGGCTGTGGCAGGCGATGCAGCCGTAGTAGACCTCATCCACACCCTCGCCGGGTGGCAGGGGATAGAATTCGAAGTCCTCGGGCACATCGGCCAAGTTGGTGATCCGCTCCTGCTCGGTTGCCCCGATCGGTGCGGCCAGCAGCAGGGCAGCACATGCCGCCCCGCAAAGTGAAAGAAGGTTCTTCATTTTCTGACTTAATTCCTTACACCGCTGTGAAGTAGATGCGGTGGCAGGAGTTGTTCAGATACCCCCGCGGGTTCCAGCCCGGCACGACCATCGGCTGGCTGTTGCCTTGGTTGTCGGTCGCGCGTGCCCAGACTTCATAGTATCCGGCCATCGGCGGGATAACTGTCTGCTGCCAGCGCTGCCACGAATAGCGGTTTGGCGGCGCGCTCAACTCTGCTGTCTGCCAGGTTGCACCAAAGTCAATCGATGTTTCCATCCGAACCACATGGTTGTCACCGGCCCATGCTTGACCGCGCACCGCAAACGGTGCGCCCGCCCGGGTTTCTGCCCCGGCGACAGGGTTGGTAATCGCGGATTTCACGATCATCGAGCCCATGACCATCATGTCTTCATGGGCGACTTCGGTGCCCGCCGCCACGGGATGACGCGGCACACGGTAGCTGAGACCGGTCATGCCCGGCCCGTCATGTTCACGGTCGCGGACCCAGATCCGTGTAACCCATTTCTGGCTGACCGATCCCGCCCAGCCGGGCGCGACGATGCGGGCGGGATAGCCATGCTCAATCGGGATATCCTCGCCATTCATCTTCAGCGCGACAATGGTATGCGGGTCCATCATCTTGTCGATCGGCCCCCCACGCGAGATTGCCTGACGGTCGGGATCGCCCGAAAGGTGATCGTCATAACTGAAATGGCCTGTATAGACGGCCGAAGGTTTCAGCCCGGCACGGCGCAGGATGTCAGACAACCGCACGCCAGTCCATTCCGCATTGCCGATTGCCCCGATCGTCCACGGATTGCCCCGCGGCAGCGGGTTGAAGCCCGCGCGACCATTTCCACCGCATTCAAGCTGAGCGCGCATGGTTACATGCTCGAAGTCGTTCATCAGCTGATCGTAGGACAGCTCAAGCGCTTCATTGACTTCGCCATCAATGGTCAGCCGCCAGTCAGCCTTGCTCATCGGCATAGGCATGGAGCCGTTGTTGCGGATGAAGTGTTTCAAAGCAGGTGTAACGTCGTCATCCAGCAGGTGCGCCGCCGCCTCGACATTCATCGGGCGGTCATTATGCACGATCATGTCGGCGTGCTTGGACTCGAGCGAGAACTCACTCACGGTTTCGGCCAATGCCGCCGGGATCAGACCCGCAGGCATATGTGCGCTGAACGGGATCGTCGTCCCCAGCACCGCGCCCATGGAGGCAAGCCCGGCCCCTTTCAGGAAACCACGCCGATCCGGCCCTGCTTTTCGACCAAACACCAGATAGTCCGCCTGTTCGGGGTCCTGGTGATAGAGCTCTATGAGCCCGCGTTCTTTATGTGGCACGCTGTTCATCCTCCCATGTTCAGCTTCAGTGTCTGAGCGCATAATATTGATGCCCTCAGTGTTACAGACGCTGACGGGAGGCCGATTATTCCATTGGCGTGCGGAAAACTTTTGTCAGGCGTTACAGGGCAGACGCGCGGCTTGCAGCAACGCGACCTGCATTGCAGGGTCCGGCGAATGCGTGCGGCTGTTCAGGTGTAAGCCTGTCGCGACCGTTGCAAAGCGCGTGGGCGCCATGTCGCGGGCGATCATCATGAAACCAAGCGCGCCGGTTTGCCATTGCGCATGTTGGATCGGTTCCGCGATATCCATTTTCAATCCGCCGTCACCCCCTTCGGCGGCGGTCACGAAAAGGCTGATCCTGCAGGCATTCGGTCCTTTGAAACCCAGATGAACTTCCGCGCCTGAGCTGGCCAGATACACAAGCCGCAAATTGCTCGACAGCATGACTGGAGCCATCCAGACGTAATCATCGGGCAAATCGAAATCGGCCGAAATTTGCGATTGCGCGGTCCACTGATCATGTTGCGCCATGAAGGTAGGCGCGATCGTGCCGGGCGCTATGGCGGTCTCAGGCGCGGTTCGGTTGAGGCTTGGGATCGAAAGGCCGAGCATGACCAGTGCGACCGCCATGCCAGCCAGACCAACCGCAGCCCGCCATACCGGGCGGCGATCTGGCTTGTGCAGTGGTATGTCGGGGACTGAGGCAGCGTCAGCAAACCCCGAGACAGCCGACTTCATCTGCTGCAACCGGGCCACGCGCTGCGCAATCGCTCGATCAGACGTGATCGCCAAGGTCACACGCGCCGCATCGTGTGGCTTCAGTTCTCCATCTACAAACGCGTTGAGATGGTCGTCCGTGATCTGCGCGCCCATCACTTTCCTCGGTTCTGACGAGATGGGCGTTGCATAGGAAGTGCTACAATCGTGAAATTCTCTTGCATCTTGATTGCAAGCGCAGATCTTGCGCGACTGACCCTGCTCATGATGGTTCCCTGCGGCACATCCAACAATTTGGAAGTTTCAGAATAACTGAAACCACAAATGTCGACCAGTGCCAGAACGTCGCGGTGCTTTTTGGGAAGCGTGCGGAATGCCTGTCTGACTGCAAGGGCGTTTACCACCAGATCATCACCACTGTTCGGCGCGATGTTGTCAATATCCGCATCATCATCGAAATCGGGCAAACGTCCGGCGGCGCGCAGTCCGTCGATCCACAGGTTGCGCATGATCCGAAACAGCCAGACCCGAAAGGCCGTTTCGTCGTCAGGGATGCTGCGGGCAGACAGGACGCGGAGCATGGCTTCCTGATACAGGTCTTCGGCACTGGCGATATCGACGCACAGCGCGCAAGCATAGCCGAACAGGCTGCGCCGCATCTTCAGAATGACAGCCTGGTGCGTCTGGTCGAGCATCGCCGCTTCTTCTCCCGCTCGTCACCTGCGCAAAAGCAATGCATGCGACTGTGCACTGTGTCAGGGTCTCGATCAAGCGGTCTGGCGCTTTGCTTGGTTCGGGGGCATGTTTCTTGGCAAATGGAATTTTGCTACACGTTTGAATGACAACATTTCGTTCAAACGTGTCACCACCTTGGCTGTGTCACCACTTCACGGGCCAAGTGGTGACAGAGAAATTCCTTTTATATCAATCGTGTCACCACTGTCACCACTTGAACCGCCATCTTTCTTCCTTTTACCTATAGGTGTGTGTTTTGGTCTGAATATACGCTTTCTCATATGTACAAAGGATTTTAGTGGTGACAGGTGGTGACAGTGGTGACAACGTTGTATCTATTGCCTTTTTTGCTGTCACCACTTCGCGGACAGGTGGTGACAAGTGGTGACAGGTGGTGACACCCGACGGATGGGCGAATTTTCTTGTTTGCCGCGGCCGCGACGGGTAATTTGACTGTGACCAAAGCCGAAGGCCCACTCGAAATCGTGAGCCTTCACAATGAATGGACAAGACCAAATCCTGACCCATGCGCTGCCCGAAGTCTCCGGCAGAGCGAAAACCATCCTTGCCCTCGATCTCGGCACTACGACTGGCTGGGCCATCCGCGGCTTTGACGGCCTGATCACCAGCGGTACAGCCAGCTTCAAACCGAACCGCTATGACGGCGGTGGGATGCGATACCTGCGCTTCACCAACTGGCTGACCGAGATCGACAGGCTGTCCGGGCCAATCGAGGCGATCTACTTCGAGGAAGTGCGCCGCCATATCGGCACCGACGCGGCGCACGTCTTTGGTGGGCTGCTGGCCGTCCTGTCGAGCTGGGGTGAATTGCGCGGCGTGCCTTACCAGGGCGTTCCTGTCGGCACGATCAAGAAGTTCCTGACAGGCCGGGGCAATGCTCCAAAGCAAAGCATGATCGATGCTGCCCGTGATCGCGGGTTCAATCCCGCCGATGACAATGAAGCTGATGCCATTGCGATCCTGCTCTGGGCCATCGAGACCAATGGGGGCATGGCATGAGCTACTATCCCAAAGGCTATGGCGGCACACGGCGTGAGCCTGAACAGGTCATGCGGGACGGCTGGCATGAACAGCGATTGCTGGCAGTGTGGCTTGATGACCACCGACTCACATGGCCCGAGCGCGAACTGGTCCGCCAGCTTGGTGAAAAGCTGTACGGCAAACTCCCCGCGGTCAGGGAGGTGCGCCATGGGTGAATGGACCACCGCGCTTGTGCAAGATCGGCTGGAGCTTGCGGCCGACGTGTTCGCCCAGCTGCCCTCGGTCAAGCCGCAGGGTTATTTCAACGCCTGGCCCGAATACTTCCACAGCTTCGCTGATCAGGTGGGGCAAGAGCCCCGCATGCGCAAACCCCTGCCATCGCCACGCATGATCACGGAGGCGGAAGCCGCGATGCTGTGGCTGCGCTG